>DASQPA010000541.1:0-43212 GCA_035644215.1 Thermoanaerobaculia bacterium
GGCTGAAACTTTCCTCACCGCGATCCGTCTTGCCCTGAAAGAGAAGTGCGCCATGATCCCCTTGAACGAAGAAGCGTTCGAGTGGGGTCGGCGGGCGGTCCAGAGCCGTCGAGCCGCGACATCGTGGCGCCTCTCTTGACGAAAGAGGGGTGCCACGATGGACGGGACAGGGGCGTTCGATCGGCTTCTCCAGGACCTGCGTTACGGCGGCCGCCAGCTGCGTAAGAGCCCGACGTTCACCGCTGTGGCGGTGACCGCCCTGGCCCTGGGCCTCGGGGCCAACGCGGCCCTGTGGACGATGGTCCGCTCGGTCCTCCTGCGGCCGCTCCCCTACGCGCGCCCCGAGCGTCTGGTGGTGGTCCAGGAGACCTTCCTGCCCTCCGGCTGGGGTCCCGCCTCTCCCGCCAACTTCCACGACTGGCGCGTCGAGAGCCATAGCTTCAGCGTTCTCGTGCCGTTCGTGGGGCGCAACCGCAATCTCCAGGGCGGCGCTCCAGGGGGCGAGCCCGAGCGCGTCCATGCGGTCCTCGTCGGCGCCCGCCTGTGGCGCGCCCTGGGGGTCCCGCCGCTCCTCGGGACGGTGTTCCCGCCCGAGGCCGATCGCGCCGGTTCGCCGGCGGTCGCCATGCTCTCCGAAAGCCTTTGGCGGCGGCGCTTCAACGGCGACCGGGCGGTGATCGGGCGGCCGGTCAAGCTCGACGACGAATGGTTCACGGTCGTCGGGGTGATGCCCGAAACCTTTCAGTTCCCGCCGGGCGGCGGCACGGTCCCGCCGGGTACGGCGGCGACCGAGGTCTGGCTGCCCCTGCGCTTCACCGCGCGGGAGCAGGAGGTTCGCGGCAACCACTACGTCTCGGTCGTCGGCCGGTTGCGGCCCGGGGTGACCCCGGCCGCCGCCCAAGCGGATCTCCAGGCCATCGCCCGCCGGTACGTGGCGGCGAAGCTCGAGGACGAGGGGCGCAGCGTGCAGGTCGTGCCGCTCCAGGAGGCGGTCGTCCGCGCGGCCCGGCCGGTCCTCCTCACCCTGACCGGGGCGGTCGCCTTCATCCTCCTGATCGCCTGCGCCAACGTCGCCAACCTCCTCCTCGCCCGCGCCGCCCACCGCCGGCGGGAGGTCGCGGTGCGCGGCGCGCTCGGCGCCGGCAGGGCCCGGCTGGTGCGGCAGTTCCTCGTCGAAAGCCTCCTCCTCGCGCTCCTCAGCGGGGCCGTGGGCCTGCTCGTCGCCCGCGCCGGGGTGCAGCTGCTGTCGCGGTTCGCCGCCGCCAACCTGCCGCGGGCGGCGGAGGCCCACCTGGACGGCTCTGTGCTCGGCCTCCTGTTCGCCGCCTGCCTGGTCACCGCGGTCGGCTTCGGCCTCGCCCCCGCTCTCGCCGCCTCGCGGGTCGATCCGCTGGACGGTCTGCGGGAGGGCGCCGGCCGCGGCGGCGTGGGATCCGGCCACCGGCAGCGCCGCCTGCGCTCGGCCCTGGTGGTGGCCGAGCTCGCCCTCGCCCTGATGCTCCTCGTCGGCGCCGGCCTGATGCTGCGGACACTCTGGAACCTCCAGGGGACCAACCCGGGCTTCGTCACGGAAGACGTGCTGACCCTCCACCTCTCCGCCCCGGCCCGACGCTACGCCGGCCGGGAGCTCGGCGCGGCGCTCTACCGGCCGGTGCTCGAACGGGCGCGCGCCCTGCCCGGGGTCCGCGAGGCGGGCTGGGTCGACGCCCTGCCGCTCCAGAACTGGGGGATCAACGGCGACTTCGCGATCGAGGGACGGCCACCGGCGCGGGCGGGGGAGAAGCCGTTCGCCGAGGTGCGGTCGGCGAGCCCGGGCTACTTCGAGGCGCTCGGCATCCGCCGGCTCGCCGGCCGGGACTTCGCCGACCGCGACGACCGGGGGGCGCCGCGCGTCGCGGTGATCAACCGCGAGCTGGCGCGCCGCTACTTCGCCCGCGAGAACCCGCTGGGGAGGCGGATCGGCTGGCCCGAGGAGAAGATGTGGTTCACCATCGTCGGCGTGGTCGACGACGTGCGCGAGGCGCGCCTCTCGCGGCCGCCGGCGCCGCAGTGGTACCTCTCCTATCTCCAGGCGCAGAACGAGTGGATTCCCGAGATGACCCTGGTGGTGCGGGGCCAGAGCGATCCCGGAGCCCTGACCCGCCCGCTGATCGCCGCCGTGCGCGAGGTCGATCCCGAGCAGCCGGTGTTCAACGTCAAGCCGATGGAGCGGATCCTCGCCGAATCGGTCTCCGACAGCCGCCTCTCGTTCGTCCTCTTGAGCCTCTTCGCCGCCCTCGCCGTGGCGCTCGCCGCGGCGGGGATCTACGGCGTGATGTCCTACCTGGTGGCCGAGCGCACCCGGGAGATGGGGATGCGGATGGCGCTCGGCGCCGGCCGCCGCGACCTCTATCTGCTCGTCTTCCGGCAGGCGTTGCCGCAGATCGCCGGCGGCGTCCTCTTGGGGCTCGCCGGCTCACTCGCCCTCTCCCGCCTGCTCCGCGTCTGGCTCTTCGGCGTCGCCCCGACCGATCCCCAGACCTTCGCCGCGGTGACGGTTGGCCTGGTGGGCGTCGCTCTGGCGGCGGTCTACCTCCCCTCGCGTCGGGCGGCGCGGGTCGATCCCATGGTGGCCCTGCGGGCGGAGTGAGCGGAGCCTCACCCCCGCGCCCATGCTTGTAGCTCTCGTAGAGTTCCCGGCGGATCTTCGGGCTTGCGGTGGAACAGTGGCGCCGGGGACTTCTACCCTGCCAGCAGCACTGCGATGGCAGCCGGCCGGCATCCTACACTTGTAGGTCCATACACGTATTTGTATACTCGCCACGTGCCTGATAAGATCCTTATCTGGATTGGGGCCTCCTTCGAGGATCTGCGGGACTTCCCCCCAGAAGCCCGGAGGGTTGCCGGCTACGAGTTGCGCCGAATCCAGCGCGGCTCAATGCCGACCGACTGGAAACCCATGCTGAGCGTTGGGCCAGGCGTCAACGAGATTCGAATCCACACCCATGTCGAACATAGGGTCATCTACGTGGCGAAGTTTGAGGAAGCAGTCTACGTGCTGCACGCCTTCGAGAAGAAAAGTCAGCAAACTCGCGATACAGATCTCGCTCTGGCGCGTAGGCGTCTCAAACAGGTGGAAACCCTACGCCGTGAGGAAAGGAGAAGCAAATGACGGTCCGAGCTCGACGCTCATCCGGCAATGTATTTCGGGATCTCGGTTTCAGTGAAGACGAGGCAGAGAACCTCAAGGTTCGAGCTGATTTGATGATTGAGCTGACCAGATTGATCGAAGCCCAGGGACTCACCCAAGCCGCAGCCGCCGAGCTCCTGGGGGTGACGCAGCCGAGGATCAGCGATCTCATGCGAGGGAAGATCGACCGCTTCAGTGTCGATGGCTTGATCGAGATGCTCGGCCACGCGGGCGCTCGCGTCTCGATCGTGGTCACTCCACGCAGCCAGGTTGCATAGCTGGCTGCTACGAAGATCCTTCCGTGCGAACTAAGGGCGTGGGGTGTGGGACACACTAAGCCTTTGAGCAGCGAAGAGAGCAAGCCATGAACACTTCGCGTCGCCGCTGAGGCGGCCAAGGGGCGCACGGTCGAGAGGCCTCTGCGGGGAGATCGCCGTGGTAGCATTAGCTTGCTGCCTCTGTATCGAGCGGCAGCGAGGCAGGAGCATCCCAATGAGTCGAACCGTTACGATTCCAGACGCACTCTATACCCGGCTGCAGCAGACTGCTCACGCACGCGGCTGCAACAGCATTACGCAACTGCTGGAGGTCTGGCAGTCGTGCGAAGATACCATCCGTACCCGGCAAGAAGCCGTGACGCGGATCGATGCCCTGCGGAAACGCCTCTCTGCCAGGTACGGCGTATTCCCCGACAGTGTAGCTGACGTCCGGGAAGACCGGGCACGATAATGACGGACCGAGTCGTGGTGGACAGTAGTGTCGCTGTCAAGTGGTTTGTGGAAGAGCCCCACTCGGTCGAAGCCCATTGCCTGCTCGAGGCGTATGAGGTCGGCTCGCTCACCCTGCTCGCGCCGGACCTCCTCTATGCGGAGGTGGGCAATATCGTCTGGAAGAAGCACCGATTTCAGGGCTTAGCCGCAGAGGATGCAGAAGAGATCCTCGCTGCCTTTCACCTGATGTCCTTCGCGGTGACCTCCTGCGCGCCATTGTTAGAAGAAGCGTACCGGCTGGCCGTAACCCACCAACGCACTGTCTATGATTCTATGTATCTCGCGCTCAGCCTGCGTGAGAACTGTCCGTGGGTAACCGCCGATGAGAGAGTCGTCAATGCGCTTGGAGCAACATTTCCCCAGATCATCTGGGTGGCAAAGTGGCCGCAACAGCCGCCTCTACCCTAAGAGAGCTGAGGAGGGTGCGCAGCGATAGCCCTACTACTCACCAACAGACGCTGCCCGATAGGTGCCGATAACGGGGCCTAACCAACCGACCCCCTGCCAGGGAGGAGGGCCCCCCCGCCCAGACCTCTTGGAGGCAGAGTTGCCCTCCCGGCGGTGAGAAGACCGCCCCCGGGAGGGAGAAGATCTCGCGTTATCCGCCTATGGCGCCGTCCGCTCTCCTTCGACCAGCAGTCGCCCCGTCCTCTCCAGGGCCACGGCACCACTCGCCTCCAGGACCCGGGTGAGGCACTCGGGGAGCCGGGTGAGAGATTCCGCCGTGTGCATGGCGGTTACGAGCTCGGGATCGTAGTGGTGAAGGTAGCCGACGACCTGGCCGCCTGATTCGACGGCGTAGCCCTCGGGGCTCCGCTCGTGCTGGAGACGGAAGAGACGATCGAAGCCGGTGCCGGGGAGGACCGCGGCGGCCAGGAGGGCCCGCTCGCGGTGGAGGAAGACCGCCCGCGGCACGTCGCCGGCGGCCAGGCTCTCGCCCTGGCGGAGGACCGCCCAACCGGGGCTGGGGACCGGCACCACGATCCACGGGCCGGCGACGTC
Organism: Thermoanaerobaculia bacterium; assembly: GCA_035644215.1. Lineage (GTDB taxonomy): Bacteria > Acidobacteriota > Thermoanaerobaculia > Multivoradales > UBA5704 > DASQPA01. Next base: position 4,942 of record DASQPA010000541.1, read on the forward strand.
GGCCTGGGCCGCGGTCAGCGGTTCGTCGTGCTGGTCGAGACGGGCGAGGAACTCGGGGGTGAAGGCGTTCGACGGACGGGGGGTGCTACCATCTTCATGGTTCCGCATGGATCATTCCTCCTTGCGGGATCTGGCTCGGGTGAGCTCGCTACTCGCCCGGGCCGCTTTGAGGTTGGGCCTCTCCGGACACGCGCCGGGACGGCCGCCTGATGTTGGGACCTACGCTGCTGAGCTGGTGAGGCGGTTCACCTCCTGGGGAGAGAGACGCTGGATTGCGCGTTGACTCTATCGAGCGTCGAGGCGGAAGTCAAGCGGGGCGTGCGGTCGCAGGTCCGAACGGCCGGACACTTCCGAAACCCCTCCGGGCGCTTCCGGAACGACTCCGGGAACATCCGGAACGACCTGGAGGCGGTGTGGAGGCAGTACGGACCCTTCCCAAACGCCTCGAATTGCAATTCAAGTGACTCCAATTCGAATTCGAGCGGCTCGAATTCGAATTCTTACGCCTTCTTTTCGAATTCGAGTGGCTCGAATTCGAATTCCAGCCGCTTGAATTTAAATTCTTACGCCTTGTTTCCGAATTCGAGCGGCTTGAATTGCAATTCGGGTGGCTCGAATTCGAATTGGAGCGGCTTGAGTTGCAATTTGAGGGCTTCCACTCTCCGCCAGAGTGACCTGATAGACTGCCGGCATGGCGAACCGGGCGCAGAAGGTCCTCACGGCGAGGCGTTCCGCGTTCTCCCTCGCGATCCTCGCCAGTCTCCTCGCCCTCGCGGGCTGCGCCGGCTCCGGCCACCTCTTCGCGCGCCCCAAGGTCCAGCTGGCCGAGGCCTCGCTCACCGGCCTCTCCCGCGAGGGGGCCGACCTGGTCCTCGACTTCGACGTGACCAACCCCAACCGGATGCGCCTGCCTCTGGGTGGCGTCGACTACCGGGTGCGGGTCAACGGCGAGCGCTTCCTCGCCGGGTCGGAGACGAACCGGGTGGACATCCCGGCGCGCGGCGCGGCCCGGGTGACCGTGCCGGTGACGATCCGCTACGACGACCTGGGGCGGATCTTGAAGACTCTCCCCGACCATCCGCGGCCGGTCTACGAGATCGAGGCCGACTTCCGCTTCGACGTTCCGGTCCTGGGGACGGTCCGGGTGCCGGTGCGCGAGCGGCGCGAGATCCCCCTCCCTGAGCTCAAGCTCCGGCTCTCGGCGTTCCTGCCGCATCGGTAGCTCTCCGTAACTTTCCTGGCGAGCCCGCCGTAGGAGAAGACATGCGAACCTACGTCCTCCTCCCCCTGCTCTCCGCCCTGCTGGCTGCTCCAGCGCCCGCTGCGCTCGCCGCCGCCCAGCCCGCTCCCCTCCGCTATACCCTCTTCCTCTCCGGCAAGACCGCCGGCACCGAGACCGTGGAGCACAAGCCGGACGGCTCGTGGGAGGCGCACTTCGTCTTCAACGACCGCGGCCGTGGCCCGGATGAGATCATGCGCTGGACGCTCGGGGCGGGCGGGGTACCGGTGGCGCTCGAGGTCACCGGCCACGACTACCTGAAGAACCCGGTGACCGAGCGGTTCACCCTCGCGAACGGCCGGGCGACTTGGAAGAACTCGTCCGAGGACGCCGGAGCCCCGGCCGCGGGACCGGCCTTCTACGTCCCGCTGGAGGGGGCACCGGAAGCCTACGCCGTCCTCGCCCGGGCGCTGCTCGCGGCCCCCGGTGGAAAACTGCCGCTCCTGCCCGTCGGCGAGGCCTCGGCGGAGCGGCTGGGGACGGTCGAGCTCAAGGCCAAGGCCGGCGGCCACTCGCGCACCGTCCAGGAGGTCTCCGTCTCGGGGCTCGGCTTCACCCCGAGCGCCCTCTGGCTCGACGCCGACGGCAGCTTCTTCGGCTCCTCGGACGGCTGGTCGACCCTCGTGCGCGAGGGCTGGGAGGACGCCATGCCGCAGCTCGTGGCGGCGCAGCGGGTCGCCGACGAGAAGCGCGAGTCGGCGCTCGCCGCCCGCCTCGCCCACCGGCCGGAGAAGGGCCTCGCGATCACCGGCGCCCGCCTCTTCGACAGCGCGACGGGAGAGAGCCGCCCCGGCACCACCGTGGTCGTCGTCGGCGACACCATCCAGGCGGTGGGGCCGGACGGCGCGGTCGCCATCCCCCCGGGGGCGGAGGTGGTGGACGCCAAAGGGAAAGCCCTCCTGCCCGGCCTCTGGGACCTCCATACCCACCTGACCGACAACGACGGCCTCTTGAACATGGCGGCCGGGATCACCACCGTGCGCGACCTGGCGAACGACGTCGACCAGCTGACCGCCTTGAAAAATCGCTGGGACAAAGGCCAGGCGATCGGCCCGCGGGTGATCCGCGCCGGCTTCATGGACGGCCCCGGCCCCTACGCCGGCCCGACCAAGGTGCTGGTCTCGACCCAGGCCGAGGCGGAGGCCTGGGTCGAGCGCTACAAAGAGCTCGGCTACGAGCAGATCAAGATCTACAGCTCGATGGACCCCAAGCTGGTGCCGGCGATCGTCGCCAAGGCGCACAGCCTGGGCCTCCGGGTCTCCGGCCACATCCCGGCCTTCATGACCGCCGAGCAGGCGGTGCGCGCGGGGTATGACGAGATCCAGCACGTCAACTTCCTCTTCCTGAACTTCCTGCCCGTCCCCGACACCCGCACCCCGGCGCGCTTCATCGAGGTCGCCCAGCACGCCGCCGAGCTCGACCTCTCCTCGGAGAAGGTGCGCGCCTTCTTCCAACTCCTGAAGGAGAGGAACGTGGCGGTCGATCCCACGGTGAACGCCTTCGAGGAGATGTTCCTCGCCCGGCCCGGCCAGATCAGCCCGGTCCTCGCCGCGGTGGCCGACCGCCTGCCGCCCCAGGTGCGCCGCAGTTTCAGCGCCGGCGGCGGCCTGCCCGTGCCGCCGGGGATGGACGGACGCTACCGCGACTCGGAAAAGGCCCTTCTCGCCATGGTCAAGGCGCTCTACGACAACGGCATCACGATCGAGGCCGGCACCGACGCCCTCGGCGGCTTCTCGCTCCACCACGAGCTTGAGCTCTACGTCGAGGCGGGCATCCCGGCCCCCAAGGTGCTCCAGATCGCGACCCTCGGGGCGGCGCGGGTGACCCGGCACGAAGACCGCGGCGTCGTCGCCCCGGGGAAGCTGGCCGACCTGGTCCTCGTCGACGGCGATCCGGCGGCGAAGATCGCCGACATCCACCGGGTGGTCCTGACGATCAAGGGAGGGACGGTCTACGACGCGGGCGAGCTCTACCGCGCGCTCGGGGTCAAGCCGGCGGTTTGATCTCCGGCGGGCGTGGCCCGGGGAGGATCTCCCGCAGGTAGGGTTCGATCCCCCGCCGCGGGTCCCAGTCGTGCGGATAGCCGATCGACACCTCCTCGAAGCGCACGCCGTCTCTGTGCTTGGTGGCGCGGATGTGGAGGTGGCCGTAGATCACGGCGTGGGCGCGGAAGCGCAGATGCCAGTCCTCGGTCCGTTGGGTGCCGCACCAGATGGAGAAGCGGGGGACGCGGGGCAGGACGGCGAGCTCCCGGCGCAGGGGGAAGTGGTTGACGAGGATGAGCGGCGCCCGCCGGGCGGCGGCTTCGAGGCGGGGCTCGGTCGCGGCGCAGCGGGCGGCGCACCACTCCTGGCGGCTGGGGTAGGGGTCGGGGTAGAGCAGCACCTCGTCCGAGCAGAGGATGTTCTCCTCCGCCGCCCACTGGACGGCCTCTTCGACCGGGATCTCGTCGGGCCGGAAGGTATAGTCGTAGAGCAGGAAGAGCGGGGCGATGATGCAGCTCGGCCCGGGGCCCGGCCATTCGACGTAGGGGTCCTCCGGGGTGAGCACGCCATAGTCACGGCAGATGGCGACGAGCCGGTTGTACTTGGCGAGGCCGCGCGGCTCGCCGGGATGGGGCGGGACGGTCCACAGGTCGTGGTTGCCGGGCACCCAGAAGAGCCGCGCGAAACGCCGCCCGAGGACCGCCAGGGCGAAGCGGAGGTGCTGTTCGGTCTCGCCGACGTCGCCGGCGATGATCAGCCAGTCCTCGGGGTGGGCCGGGAGCGCCTCCAGGGCCTTGCGGGTGACCTCGTAGCGCAGGTGGAGGTCGGAGAGTGCGAGGAGCCGCATCCAGAGAGGGGGCCGATCCTAGTTGACCGGATCGGCTCCGCCCCCCTGCTCTGGCGGGAGGAGCTCGGCCCCGGCGGCAGTTCCTGCCTCCGGTTCGGACCGCTCGCCGGGGAAGAGCAGCGCCTGGCGCACCTCGCCCTCTTCGTTCACCGTCACCTCGGTCAGCGGATGGCGCACCGGCTCGACCGAATAGTCGGGGTGGTAGATGGCGCCGCCACCGGTCGGGATGCCGAAGCCGCGGGCATGCTCGCCGGCCCGGGGCACGGCCTTGAGCAGCCGGCTCCAGGAGGGCTCGTCGTGGGCGTCGACGACGAAGGGCACCAGGCGAAAGGTGTCGAACATCTTCTCCGCCGCCTCGTCCCAGCCCTTCAAGCCGAGCTGCACGGCGCCGGCCGAGACGCCCAGGAGGAGGGCGCCGCCGTAGTAGCGCTCGATGATCCGGTCCTTGATCTTCGCCGACTCGAAGGCGACGTAGCCGCGCCGCGTGTCGCCGCCGGCGAGGAGGATGAGATCCGCCTCGGCGAGGAAGTCGCGGTCGGTCTGCGAGGGCTCGGCGGGGATCAGGCGGCAGGTGCGGATGCCGATCGCCGACATCGCCGACAGGAAGAGGTCGTAGAACTCCGGCGCGTCGCCGTTCGAGGCGCCGAGGTAGGCCGCCTTGGGATCGAGGATGGGGTCGGGCTCCTCCTCGGCGAAGAGGGGCAGCACCCGCCGTTCGAGGAACGATCCCTCCTCGTCACGGTAGAAGAGGAGCTGGCTGTCGGCCAGGAGGATGATGGGTTTGATCGTCGCCACGTCCGATTCTCCAGAGCCTTGTAAGATATCCGAAGCACGCGGCGATTGACAACGGTGCTCCGGTAGGGGCTTGCGGATGTGCCACTCGTGTGGCAAGATGCAGCGATGAGCGGGAACGAAACCGAACGCCAGTTGCGCCGCCGGATCGAAGCGGTCGCCCAGCGGCTCGCCGGGCCGGAGATGCCCGACCCGGGTACCGTGCGGGAGGTGGTCCTGGAGCTGGACCGCTGCCTGGCCGAGCTCGGCGAGGCGGCGAAGGTCGCTCCCGAGCTCGCCCCCCTGGTCCGCCTCTCTGTCCTCCAGGCGGCGTTCCCGGTGCTCTTAGGCTACCGGCACGGCGCCCCCGACCTCGCCTGGCACCTCCTCATCACCGAGTGGGAGCGGGTGGTCGACGCCCTCCATGCCCGCGGCTGGACGACCGAGGTGCGGGAGGGGAGGTTCCACTACGGCGCCCCCATCGGGCCGCTCGCCGATCCGGCGGCGGACCAGGAGCTGCTCGTCCTCTTCAACCTCGCCGTTTTCGAGGTCCTGCGTGGCGTTCAGGAGCAGGGCCGCGGCCGCGAGGCCGCACGCCGTCTCATGGCCCGCCTGTCGCTCTCCTACGACCAGCTCGGCCGCGCCTTCGGCGTCTCCGGGGAGACCGTGCGGCGCTGGGAGCGCGGCAGCCACCCGATCCCCGACGAGCGTCTGGCCGACCTCGCCCGCGCCGATGCCGCCCTGAGCCGCCTGGAGGCGATGTTCCGGCCCGAGCGGCTGGCCCAGGTGGTGCGCCGGAAGGCCGGCCTCTTCGACGGCGAGTCGGCGCTCGACTGGATCCTGCGCGGGCGGATCGTCACCGCCGTCGATCACTACGAGATCGCCCTCGTGTATCAAGGATAAATGAAGCCGCTCCGGACCCTGACCCTCGCCGGTCCCCTCTACCGTGTCGTGCGGGCGGGCTGGAGCGATCCGCTCGACGGCACCTGGAGCCAGATGATGGGGGACCGGCGCTGGAACACCGCGGACTTCCCCGCCCTCTACTGCTGCCTGAGCCTCGACGTGGCGCGCGCCGTCACCCGCGACCTCCTGGGCTTTGCCGGCCTCGAGCTCCTGGACCTCCAGCCCGCCTACCGGCCGCGGCTGGTCGAGGTCGGCTGGAGCGGCGAGTTGGTCGACGTGGCGACCGCTCGCGGGGTGGCCGCGGCGGGGTTCCCCGAGACGTATCCGGAGGGAGTGGCGCGGAGCACGACCCGCCGCGCCGCCGTGCGCTGGCAGCGCCAGGGAAGGGAGGGGGTCGCCTGCCGGAGCGCCTCGCTCCACCGGCTCGGCCTGGCAGAGTGGAGCGGCCCTTATGAGCGCTTCGGCGAGGCCGCCCTGTTCGTCGAGACCTGCCGTACCCCTCCGGTTCTCCTCGGCCATCGGGACGACATCCTGTGGCTGCAGCCGGTCGGTGCGGGGGATCGAGCCGCTCCCTGACGCCTACTCCCCCTCCCCTTCGGCCTCGCCGCTCTCCCCACCCTTCAAGCCGGCCTTCTTCGCGTAGTACCGGAAGCTCCGGAAGCTCATTCCCAGGAGCTCGGCGGCCTGGGTCTGGACGCCGCCGGTGCGGTCGAGGGCCTGGGCCATGAGCTGGGCGCGGATGTCCTCCAGGTAGGCTTCCAGGTCCAACCCCTCCTCGGGAAGGGTGATCAGGTCCGAGTTGCTCCGCCGGTTGGTGAGCAGGTGGATCGGCAGGTCGCGGGTGGTGACGGTCTCGGAGTGGGAGAGGGCCAGGGCACGCTCGACCAGGTTTTCGAGCTCGCGGACGTTCCCCGGCCAGTCGTAGCTCTCCAGCATCTTCATTGCGTCGACCGAGATCTGGCGCGTCGGGATCTCCATCTGCCGGCTGTACTTGCCGAGGAAGAAGTCGACGAGGAGTGGGATGTCCTCCCGCCGTTGGCGCAGGGGCGGCAGGTGAATGGGGATGACGTTGATGCGGTAGAAGAGGTCCTCCCGGAACTCCCCCTGGGCGATCCGCTCCTCCAATTCCTGGTTGGTGGCGGCGATGATCCGCACGTCGACCGGCTCCTCGGCGTTGCCTCCCACCTTGCGCACCGTCTTCTCCTGGAGCGCGCGGAGCAGCTTGACCTGCATCGAGGGGGTCATCTCGCCGATCTCGTCCAGAAACAGGGTGCCGCGGTCGGCCTCCTGGAAGAGCCCCTTCTTCTCCCGTACGGCGCCGGTGAAGGCCCCCCGCTCGTGGCCGAAGAGCTCGCTCTCCAGAAGGTTCTCGGGCAGCGCCCCGCAGTTGATCGAGAGGAACCGGCGCGACGCCCGGGGGCTCGCGAAGTGGATGGCGCGGGCGATCAGCTCCTTGCCGGTGCCGCTCTCGCCGTGGATCAAGACCGTCGAGCTGGTCCGCGCCACCCGCTCGATGAGCGAGAAGATCGCCTGCATCCGCGGGCTCTTGCCGATGATGTTGTTGAAGGTGTACTTCTGCTCCAGCTCGCGCCGCAGGTAGACGTTCTCGTCCACCAGCTCGGCCTTCTCGAGCGCCTTCTGGGCGATGATTTTCAGCTCTTCGACGTCGAAGGGCTTCGAGATGTAGTCGTAGGCGCCGAGCCGCATGGCCTCGATCGCCGACTTGGTCGAGGTGTAGGCCGTCATCATGATGACCGCGGCGTTGGGGTTGCCGGCCTTGATCTCTTTCAGGATGTCGAGGCCGTTGCCGTCGGGCATCAAGATGTCGCAGAGCACGAGGTCGTAGCTCCGGGCCGAGAGGGCCTTCCGCGCCGCCTCGGCCGAGAGCGCCGTCTCCACCTCATACCCCTCCTGCTGGAAAAGGAGGGAGAGGAAGTCGAGGAGGCTCTCCTCGTCGTCGGCGATCAGCAGGCGTTGGGCGCTCATCAGGGAGCCTCCGCGGGAAGGACGGGAATGGCGGTCGAAGAGGCCCAGGCCTCGGCGGTCGGCAGCTCGACCGTGATGGTCGTGCCGCTTCCGGGACGGCTGTCGACGGCCAGGTCGCCGCCGTGCTCCTGGACGATCCGGTAGACGATCGCCATGCCGATCCCCGTGCCGCCGTCGAAGAACGACTGGAAGGGGTGGAAGAGGTTCGCCCGCTGCTCCTCGGACATGCCGCGCCCGTTGTCCTTGAACTGCACGCGGTAGCAGTCGTCGCCCAGCCGCCCCACCACCTGGAGCGTCCCCCCCTCGGGCATGGCGCGCAGAGCGTTCCGGGCCAGGTTCCAAAAGATCTGGCTCACCTGGTCGGGATCGGCGATCAGGTAGGCCGAGTCGGGCTCCAGGTCGAGCTCCAGAAGGTGGCGCTCCGAGACCTCGTCGCTGTTTCTGAGCAGCTCGAAATTCTCGGCCAGCTGGCGCGCCACGTCGAAACGGACGTTCGCCCGTTCGCGCGGCCGGGCGAAACGGAGGAACCCCTTGATCGTGCGGTCGAGCCGCTGGCTCTCCTTGAGCAGGATGTCGATGAGCTTCCTCTGCGCCCCGTCGCTCGCGAACGACCCCGAGAGCATCTGGACCGATCCGGAGATCGCCGCCAGGGGGTTCCCGATCTCGTGCGCCAGGCCGGCGGCAAGCTCGCCCACCGCCGCCATCCGGTCCTTCATCCGCACCTCCTCCTGGAGGCGCCGCCAGCGGGTCAGGTCCTGGAAGATGACGATGTAGCCGCGCTGCGTGCCGGCGGCGTCGGTCAGCCGGGAGATCGAGAAGCCCAGGTAGGCCGTCCCCCCGCCGCGGCGGACCTCGACCTCGGCGCGCAGCCGCCCGCGCTGCTCGGAGGCCGCGGTGAGCTCCGCCCAGCGCTCGTCCGAGAAGAACCCGGAGCTCTGAATGGGCGACCCCAGGAGCTCTCCCTCCGGCCGGCCGAGGATCGACAGGCCTGCCCGGTTGACGCTGGTGATCGTGCCGTCGAGATCGGAGGTCACGATGCCGCTGCTGATCGACTCGATGACGTCCCGGTGCACCACCTGGAGGGCGGCCAGGTCCTCGCTCTTCTCCTCCAGCTCGCGCTCGGCCCGGGTGACGTGCTGCGAGAGGTAGGAGGTGAGGAGAGCCACGGCGTAGAAACCGACGAAATGGACCGCCAGGTTGTAGTTCAGCCGCCAGAGGAGATCCGGCTCCGGGGGCGGCCGCAGGTCGTGCGGAGTGACCCAGCCGTAGTAGAGGGCGACCAGGAGGGAGGCGTACATCGCATAGGCGGCGCTCGCCACGATGATGCCGGCACGGCGCCGCAGGAGGGTCGAGGCGACGGCGATGATGATCAGGTAGAGCAGCGAGAACGGGCTCGCGATCCCTCCCGCCTCATAGACCAGGGCGGTGATGAGCAGCAGGTCGCCGAGGAACTGGATGTAGGCGTGGAGCGGATAGTGGTTCTTGAGCAGGGGGAAGAGGCCGATGTAGACCAGGGTGGCGACGAAGGTCAGGCCGCCCAGGGAGTAGAGGACGAAGGGGGGTAGGGTTTCGGTCGCCGACGGCCCCGCCGCCAGCTGGACGAGGAACCCGGCGAGCAGCACGCTCCCCACCGCCACCACGCGGATGGCGATGTACCAGCGCAGCTGGCGCGCCAGGGGCGGCATCGCCGGCATGGCGGGGGAAGAGGGGCGGGCAGGGCCGGGCATGAACGTCATTCTACCCGGCCCGCCGCTCCGCAGGTCGCCGGCTCGTCTACCCGATCTTCGACAGCACCGAGTAGAGGGGGAGGTACATGGCGGCCACGATGGTGCCGATGACGGCGCCCAGGACGGCGATCATGACCGGCTCCATGAGCTTCATCAGCCCTTCGACCGCGGTGTCGACCTCGTCCTCGTAGAAGTCGGCGATCTTCGACAGCATCTGGTCGAGCGCGCCGGTCTGCTCGCCGACGTTGATCATCTGCACCACCATGGGTGGAAAGACCTTGGTCTCGGCGAGCGGCTCGGAGATCGTCTTGCCTTCCTCGACGCTCTTCCTGACCGACATGACCGCGTCCTCGACGATGGCGTTGCCGGCGGTCTTGGCGGTGATCTCCAGGCCGTCCAGGATGGGGACGCCCGAGGCGGTCAGGGTCGAGAGGGTGCGGCAGAAGCGCGACACGGAGATCTTCCGCAGCAGCATGCCGAGGACCGGGATCCGCAGCAGGATCCCGTCGAGCACCCGCCGCCCGCGGTAGGTCTTGTGGTAGCGGTTCAAGGCGACGCCGCCGACGACCAGGAGGATGAGGATGAACGGGAAGTAGCGGCCGATGAAGTTGCTCGACTCGATGACGATCCGGGTCAGGAGCGGCATCTCGCCACCCAGGCCGGAGAACAGCTGGGCGAAGACCGGGATGACCTTCCACAGGATGATGAAGACGACGAAGGCGGCGATGACGATGATGGCGACGGGGTAGATCATCGCCGACTTGACCTGGCTCTTCAGCTTGACCGCCTTCTCGATGTAGGTCGAGAGGCGCTGCAGGATGACGTCCAGGATACCGCCCGCCTCGCCGGCCGCCACCATGTTGGTGTAGAGGTTGTCGAAGGCCTTGGGGTGCTTGCGCATCGAATCGGCGAGGGAGGCGCCCGATTCGACGTCGCTCCGGACCGTGTTGATGATCGTCTGGAAGGCGCGGTTCTCCTCCTGGTCGCCCAGGATCTCCAGGCACTGCACGAGGGGGAGGCCGGCGTCCAGCATGACCGAGAACTGGCGGGTGAAGATCGCCACCCGCTTGGCGCCGATGCGCTGCGGCAGGCGGCGCATGACCGGGATCTCGCGCCCCTTCTCTTTGATCGTCGTGACCTGGATCTGCTGCCGGCGCAGGACGGCGATCGCGGCGTCTCTGGTGTCGGCCAGCAGCTGGCCCTCCTGCAGCTGGTTGGTGCGCAGCGATTTGCCTTTCCATACGAAGCTGGGCATCACTTGGCTCCTTGCGCCACTTCCCGCGCCTCGGCGGGAGTCAACGCGATGTTCAACGCGGCGGGGCCGCGGGCGATCATCTCCTGGAGCTCGTCGGGATAGGACGAGCGGGCGAGCGCCGTCTGGAGAGAGATCAGGCGCCGGAAGTAGAGGCCGGCCAGCGACTGGTTAAAGGTCTGCATCCCGTACTTCGACTGGCCGGTCTGCATCATGCCGTAGATCTGGTGCACCTTGTCCTCGCGGATCAGGTTGCGGATGGCGGAGTTGGGGACCAGGATCTCCATCGCCATGGCCCGTCCCTTGCCGGTCGCCCGCGGCAGCAGCGACTGGCAGACGATCCCCTCGAGGACGAAGGAGAGCTGCACCCGGATCTGCCCCTGCTGGTGGGCGGGGAAGACGTCGACGATGCGGTTGATCGTCTGCGCCGCCGAGTTGGTGTGCAGGGTGGCGAAGGTCAGGTGGCCGGTCTCGGCGATGCGCAGGGCCGCCTCGACCGTCTCCAGGTCTCGCATCTCGCCGATCAGCACCACGTCGGGGTCCTGGCGGAGGGCGGAGCGCAAGGCGTTGCTGAAACTATGGGTGTCGGCGTGCAGCTCGCGCTGGTTGACGATGCACTTCTTGTGGCTGTGCAGGTACTCGACCGGGTCCTCGATGGTGACGATGTGCTCGTGCCGCTCGCGGTTGACCTTGTCGAGCATGGCGGCGAGCGTCGTCGACTTGCCGGAGCCGGTGGGGCCGGTCACCAGGATGAGCCCGCGCGGCTTCTCGCACAGCTTCTCGATGACCGCCGGCAGCCCGAGCTCGCGGAAGCCACGGATCTCGTAGGGGATCTGCCGGAAGGCGGCGGCGATGGCGCCCCGCTGGTGGAAGACATTGGCGCGGAAGCGGGCCAACCCCTTGATGCCGAAGGAGAAGTCGATCTCCAGGTTCTCCTCCAACCGATGCTTCTGGTTGTCGGTCAGGATGGAGTAGGCGAGCTGCTTGGTCTCCGTCGGCGTCATGGGCGGCATGTTGAGCGGTTTCAGGACGCCGTCCACCCGGATCTGGGGTGGGGAGTTGGTGGTGATGTGGAGGTCGGACCCCCCCTGCTCGACCATGGCCTTCAACAGCTGGTTGAGTGTCGCCGGCATACGCCCCGCTCTCCTGCTTCAAGACTGTGAGGAACAGACAGTTCCGCGAGTTTACACCAACGAAGAGATAGATGAAAGGGCATAAGGAGCAACCCTCACCTCCCGGCCCGGGTGGGGGGGGAGGGGCCCCGAGAGGGCGCCCGGGCTGGACTCCCCTGGCACGGTATGCTAAAACGTAAGCCACTTTAAGAGCACGGGGCAGACGTCGTCGCGGCGGTTCCAGGTGAGTTTTGGCTCAGCGCGGCGGCTCCAGCTAACCGCGGGGTGGTGGCGCCCGGGCGCCGCCTGGGAGAACCGGTCCGACATGGCGCACGCACACGAGCCCTCCGACGATGCCTCCAACCTGCGGGGTGACCAAGAGCTGGCGATCATCCAGATCAAGAACTGTCTCCTGGTCAGCATTCAGACCGAGCTCCACGACCGCCTGGCCCTGAACCTTCAGGCCGCCATCATGGAGCGGGTGCGCGCCGTCGGGGCGAAGGGGATCATCCTGGACGTCTCCGCGGTCGAGATCATCGACAGCTACATCACCCGGATCCTGAACGACATCGGCAAGTCGGTGCGCTACATGGGCGCCGAATGCTACATCGTCGGCATCCGTCCCGCCGTCGCCATGACCCTGATCGAGATGGGCGTCGAGCTCGACTCCGTCAACACGGCCCTGAATCTGGACCTCGCCCTAGAGAAGCTCGAGCTGCTGCAATGAAGACGGTGGAGAGCGCGATCTCGGCGGTCCTTTCCGGATCGATCACCGAGATCACCCAGCGCAGCATCTTCAACCGGCTGGGGCCGCTCGCCAGCCGGCCGCTCGCCGAGATCAGCGAGACCGAGCGCCGCACGGTGATGCACGAGCTCGAGAACTCGGTCCGCCTCTTCGCGCGCTCCGGGGCCGCCGAGCTGGTCGCCGCCTGCTCGCGGGTGTTGAACGGCGAGACGGTCGGGGCCGGCGACCGCCGGGACACCGGGCGCTCCGCCGTCAAGACGCTCGACATCCAGCAGGAGAAGGACATCGCGACCGCCCGCCTGGAGGCGTGGTCCGAGGCGGTGCGCATCGGCCTCTCCAAGTTCACCTCGGTCAAGGTGGCGACCGCGGTTTCCGAGCTCGCCCGAAACATCGTCTTTTACGCCGACCGCGGCAAGGTCGAGCTGCGCGCCTTCACCGACGCCCACGGGGCGCGCCTGCAGATCGTCGCGAGCGACAAGGGACCGGGCATCGACTCCGCCCGCCTGGCCGAGATCTTCGAGGGCACCTACCGCTCGACGCGCGGCATGGGAAAGGGTCTGATGGCGGTCAAGAAGCTGGTCGACGAGTTCCACCTCGACACCGCTCCCGGTCGCGGCACCACCGTCACCTGCGTCTTCAAGGGGGAGCGGTGATCGTGATCTACGGAGGCTACAGCCGGCCGTTCATGGGGCTCACCGTGTGCGGCGACAGCTACCTGGTGGTGGAGGAGAGCGAAGGCGGCTTCCTCGCCGCGGTGATCGACGGTCTCGGCCACGGCCACGAGTCCGCGGTCGCCGCCGTGCGCGCCGTCGAGGTGATCCGCGAGTCGACCGCGCTCACCGCGAGCGCCATCGTGATGCGCTGCCATAAGGAGCTCAAGCCCACCCGCGGCGCCGCCGTCGGCGTGCTCAAGGTCGGCCCCGACGGCCGGGGCGAGTTCTGCGGCATCGGCAACGTCGAGGTGCAGGCCCTGGCCGGCAAGCCGCCCAGCGTCTTCTGCCTGGCGGGCATCGTCGGGCACAACCTGCGCGTCGCGCGGCCGATGCCGGTGCGCATGGAGCTGGGCGACATCTACTGCCTGATGAGCGACGGCATCTCGACCCGGGGCAACCTGAAGGCCTGCCTGCCGGGGCCGCCCGCGCTGGTGGCCCGGCGCATCGTGGAGCAGTGGGGGCGGGTGCACGACGACGCCACCGCCCTGATCGTCGGCTATGGCGACAACCCGCTGCTCGAAGGAGCGGCCTGAGAACGAGATTTCGCGAGGAGAACTGGACGGATGCCGAACGAGCCGCAAATCATAGAGATCCCCCCGCGCCGCCTGCAGAAGGTCATCGAGGCGCTGTCCTTCGCCACCGTCGACGAGTTCGCGGCCTGCCTCGACCTGCTGAAGAGCGCCGGCCAGCGAACCGACGAGTTCGGCGAGCTGGAGACGGCGTTCACCGTCTTCGTCGAGGAGCTGGCGGACGCCAAGACGGCCCTCAAGGACACCCTCGGCAAGCACGAGCAGGCCAACCGCGACCTGGAGGCCAAGCTGCAGATGATCGAGATGCAGCAGGCCGCCATCCGCGACCTCTCGACGCCGATCATCGAGGTCTGGGCGGGGGTCCTCTGTCTGCCGGTGGTGGGGATCGTCGACAGCCAGAGGAGCGCCGAGATGACCGAGACGCTGCTCGAGATGATCGTCGCCAAGCAGGCGCGGACGGCGATCGTCGACATCACCGGCATCGACGTCATGGACACCAAGACCGCCGACCACTTCATCAAGATGGCCAAGGCGGTCCGCCTGCTCGGCGCCCAGTGCATCCTCTCCGGCATCAACCCCGCGATCGCCCAGACCCTGACCCACATTGGGGTCGACCTGACCGGCGTCCGCACCATGCGCAACCTGCGCGACGCCCTCCAGGCGCACCTGCGCGACACCGAGCAGCTGACCCCGGGCCAGCGGCGCCGGGCGGAGATCGCGGGCTAGCGATGGCGACCACGGAGAGCGGAGCGGAGGTCCAGGTGGCGCCGGCGGAGCGGCTCATCCCCGTCCGCCGCCGTGAGGACGCCCTGGGGGCGAGCCGGGAGGCGCAGCGCCTGGGCCAGCTCTTCGGCCTCGGGAAGAAGCGTGCGGCCGAGCTCGCGATCGTCGTCTCCGAGCTCGGTTCGAACATCGCCAAGTATGGCGTCCAGGGCGAGATCGGGCTGTCGTTCGACACCGACGGCCTGGGCACGGTCCGGGTGGTGGCGCGCGACGTCGGTCCCCCCTTCCAGAACCTGGAGATCGCCCTGACCGACGGCTGCAACGACCGGGGGCCGATCGATCCGGCCGACATCCTGGGACGCCGTGGGTTGGGCACCGGGCTGGGCGCGGTGCTGCGCCTGGCCGATCAGTTCGAGTGCCGCCAGGACGCGGGCGGCAAGGAGATCACGGTCCATCTCCGGCGTGAGCCGGCGACGGGACGGAGACGAACATGACTTTTACGTTGCAGCATTCGATCAGGGAGCAGCGATGAGCGAAAGCAACGATCCCCAAAAGGCGGACCCTCAGGAGCAGCCGATCCGGGTCGACCCCAACCGGCTGAACGGAGTGATCCAGGCGCTCGCCTACGCGGCGCAGGAGCAGTACGAGGCCTGCCTGAACCTGCTCCACGCGCACGAGGAGAGGGACGAGTTCACCGAGCTCGAAACCGCCTTCACCACCTTCGTCGAGGAGCTGGCGCGGGCCAAGCGGGCGCTCAAGGAGGCGCTCGGCCGGCACGAGGTGGCGAACCGCGAGCTCGAAGAGCAGCTGCGGATGATCGAGCTCCAGCAGGCGGCGATGCGTGAGCTGTCGACGCCGATCATCGAGGTCTGGGCGGGCGTCCTCTGCCTGCCGGTCGTCGGCATCGTCGACAGCCAGCGGAGCGCCGAGATGACCGAGTCGCTGCTCGAGATGGTGGTCACCAAGCAGGCGCGGACGGCGATCGTCGACATCACCGGCATCGACGTCATGGACACCAAGACCGCCGATCACTTCATCAAGATGGCCAAGGCGATCCGCCTTCTGGGCGCCGAGTGCATCGTCACCGGGATCAACCCGGGGATCGCCCAGACCCTGGTCCAGATCGGGGTCGACCTGACGCAGGTGCGGACCATGCGCAACCTGCGCGAGGCCCTCCAGTTCCACCTGCGCGAGGCCGACCGCCAGGACCAGGAGACGTAGGCCACCGTCGCTGCCCTTCGGACGGCGAGGACGGCGCGACTCCCCTACCGCGGCCGCGGCACCCACCAGAGCGCCGCGGCGGCCAGCGCCAGCGCCGCGAGCAGGCAGGCGGGGAGGAACGTGCGCGGGCGGTAGACAAAATCCAGCCGGTGCTCGCCGGCGGGGAGCCAGGCGGCGAGGAACGGGCCGTCGGCGACGACGGTGGGGTGCGGGCGGCCATCCACCAGGAGCCGCCAGCCGCCGTCCTGGTACTGGCTGGAGGCGAGGAGCCGGGGCTGGGCGAGGTGGGCCTGGGCCCGCAGGTGGGCGGCGGTGATCGTCTCGATCGCCAGCCGGGAGGGCAGGGTTTCCGGCTGCGCCCGCCAGGTCTGCGGCTCCCCGGGCTTCCCGCGCAGGAGAACGGTGCTCGCATACTCCCGCCGCTGCCGCATCCAGCGCGGCCAGGGATAGCCGGGGAGCCGGTCGGCGGCGGGCGGCAGGAAGAGCCGCGGCAGCGGATCGGGCCGCTCGTAGATCCAGGCGCTCGGGTCGGTGAAGGCGAGCTTCCAGGGCGGCGGCAGCGCCGTGCCCGCGGCGGTCAGCTGGTAGCGCACCCCGAGGAAGCCGTAGAGCGGGTGCTCCTGGGGATAGTAGAGGTCGTTCACCTGGTCGATCGAGTCGACCAGCGGGCGGAACACGACCGCGGCGTTCCAGGGCTGGAGCGGATTGGTGTAGCGCGCGTCGGCGAGGCCGTAGATAGCGGCGCCGTTGGGCTGGAAGGCGTTGCCCAGGGCGGCCGTGCGGAACCCGTCCGCGGGGTGGAGATGGTGGGTGAGGAAGTCGACCGCAGGGGTCGTCGGCCAGTAGAAACGGGGGGACATCCCGGGGTTGGCCGGACGGTGGATCCAGAGGAGCTCGCCGGCGATCAGAACGAGGAGCAGAAACCCCTGGAGGCGCGCGGGAGCGCGGCCGAAGCGGCGCCAGCCGAGCACCAGGGCGGCGGCGGCGAGCACCGCGAGCTGGCCCCAGAGCCACTGCCGCCGCAGGTCGGCGAGAGCGGTGGGATCGGCCGGCGCCCCAGCCCGGAGATAGGCCCAGGCGACGAGCCCCAGGAGTCCGGCCGCGGCGACGGCGAGCGGTCCCCGCCGCAGCCCCTCCCGCCACCAGCGCTCCAGGGTGCAGGCGGCGAGCCAGGCGACGGCGAGGAGGAGCGGCAGGACCAGCCGGTGCTGGAAGGTCGCCGACTTGCCGAGCAGGGGGAGGGCGGCGATCAGCTGGAGCATCCCCGGGGGACGGGCGAGGACGAGGAGGCAGAGGGCGGCCACCCCAAGGAACAGGCGCTCTCCCGGAAAACGGCGCCGGGGACGTCGCCTGCGGAACCCGGCCGGGAGCACCGTGAGGAGGGCGGCGAGGAGGGCCGCGCCGCCGCCGAACGCCGCCGCGTCCTCGTTGACGTTGTCGTTCCCCCAGTAGGGCCCGAAGCGGTTGTTGCCGTAGGCGTTGGGGGCGGCGATGGGGAGGAGGCGCTGGGCCAGGTACTGGCGCCGCATCCGGCGCTCGGGAGCGGTCTTCCAACCCTGGAGGACCGGCTCTTGCAGGATCTGCTGGTTGCGCCGCGTGATCCGGGTGTTGCGGTGGGTCTGCGGCAGGTAGTCGGCGGCGGGAAGGAGGAGGGGAGCGGCGGCCGCCGCGGCGAGCAGGCCGGCGAGGACCCAGCGGCGGACGAGGCGCCACCCCTCTCGGGTCCCTCCCCCCTGGGAGGGGGACGGTTGGGGCAGGGGGGAGGCTAGGAGGGGGGCGCTCCGCCGTTCCACCAGCTTCGCCACCCCGAAGACCGCGGCGAGGAGGAGGTCGTTGACCGTCGTCTCCGGCTGGCCGGCAAGGAGGACCGCGCCCACCGCCAGGGCGAGGAGGAGGAAGTCGCGCCGCGCCCCGCGGTCGGCGGTCAAGGCCACGGCGTAGAGGAGGAGCGGCAGGAGGGCGGCCGAGTTGGCGATCGGCCAGCCCAGCCAGAGGAGAAGGAAGCCGCCGAGGCCGAAGGCCAGGCTGCCGGCGAGCGCCGGCAGCGCGGAAAGCTTCTGCCGGCGCAGGAGCAGATAGAGGAAGACCAGGGCGAGGAGCACCCGCAGGGCCGCCGTCACCCCCGCCGCCGGCGCCAGGGGGAACGGCCAGGCGAGGGCGACGAGCGGCGCGAAGGGCTGCGACTGGGGGTCGGCGAGGAGCGGCATGCCGGTCCCGCCCAAGGGATTCCACAGCGGCCACTCGCCGGCCCGCACCGCGCGGCGCACCAGGGCGAGGGCCGGGGTGATCTGGGACACCAGGTCGAGCTGCAGCCGGTTGGCGAGGAACGGCCGGGCCGGCCGCAGCACCCGCCAGGGCGGGACCCGGGTGAGGATCTCGACCGGCAGCAGGATCCGGCCGCCCACCAAAACCGGCCCGAGGAGCAGGAGGAGGACGACGCCGAAGGCGGCGAAGACCCGGCCGGGCACCGGATCGAACCAGCGCCGGAGCGCCCGGCCGAGGAGCCCGGCGAGGAGGGCCACGTAGAGCCCGGGGAGGAGGTCCTGGAGGTGCCAGCCGTGCATGTGGAGCCGGCCCGCCGGAAGGACGGGCCGACGGCGTACTGTACCAGCGCCGCCGGCCCCTGCCGGTCTCGCCCGGCCAAGACAAATCTGCACATTTGATGTAGTATGGTGAAGCCCGGAGTATTCAACCTACTGGGGCCGGGGCCGTGCCCGGCCGTGCGGGAGCTGTCCAGGAACGCCGTGCGTCCGCTTCGATCGCGTTTGCACCCGAGGCACCGGCCCGGTGCCCGGAGCCTCGCGGCCAGCGAGGCCCAACTCCGCTTCTTCTTCGAGCAGAGCCCGGAGGGGATCTGGAGCTTCGACCTCGCGCGGCCGCTGCCCATCGTCCTCCCCGAGCCCGAGCAGCTGGACCACCTCTACCGCCATGCCCGGGTCACCGAGTGCAACCCGGCGATGGCGCGGATGCAGGGCTTCGAGCAGCCCGGGGACCTCCTGGGGGCTTGCCTGGGCGATTTCTTCCCGCCCGGCGATCCGCGCCGCCGGCACCTGCCGGCCTTCGTCCGCTCCGGCTACCGCCTGATCGAAGCCGAGTCGCAAGAGGCCGACCGCGAGGGGCGGTCCCGATATTTCATCCAGTCGCTGCTCGGGCGGGTCGAGGGGGGGAAGCTGGTGAGCGCCTGGGGCACCCAGCTCGACGTCAGCGAGCGCCGGCTCCTGGAAGAAGAGCTCAAACGGGGGGCCGAGGAGCTGCTCGCCGCCGACCGCCACAAGGACGAGTTCCTCGCCGTGCTCGGCCACGAGCTCCGGAACCCGCTGGCGCCGCTGCGCAACGCCGCCGAGATGATGCGCGGCGGCACCGCCGCGGAGAGCGTCCGGCGGCGGGCGGGAGAGATCGTCGAACGGCAGGTGGGGAAGCTCGCCCACCTGGTCGACGACCTGCTCGACCTCGCCCGCATCCGCCGCGGCGCCATGGAGCTGCGCCGCGAGCGGGTCGAGCTCTCCGCCGTGCTCGACGGCGCCGTCGAATCGAGCCGGCCGCTGATCGAGCGGCGCGGCCACCGCCTGCTCGTCGAGGTGCCCTCCGCCCCGGTCCCTCTCGACGCCGATCCCCACCGTCTGGAGCAGGTGATCACCAACCTCCTCAACAACGCTGCCAAGTACACCCCCCCCGGTGGGCGGATCTGGCTCGAATCCCGGGTCCAGGGGGAGGTGGTGGTGCTCACCGTGGGCGACACCGGGATCGGCCTCCTCCCCGGGACGGAGAGCCGTCTGTTCGAGCCCTTCGTGCAGGGTGAGCCGACGGCGGAGACCGAGGGGGGGCTGGGGATCGGGCTGGCCCTGGTGCGCGGCCTGGTCCAGCTGCACGGGGGGGAGGTGGCCGCCCGCTCCGACGGCCCGGGCCAGGGCAGCGAGTTCACCCTCCGCCTGCCGGTCCTCCCGTCCCCTCCGGCACCGGCCGTCCCCCTGGACCGGCGGGACGAGTCCGGACCGGTGCCGGCGCGCCCTCTCGCCGTCCTGATCGTCGAGGACGAGCCGGACACCGCCCTGAGCCTCGCCGACCTGGTCGAGGTGTGGGGGCATCGGCCGCTCACGGCGGCCGACGGAGCCGCCGGGCTCGCCGCCCTGGCTCTGCCGGAGGCGCCGCCGCCTGACGTGGCCCTCCTCGATCTGGGGCTGCCGGGCATGGACGGCTGCGACCTCGCCCGGCAGCTGCGCGAACGGCTGGGGCCGGGGCTGCTGCTGGTCGCCCTCACCGGCCATGGCCAGGACGAGGACCGGCGGCGCACCCAGGAGGCCGGTTTCGACCACCACCTGGTCAAACCGGTCGATCCCGCCACCCTGCGCCGCCTGCTCGCCGAGTGGTCCAGCCGCCCGCCCCCGTATACAATCGGTCCTTGAGGGGCCGGCCGGACCGGGTGAGGACGTCCCGGAACGCCGGCCCCCCGTTTTCTGAGAAGGAGGAACCATGCCCACCCGCATCGGGCTCATGGGGCTGGGCCGGATCGGCCGCAACATTTTCCGCATCCTGTACAACAGCGACCGTTTCCGGATCGAGGCGATCAGCGACATCGCCGATCACGCCGCCCTGGCCTACCTGCTGCGCTTCGACACCATCCTCGGCCGTTTCCCCGAAGCGGTCTCCCTCGCCGACGGCCATCTCTATGCCGCCGGCCGGCAGATCTCCATGCTTTCGGGCGCCAAGCCCGGCGACGTCGACTGGGGAGCGCTCGGGGTCGACACGGTGATCGAGGCGACCGCCCACGACCGCACCCGTGAGGAGCTGGCGCGCCACCTGGAGAGGGGGGCGAAGCGGGTGATCCTCTGCGCCCCGCCCGCCGATCCGCCGGACCTGACGGTGGTGATGGGGGTCAACGACGACCAGCTGCGGCCCGAGCATCGCATCGTCTCGAACGCCTCCTGCACCGCCAACGCCGTGGCGCCGGTGCTCCAGATCCTGGGCGACGCCTTCGGCATCCGCCGGGCCTTCCTGACCACCGTCCACGCCTACTCGAACCAGCAGCGTCTGGCCGACGTGCCGGCCGAGGACCCGCGGCGCGGCCGGGCGGCGGCGGAGAACATCATCCCCCAGGAGACCAACGCCGCCGAGGTCGTCATGTCGCTCCTCCCCGAGCTCCAGGGCAAGCTCACCGGCCTCGCCATGAACGTGCCGGTGCCCAACGGTTCGGTCGTCGACCTGGTCTGCTGGCACGATCGCAAGGTGACCGCCGCGGCGGTCAACGAGGTGGTGCGGACCGCCGTCTCGGGGCCGCGCTTCTCCCGTGTCCTCGAATACGAGGACGACCCCATCGTCTCCTCCGACATCCTGCACAGCACGTACTCCGGGACCTTCGACGGCCTGGCCACCATGGTGCTCGGCGACAACGTTTCGAAGACCCTCACCTGGTTCGACAACAGCTGGGGCTACGCCCACCGCGTCGTCGACCTTTTGGCCCGCTTCGAGGCGCTCGACGATCCCAATCGGCCCCATCGGGAGGTGGCGTCATGATCCGCGTCGGCATCAACGGTTTCGGCCGCATCGGCCGGAGCGTTTTCCGCATTCTTTCCGAGCGTAAAGACATCGAAGTGGTGGCGATCAACGACCTGTTCGAGAACGAGCAGCTCGCCTACCTCCTGAAGTACGACACCATGATGCGGGTCTTCCCGCGCGCGGTGACGAGCGACGCCGCGGCCCTCTACGTCGACGGCCGGAAGGTGGTGATGACCGCCGAGCGCGATCCGGCGGCCATCCCCTGGGGCGCCCTGGGGGTCGACGTGGTGATCGAATCGACCGGCGTCTTCACCCACCGGGAGCAGCTCGCCAAGCATCTCCAGGGCGGGGCGAAGAAGGTGATCCTGACCGTCCCGGCGTCGGACGAGATCGACGCCACGATCGTCGTCGGGGTCAACGACGAGACGCTCAAAGCCACCGACCGGCTGGTCTCGAACGCCTCCTGCACCACCAACTGCCTGGCGCCGCTCGCCAAGATCCTCGACGACGCCTTTGGCATCGAGGAGGGGTTCGTCACCACCGTCCACGCCTACACCAACGACCAACGGCTGGCCGACGTGCCGCACAAGGACTTCCGGCGGAGCCGGGCGGCGGCGGAGAACATCATCCCGACGACGACCGGGGCGGCGCGGGCGGTGGGGAAGGTGCTGCCGCGCTTGCAGGGCAAGCTCGACGGCATGGCGATGCGGGTGCCGGTGCCCGACGGCTCGATCGTCGACCTGGTCTGCCGGTTGCGGGAGAAACCGGGGGTGGCGGAGATCAACCGGGCGGTCGAGGAGGCGGCCGCCGGGCCGCTCCAGAGGATCGTCGAGTACAGCGAGGTGGCGCTGGTCTCCTCGGACATCATCGGCAACCCCCACTCCTCGATCTTCGACGCCCTCTCGACCCACGCCGGCGGCGACGGCTACGCCAAGGTCATCGCCTGGTACGACAACGAGTGGGGCTACTCGAACCGGGTGGTCGACCTGATCGACCGATGGATGGCCGTGGGGAGCTAGCCGCCGGTGACCAAGCGGGTGGGCATCCTGACCGGCGGCGGCGACGTGCCGGGGTTGAACAATGCGATCAAGGCCTTCGTCTACCGCATGGAGGAGGCGGGGTACGAGGTCATCGGGCTGCGCCGCGGCTACGCGGCGCTCCTCCACATCATCCCCTTCCACGGCGTCGACAACTCGGCCTGGGTCCTTCCCCTGACCCGGGCCAACACCCGCACCATCGATCGAAGCGGCGGCACCATCCTCCACACCTCGCGCATCAACCCCGCCCTGCTCAGGGCGGACCTGGTGCCGGAGCACCTCCAGGGGGAGATGGGGGAGCCCGATCCGGAGGGCCGGGTCGACCTCACGCAGTCCGTCTTGAAAGCCCTGGAGTTCCTGCGCCTGGACGTCCTGGTGACGATCGGCGGCGACGGCACCCTGACCTTCGCCCGCCGCCTGCACCTGGAAGGGGTCGGCCTCCTCGCCGTCCCCAAGACCATGGACAACGACGTCTACGGCACCGACTACTGCATCGGCTTCTCGACCGCCGTCACCCGCTCGATCAACTTCATCAACGATTTGCGGACGGTCGCCGGCTCGCACGAGCGTTTTCTCGTCGTCGAGCTGTTCGGCCGTTACTCGGGGGAGACCTGCCTCTTGGCCTCGTATCTCGGTGGCACCGACCGGGCGGTGATCGCCGAGGTCCCCTTCGACACCGCCGAAGTCGTCCGCCTGCTCGCCGAGGACAAGCGGAGCAACCCCAGCTCCTACGCCGTGCTCGCCGTCTCCGAGGGCGCCTATCCGGTGGGCGGGCAGCCCTTCGAGACCGGCGAGGCGGATGCGGTGGGCAACCGCGAGCTGGGCGGCGTCGGCCGCCACCTGCGCACCGCGCTCCAGGAGGAGACCCGGGAGCGGGTGATCTACCAGCGGCTGGGCTACCTCATGCGCTCCGGCCCCCCTGATGCCCTCGACCGCCTGGTGGCCAACAACTTCGGCAACCTCGCCGCCGACCTGGCCCTCGCCGGCCGGCCCGGCTTCATGACCGCGATCTTGGGCGGCCGGTACGACGCGGTGCCCCTGGAGACCGTGGGGCGGGAGGTCAAGAAGGTGGACGTCGACCGCTTCTACGACTGCGCCCAGTACCGGCCCAAGGTGGTGGGGGTGCTGGGGCTGCCGATGTTCCTGCACTGACAGGGTCTTGGCAAAGTCATCGCCAGGTTCGACCGCGACCGGGTTTCTCTCACCCCGCGCGGTTTACCCCTCCGGGTTGACTCTTTCCCCCTCCGGCTCTTCCCGAAACGTCTTTCGGAGCATCCGAAACGCTTCCGGCGGCCCGGAAAGTGTTCCGGACGCTCCAAAAGTCGTTCCGGAGGCTTCGGAAGAGGTTCCGGATGCTCCGAAAACAGTTTGGAGGCTCCGGAAATCGTTTCGGACGCGCCGAAAATCGTTTCGGGGGCTCCCGAAGACGTTCCGGACGTGCCGGAAGCATTTTGGAGGGTCCCGGAGGGATTTTGGAAGCTCCGGAAGAGGTTTCCGAAGCTCGGGAGGTGTTCTGGAGCTTCCGCCGGTTCCCATCCGCTCAGCCGCCTCCGGCCGTATCAGGGATGGAGAACCACAAGGAGACCCTGTCGATGAAAGCCCTCGCCCCTCTCGTTCTGCTCGGTTTCGCCGGCGTTGCCGGTCTTGGCATCGTCACCCTGGGCGCCTCGCGCGGCGCGGCAGGGGGCGATGCGCCGCCGTCTCCGACGCCGCCGGCCGGTCCCGTCGTGGTCGAGCTTTTCACCTCGCAGGGCTGTTCGAGCTGCCCGCCGGCCGACCGCCTGCTCACCCACCTGGGGGAGGACAAAGAGCTCGCTGGCCGGGTGATCCCGCTCTCCTTCCACGTCGACTACTGGAACTACATCGGCTGGCGCGACCCCTTCTCCTCGGCCGACTGGTCGCGGCGGCAGAACCGCTACTCCGAAGCCTTCCGGCTGGGTCGGGTCTACACGCCGCAGCTGGTGATCAACGGCAAGAGCGAGTGCGTGGGCTCGGAGGCGGACGAGGTGCGGCGGCGGATTCAGGAGGCGCTCCGGGCGACCCCGGCCGGGCGGGTCGCCCTGCATCTCGATCCGGTGGTGTCGGCCGCCGGGGCCTCGCTGAAGGTCGGGGTGGACGCCAGCCTCGCCGGCGGCGCCAAGGTGGTGCGCGACCTCGATCTCTGGGTGGCGCTCTTCGAGACCGATCTCTCGACCCCGGTCGGCGCCGGGGAGAACGCCCGGCGGACCCTGCGCAACGACTACGTGGTGCGGCGGCTGGTGCGGGCGTTCCAGCTCCCCGCCCAGCCGGGCTCTCAGCGCTCCGGGGAGGTCGCCCTGGCCCTCGATCCAGCCTGGAAACGCGCCAACCTGGGGGTTGCCGCTTTCCTCCAGGACCCGGTAAGCCTGGCGATCGAGGGCGCCGCCGCAGAGCGCCTGCGCTAACGCCGGGTCGGCGCTCCGACCGGCTCCGCGACCTCCTGCTCCTCCCGGCGGACGGCCTTGGCGGTCTCCACGGGGGTCTCCCCGGTGACGCGGTCTTCCAGAAGATCCTGGAACAGGGAACGGTAGTGCACCATGGCCTCGCGCAGGTTCTCGGTCGACGCCTCGCCCCGTTCGTTGGCCTGGGCGATGGCGCGTGCCGCGCGATAGCTCTCGACCACCCGCGGATGGTCGACTGAGATGTCGGCCGCGCGCTGCTCGAAGTCGCCCATGGGATAGCCCCGGGCCTCCATCACCTGCTTGACCAGGCGGGCGGCGTCGGTGACTGCCGCGCCGGGATTGTCGACGAAGCGGGCCTGGCTGTCGCGCCAGGCCGACGAGAAGTGCCGGCGGTCGGCATCCGGCAGAGGGCGGATCTCGAGCTTCGCGACCCGCTTCTGCCGCGCCGCGAGCTCGGCCTCCGCCTTGGCAATGTTGCCGTGCTGTTCGACGGCGTGGGTGTACTCGGGACCGAAGGTCTCCCGCAACGCGGCGCTCTTCCGGCGGCGGGTGAGGAGGGCGACGAGAGCGATGACGACGACCAGGGCGACGAGGCCGACGATGATCAGTGAGTTGTTGTCCATACCGGCTCTCCTTCCATCGGGGGCGCCGGTATCGGCGGCCCCATCCCGGTATGTGGCAAGGGCCGTGCCATGCGGCACGGCGAGCGGCTAGGGGACGAGGCGGAAGCGGTGCGAATCGAGCTCGACGTGGGCTCCGGGGTCGGCGCCGAAGATCGACAGCACGTAGTCGCCGGGCGGCAGCGCCGCCAGGGGGAGAACCACCGAGTAGGCGCCGTCGTGGGGTGGCCCGAGCCGGGATTCGGGGAGAATGTCGACACCCGCCGCGTTCCTGAGCTTGAAGGCGTGTTCGTGGTAGACGTCCCGCGAGGTGGGATTGAAGGTGAGCACCGCGTAGCCGTCGCTCTTCCGGACCTCCTTGACCTCGTCGGCGAGGCCACGGGTCGACGGTTCGAAGAAGACGTACCTCCCGCTGGCCGCCAGGGCTCCCCCCGCTGCCTGGACCGCCGGAGTCCTGGCCGCGGCGACCCGCTCCAGATCCCGCACCTGCCGCACGTTCGCCACCCAGCCGCCGATCGCGATCAGGCCGGTCAGCCCAGCGGCGAGGGTCGCCGCCTGCCAGCCCCGTTCGGGCCTGGACCGCCGCCCGGGGGCTCCGCGCTGAGGCATCACCGCAATCTCGTCGTGCTCGCCTAGAAGACGGCTCGAGCGCACCATTTCCAGCTCGGCCGCGCACTGCGGGCACTCCGCGAGATGGCGCTCGACGAGGGCGGGGTCGATCCCCTCCGGCCGCTCGTCGAAGGCGTAGGCCACCAGGGCCTCGCTGGGGACGTGCTGAGCGTAGATCTCCCAGGCGAGGCGGGTCTCTGCCAAAGCTTCTCGGCAAGGGGCGCACCCCGCGAGATGCTCTTCGATCTCTCTCCGCTCCACGCTCTCCAGAGAGCCGTTGAGCCACCAGGGTAGTCGTTCGATTGCCTCTTGACAGTTCATGCGCCTTGTGCTCCTCCCGCCTTGGTAGGCGCTGCCGCCGCGCCGTCGTTACACGGTGGCCCGGGGCCAGATCTCGGCGCGGGCCGCCACCGCCTTCTCCCGGCAGCGCAGGACCCGCACCCGGAGCGTCCCCTCCGCCACCGCCAGCCGGGCGCTCATCTCACGATAGGAGAGACCGGCGTGGATCATGCGCCAGAGCTCGCGGCATTCGGCGGGGACCCGTTCGAGCACCCGCAGGAGCAGGTCCTTGACCTCGGAGCGCTCCCCGGGTCCCTCGTTCGCGGCGGTGGTTCCCAGGAAGGCCGTTTCCTCCCCCTCGTCCCCGGAGTCGAGCTCGGTCCACTTCACCCGGCTGTCGGCGCGGATCTGGTCGAGGCAGGTGTGGCTCACCACGCGCCAGAGATAGGTCTTGAAGCTCGACTCGCCGCGGAACTTGCCCTGCATGAGGAGGCGGGTGACCTCCAGGCGGATGTCCTGGAGGACGTCGTCCCAGCGGTGGTTGAGCCGCCTCTGGTAGGGATAGGCGGCGCGCGCGATCCAGCCGTCGACGGTTCCCACCGCCTGCGCCTCCCCTTTGAGATAACGATCGACCACGTCCGCATCTTCCGCCTGCATAGCGCTCCTTTTGGGAGTCAAGGCGCATTCTGTCACAAACTCTGCAACGGCAGGAGTTTTGCGATCCTGGCATACCGGCGGTCGCGGGTGGACCGGAGTTCCCGGACAGGTCTAGAATGGTTCGGAACACCTGTCTTTGCGGGATCTCGCCGCCGATCCGAGGGGGAGCCTGTCATCGAGCTTCGCCGCGCCTACCGCCCGTTCCTCGTCTCCGCCGCGGCCCTCTGCCTAGCCGCCGTCGCCCTGACCGCGCCCGCCTGCCGCTCGCGACCCGCGAAGCCGAAAAAGCCCACCCGGCTGGCCCAGGGCGAGATCCGTCCCGGGGAGAGCATCGCTGTCCCTCTCTCCTTGAAGGCTGGGCGATACCTGCGGGTTTCCGTGGAGCACAAGGGAATCGAGGTCGAGCTTACCCTGTGGGGGCCGGATGAGAAGGAACTCGCGACCGGCGGTCCCGTCAGCCGGCAAGGCGTAGAGGTCCTGTCATTCATCACTTCGGTGGCGGGAGGCTACCACCTGCGCGTCTCAGCGCCACGGGACTCTTCCGCCGCGGGCCGCTATGAGCTCTCTGTCCAGGAGCAGCACACCGTCTGCGCCGCAGACTCCAGCCGGGTGGAAGCGCAGAAGAGGCTTTCAGCAGGTCTGCTCGATCGCAAGAGAGGCGACTTTCGCCAGGCCGTCTTGCAGTTCGAAAAGGCGTTATCACTATGGAGGAAAGCCGACGATTCCGAGGGCGAGATCGACACGGCGATTGAGCTCGGATGGACGGAGATCTCCCTCGACCCGAACGCGGCTCGCGAGCGATTGGAGAGCGCTCTCGCGACAGCTCGCCGAGCCGGCTACCTTCGCGGCCAGGCCAAGGCCTGGGACTGTCTCGGCTTTGCCCACAGCAGTCTGTCTCAGACCGCGGCCGCCCAGAAGGCCTACTGGCAGGCGATCGAGCTCTGGAAAGACCTTGGCGATACCGCCGAGCAGGGACTTTCGCTCTACAATCTGGGATACCTCCTCTTCGACAGCCTCTATGACCTCGACCGGGCCGGCCAGTCGTTCGACCAGGCGCTGCAACTGGCTCGCCGGGCCGGAGATCAAGGGGTAGAGGCCTACGCGCGGACCGGCCTCTGCCTGGTCGCCGAGCACCAGGGCGATCTGGACGGAGCACTCCGCTGCTACGAAAGCGAACTGGACCTCAGCCGCAAGACCCATGATCGCCTCCTCGAGTCGACGCTCCTCAGCAACGAGGCCGGCATCCACTCGCGCCGCGGCCAGCTCCAGGAAGCGCTGCGCCTCTATGACGAGGCGCTGGCCGACGGCGGCCCCGGCGACCGTTCCCAGGAAGAACAAACCCTCCACAATCTGGCGACCGTCTATGTCGCACTCGGGGAGCCAGGAAAAGCCCTGACCACCTATCAGCGAGTGCTCGAGCTGCAGCAGGGTGCCCCGAAATCCGCGTTCACCCTGAACAGCATCGGCAGCGTTTTCTTGACGCTGAAGGACAATGCGAAGGCGGGCGAGTACTTCGAACGTGCCCTGAAGCTCAGCCGGGAGACACAAAATCCCGGCGCCGAGGCCCTGAGCCTTCACAACCGCGGCCGGCTCCGCATCGCCCTCGGCAAGGCGGAGGACGCCCTCAAGGATCTCAACGACGCGCTGGCGTTGCGCCGTGACCGGCTGGGCGATCTCGCAGGCCAGGCCAGCACTCTCTTGGAGATCGGAAATGTCCAGAGCCAGCTCAAGCAACCTGAGCAGGCAGCTGCATCGTACGGGATGGCCCTGAAGCTCGCGCGCAAGATCGAAGCCCGCCCCCTGATCTCCCGCAGCCTCCAGAACCAGGCGAAACTCGATCGCGATCGCGGCGATCTCGGCAACGCGCGGCGGGAGATCGAGAACGCCTTGACCGTCGTAGAGAAGGTGCGCAGCGACGTGGGTGGTGATGATCAGCGCACCTCGTTCTTCGCCGCGAACCGCTACTACTACGAGTTCTTCGTCGACCTCCTCATGCGCATGCGGCTGACCGAGCAGGCGCTGGAGGCGAGCGAGTTGGCGCGCGCGCGGGGGCTGTCCGACCTCTTGGCAGAGGGGAGCATCGACGTCAGGAGCGGAGTCGACCCTGATCTCAAGCGACAGGAAACCGCCCTCGCGAACAGATTTACCTGGACCGAAGTCAGGCTCAAACGGGTCCGCCAGGAGGCAGCCACGAACGAGGCTGCCGCCAAGCAGCTGGAAGATAGCCTGCAGGATCTCGACCGGCAGCAGCAAAAACTCGTCGCCGAGATCCGGTTCAGAAACCCCCGCTATGCCGAGGTGCATTACCCGAAACCGCTCGCCGCACGGGAGATCGAGGCGCTGTTGGGTGAAGAGACCGCGTTGCTCGAGTATGCTGTGGGCCCGGAGGCGTCCTACCTCTTCGTCGTGACGCACGAGGGGATCGCGGCGCATACCCTGCCGGGAGCCGCCGTTCTTGGCGAACAGGTTGAACGTCTGCGGAGGACTCTGAAGACGTCGAATCCGGCCTTGCGCGCCGACTACATGCACCCAGCGGCGGACCTTTATCGCGAGCTCGTCGCCCCCGCCGCTGGGAGCCTGGCGCGCAAGCGCAACCTCCTCGTCTCACCTGACGGGGTCCTCCACCTGTTGCCCTTCGAGGCGCTGCTCACGGAGTCTCCTCCGCGCGGCCAGCCTTACTCCAGGATGCCTTTCCTGTTGCGCACACACTCCATTTCCTACGTGCCCTCCGCAAGCGTGCTCGCGGGTCTGCACCGGCCGCGCTCCGTTGCCGCCGCGGCGAAAAGGGGAACCTCGAAGGCCTTCCTCGCCTTCGCCAATCCTTTCTACGAGCCGCCTGAGGACGGCGGCCCGGCGCTGCTGCCACTGCGTGAGTCGGAGCCGGAGGTCAGGGCCATCGCGGGCCTGTATCCCGGCAACTTCCAGCTCTATCTGGGGCGGGACGCCACCAAGGACAACGTCATCGGCAACCGGCTCCTCGAGCGGACTTCCCGCCTCCACTTCGCGGTTCACGGTGTCGCCAACGAGCAGCGGCCGCAGCTTTCCGGTCTCGCCCTGGCGCGCGGCCGGGACAAGAATGACGACGGCTTCCTCCGCGTGCACGACATCTTCGATCTGAAGCTGAATGCCGACCTGGTCGTCCTCTCGGCGTGTGACACGGGGGGAGCTCAGGTCAACGGCGAAGGGTTGGTTGGCTTGACTCGCGCCTTCTTCTACGCCGGGGCTTCCAGCCTGGTGGTGAGCCTCTGGCGTGCCCCGGAAGACTCCGCCCCCGATCTGATGGCCAACTTCTATCGCCGGCTCGCCACCGGCAAGGGAGAGGCGCTACGAACGGCCAAGCTGAAGATGATCGAGGAGGGTCGCTATGCTCATCCGTTTTACTGGGCTCCATTCGTCCTGGTCGGAGACCCGCGCTAGGGCTCCCGATCCCGCGCCCTGTAACGTTGGCTACAGTGAAGCGCCAGAAGAAGCATGAGATCCAATGTCCGCGAGAAATAGAAAGGGAGGAATACCATGTCAGGTTCCACTAACAAGGATCCCCAAAACGCAGTCCCGCCCGGCAGCGGCTACATCCCGCCCGACAGCTCGTTGGCCTCCACCGGTCTCAGCGCGGGTTTCAGTGGCACGACGGCCTTCGCCGGCGTCGCATTGATGACC
The DNA here is from genome assembly GCA_035644215.1 of Thermoanaerobaculia bacterium. Classification (GTDB taxonomy): domain Bacteria; phylum Acidobacteriota; class Thermoanaerobaculia; order Multivoradales; family UBA5704; genus DASQPA01. Next base: position 35,508 of record DASQPA010000541.1, read on the forward strand.
CTGGCCTGGAACGTGGGTCCGGTCGGCGGTACGACCCGCGCAGTGGCGGAGAGCGGCACGTTGCAGAACGTCCCCTTCGCGGCCGCCCTGATGCTCGCCGCCATTGCCTTCGCCGGCCTGGCGCTCCTGGGGACCGCGCTGGCCGGCCGGGAGTACGGATACCAGCTCGAGACGCCGATGGCAGTGCTCAGAACCTATGTCGCCCTGGGCCTGCTCGGGCTGGTTGCCGACGGCTTGGGATTGGACTTCCTGGTGGTGGGAGCCTTGAGGAGTTTCCGCCTCGCCGCCATCGCCGGTACCGTGCTGCAGATCCTGGCCCTTGCCGCCGGCGTCTACGGCCGGCTACCGGATGAGGCAAGGCAGAAGCTGTTTCGCCGAGCAGGAAACCCGGCGGCCCAGGTGGACGTCAAGTCATCGACGGCTGACCGCTCCCTGGCCTGACCGCTGAGCTAAAAACCCGGGCGGAGCGTGAGCGCTCCGCCCGGGAGGGGTCTCCGCGCGCTTAGGCGGCGGCGCGGAGGTGGGACAGGTACTCGTACTGGGAGGGTAGCGTCTGCACCAGGCGCTGGCTCTTCACCCGGATGGCCTCGAAGGCCTCGGCGGCCCGATGGTCGGAGAGCAGGTCGAGAACCGGGAGGTTCTGTTCGGGCTGGAAGTTCAAGCCGAGCAGCATCACCGAGTAGGAGTAGGACTCGAAGCCGTGGTAGCTCGGGTTGACGTTCTTCGCGTTGGGCAGGCGCTTGCGCCAGAGCCGCAGGCGCTCGGAGAGGTCGGCCGAGATCGCCGTCTGGCCCTTGGTCGCCTTCCAGAAGTCGGTGTCCATGCGATCGCTCGCCCGGTAGTGCAGGGTGAGGAACTCGCGCACCCCGTCGATCGCCTCGCCCACCACCTTGTTGTAGCTGCGCATCATGTCCTCGTCCATGCAGCCGTTCGGGAAGTGGCTGACCAGTTCCTCGATGCCGTGCTGGATGAAGAAGATGCCGGTCGATTCGAGCGGCTCGACGAAGCCGGAGGAGAGGCCGATGGCGACGCAGTTCTTGACCCACGAGTTGCGGTTCCTGCCGATCCGCATCTTGATGTGGGACGCGGTGCAGTTGTCCGACTTCGGACCCAGGTGGGCGCGGAACTCGGCCTCCGCCTCCTCGGGCGAGAGGAAGGCGCTGCTGTAGACGTAGCCGGTGCCGATGCGGCCGTAGAGCGGGATGTTCCAGATCCAGCCGGCGCTCTTCGCGGTGGCCGTGGTGTAGGGCTCGATGCCCTCCTTCTCGACGTCGACCGGCACCTGGAGGGCGATCGCCCGGTCACAGAGCAGCGACTCGTTGAAGGAGATGAAGGGCTCGTTCAGGGTCTGGTTGATCAGCAGGCCGCGGAAGCCGGTGCAGTCGATGAACAGGTCGCCCGAGACCGCCCCGTGCTCCTTGGTCTGGATCGAGGCGATGCTGCCGTCCTCGGTCAGATTGACCGAGACGACGTCGTCCTGGATCTGCCGGACGCCGCGCTCCATGGCGTAGCCTTTGAGGTACTCGGCGAGCAGGTGGGCGTCGAAGTGGTAGGCGTACGGGTACTGCACCTTGTGGTCGGCGAGAACGCTTTTGCCCAGCGCTTGCTTTTCCTCGAAGAGGCTCTGGACCTTGTCGTCGAAGACCCGGCCGTCTAAGAAACGTGGTGAGCGCTTGGAGTCGCAGAGAGCGGGGATGGTGAAGCAGGAGTAGTCGAAGGGATCGTCGCGCTTGAGCTTCAGCCACCACTCGGCGACGTTGAAGCCGTCGACCATCTCGTAGCGCTGGAAGGGGTGGTAGAAGTGCCCGCCCTCGGCCCGCCAGTTCTTGAACTTGATGGCCAGCTTGTAGGCGGCGTTGCAGCTCGGCATCCAGTCCGACTCCTTGAGGCCAAGGAAGTCGAAGAAGAGCTTGATGGTGCTGAAAGTGGCTTCGCCGACGCCGATGGTGCGGATGCTCTTCGACTCGACGACGGTGATGGTATCGACCTTCTCAAGAGCCTTCCGGAGGTACGACGCGGTCATCCAGCCAGCCGAACCCCCACCCACGACAACAATATTCTTAGCCATGACTCGATCCCCCTAAAAAATAAGAACTTCAGTTAACGGTTTCACATGGAGAGTACCCTGGCCAAATCGCCCCCCGTTGGGCACCTCCAATGAGAGAGTGCTCGTAGGGGGGGAATGTGGGACAACTTTTTTTATTTTTCGTTCCGGCAGGTGAGTCGGAGCGGAAATCAAATATATCAAGATTTCAATATGCTGAAGTCGACATCGGAAGGTCAGCTTCCGGTGCCGCCTCTCTTACGGCCCGACCCGGAGCGGCGGCCGATCCGGGCCGCCTGCCCGGTTTCGGCCATCACCCGCCGGAGCAGATCGGCGGCCGGCTCGTAGGAGCGACCCGCGGTCGCCGCGATCTCGGCCTCGGTCGCGACCAGCTCGCCGGCCAGGGCGCGGGAGAGGATGGCGCGGGGCAGCCGCTCGACCCGGGCGCTCGCCGCGGCGAGGCGTTCCTCGGTCCGCGCCGCGAAGCCGAAGAGGGCCTCGATCCGCCGCACGATCTCGCGCTGCTCGGCGAGGGGCGGTGCCGGCAGCGGCATGGCGAGGAGCTTCGAGCCGTTGATATTCGACTGGCTGACGCAGTCGGTGCGCACCGCCCGGGCCCAGGCGCGCCCCCAGGGCGAGTTGATCCAGTAGCAGACGTAGCGCGGCACCACCAGGCGCTCGTCGCAAACCAGGCGGAGGAGGTAGGAGGCGAAGATCGCCGTCCGGTCGACCTCGAACACCGCGGCCTTGCCGACCAGCTCCGGGCTGTTGGTACGGTTGAAGAGGATGTCGCCCCGCCGCAGGGTGAGGTTGGGGAGGTCCACGGCCTCGGGAGGGACGGTCTTCAGGTCCCGGAGATCGATCTCGCCGTCCTGGATGTTGGGCATGCGGAGGACCGGAATGCCGCCATCGCCGGGGACCGTGGCCTCGGTGCGTACCGAGGTCCCCTGCTGCACCCGCTCGAGCACGTCCCCCAGGGCGACCAGCGCCCAGCCGGCGGGGAGCGGCGGCAGGGTGAGGGGCTCCGGCGCCTGCCAGGTCGCGGGCGCCAGGTTGCGCGGCCGCCGGGGTGGCCGCCGGCCGGCCGCCGCCGCCTCCCGGCACGCCGCCTCGAAGCGCCGCTGGCGGAGGGCGAAACGCCGCGCCAGGAGCTCGAAGAAGGGCTCGATGGCCGCCGGCTCGGCGCGCCAGTCCGCGGTCAAGCTGCCGTCGAAGGCGGCGGCGAGGACCGACTGGCGCAGGCGCTTGACCGTCGCCCCGACCTGCTCCAGGCGCTCGCGCACCCGCCCGGTTCGCGCCAGGAGCTGCGCCGCGCGCCGGGCGATCCGCTCCTGCTCGGCAGCCGGCGGCAGGGGCAGGGTCACCCCGGAGAGAAAGGCGGGGAAGTCGAGGTTGCGCAGGTTGGTGGTCTGGGTCTGGAAAGCGTCGAGCCGCCCGTCCAGGTAGAGGTGGGTGAGCGCCAGCTGGACGAAGGCGGCGCGGACTTCCGGGTGGAGCCTCACCTGGCGGCAGAAGTTCGAGCAGACGAGGGGGTCGGCGCCGGCGGCGAGAGCCGCCTCGTCGATCCGCAGGGTCCGCCCGACCGGCTGGCGGATGCCGCCGCCCGAGGTCTCGACGACCAGGTCGCCCACCGCCAGGCGCCGCCGGGCGAGGCGCGACCGGGCGATCCGGCGGACCACCGCGGTGGCCCCCTTCTCCCGCTCCCAGGCGCGGAACTCGGTGCCGCGCACCACCCGCACCCGGACGCTCGCCGGGTCCGCCGCCGTCTCCGGCAGGTCGGCCTCCCCCCACTCCCCGCCCAGGGCGTGGACGACGAGCGATTCGAGGCTGGCCTCGGCCCACCCCTCGGGCCGGTTCATCGCCGCCTCGCCAGGACCCGCGGCCGCCGCACCTTGTCCTCGTCCAGCAGGTCCTGGATCGCCGCGATCTCCTCCAGCGCCTCTTCGAGATCGGTCGCGATGTCGGCCGCCAGCTCCTCGGGGGTGGGGAGGTCGTCTCCCTCGGGGGAGAGGTCCTTCAGCCACTTCAGGTTGTCGATCTTGTAGTCGCGGGCTTCCACCTCGCTCATCGGGAACGAGCGCCAGCGGTCGTCCGCGGCGTCCTCGGGGGAGCGCGGGGACCGCCCGTCGGGGTCGGCGCCATAGCAGGCCTCGAAGGCGGCGAAGTGGGCGGCGTTCAAGGGGCGGTCCTTCTTGGTGATCCGCGGCACGTTGGTGCGCGCGTCGTAGACCCAGACGGTCTCCGTCGGCCGTCCCTTGGTGAAGAAGACGACGTTGGTCTTGGTGCCGGCGCTGTAGGGGGTGAAGGTACCGTTGGGCAGGCGCAGGACGGTGTGGAGGTCGCACTGCGCGGTCAGCACCTCGAAGACCTCGCCCGCTTGGTCGGCGAACAGGCAGTTGTCGGGCACGATGACGGCGGCGCGGCCGCCCGGTTTGAGGAGCGTCAGGACGTGCTGCAGGAAGTTGAGCTGCTTGTTCGAGGTGGTGACCGGGAAGTCGGGACGGCCGGGAGCCTGGTTCGCCCCCTTGTTGCCGAACGGCGGGTTGGTGAGGACGACGTCAAAGCGGCGCTCGCCCGCCGGCTCGTCGATCGAGTCGCCACGCCGGATCTCGGGGGCGAGCCCGTGCAGGTAGAGGTTCATGAAGGCGAGCCGGCGCGGCCGCTCGACCAGCTCCTGGCCGAAGTAGGTGTCGCGCCGCACCCGCTCCTGGAGCTCGGGAGAGAGGGCGCTGCCGCGACTGGCGGCGAGGAACCATTCGTAGGCGACGACGAGGAAGCCGCCGGTGCCGCAGGCCGGATCGCAGACGGTGAGCTCCGGGAGCTGGCGCGGATCGGGGCGCACGCAGCGGACGATCGCCTGGATGAGGAGGCGCGGGGTGAAGTACTGGCCCGCCCCTTTCTTCCCCTCGCTCGCCGCCTTCTCCAGAAGCCCTTCGAAGACGGCGGCCTTGACGTCGACCTCCAGGGCCGTCCACTCGGTCTCGTCGATCAGGCCGATCAACCGCTTCAGGTTCTCGGCCTTCTTGAAGCGCGAGACCGCCTCGTCGAAGATCTCGCCCAGGAGCCCCTCCTCCCGGCCGAGCGCCTGGAGCACGGCGGTATAGTGGTCGAGGAGGGCCAGCCCGGCGAGCGCGGAGAGGCAGGGCCAGGAGCAGTCGGTCGCGACGCCCGCCCCACCGGCCCCACCGGTGCCACCGATGTGGGAGAGGTCGATGCGGCGCTCGTCCGCCATTTTCAGGAAGAGCAGATAGGTGATCTGCTCGATGTAGTCGCCGTAGTCGATCCCATCGTGGCGGAGGGTATGGCAGAAGCCCCAGAATTTCTGAACCACGTCGCTCATGCAGTGATGGCCTCACAGAGGCTGCGGTGAAAGGGGAACCAAGGCGGACATGGTAATGGATTGCATCGCTTTATGGCAGCCGGGCAACGGCGGCGCGCGGCGCCCGGGAACGCGGTTTTCCGGCTTCGGTTGCAGCCCTGGCGGCCGCCGTTCCATGAGCCGAGAAAAATCCGGGTGAAAGAGGGGACGGGGTTCTCGGTTGGAAAGTTTCTCTTATGGTAGTGTCCGCCCGCGATGCCCGTCCCCTACGGCAGCCAGAGCATGGTCGACCCCCTCCGCCGGGTGCTGGTCAAGCGTCCGGATGCCGCCTTCGCGGTCGACGATCCGGAGCGCTGGCACTACGCCGGCCGGCCGGACCTGGAGAAGGCCGAACGCGAGCACGACGCCTTCGTGGCCCTTCTCCGCGCGGCGGATGTCGAGGTTTTCGACCACCCCGAGCCGCAGCCTGCGCGGGCCGACGCCCTCTACGTCTTCGATCCGGCCCTGGTCACCGACCGCGGGGCGGTGATCCTTTCCATGGGCAAGGAGCTGCGCCGCGGCGAGGAGGCGGCCCTGGCGCGCCGGCTCTCCGCCCTGGGGGTCCCCATCCTCTATACCCTCCACGGCGAGGCCCGCGCCGAGGGGGGCGACCTCCTCTGGCTCGACCGCCACACCCTGGCCGCCGGCCTGGGCTTCCGCACCAACGCAGCGGGGGTCGCCCAGCTCCGCGCGGCGCTCGCCCCGGCGGGGGTTTCCGTCCTTCCCGTCGAGCTCCCCTACCACACCGGGCCGGAGGCCTGCCTCCACCTGCTGTCGCTCCTGAGCCTGGTCGACCACGACCTGGCCGTCGCCTACCTGCCGCTTCTGCCGGTCCCCTTCTGGCAGCTGCTGCAAGAGCGCGGCATCCGCCTGATTGAGGTCCCCGCCGAGGAATTCGCCACCCAGGGGCCGAACGTCCTCGCCCTGGCTCCCCGCCGCTGCCTGATGCTCGACGGCAACCCCATCACCCGGCGGCGGCTGGAGGCGGCCGGCTGCGAGGTCTCAACCTACCGCGGCGAGGAGATCTCCTGGAAGGCCGAGGGCGGCCCCACCTGCCTCACCCGGCCGCTCTGGCGCGAGACCGCGATACGATAGCCGCATGTTCCACAAGATCCTCGTCCCCTTGGACTTTACCGCAGAGAACCAGGCGGCCCTCCGGCTCGCCCGGGAGATGGCGGTGCGCGACGGCGCGCAGATCCTCCTCCTCCACGTCATCGAGACCCTCCAGGACGTCTCCTTCGAGGAAATGCGGGATTTCTACGAGCGGCTGGAGCGGCGGGCCCGCACCAAGCTCGCCGAGGCCGCCGCTTCCTTCGACGAACCTGGAGCCGTCCACCAGGACGTCGTCTACGGCCGGCGGCCGGAGGCGATCGTCGCCCATGCCGCCGAGCACGGCACCGACCTGATCCTCCTCTCCTCGCACCGGCTCGGCGCGGAGCGGCCGCTCGCCGCGATCGGGACGATCAGCCACAAGGTGGCCGTCCTCGCCGAGTGTCCGGTGCTGCTCGTCAAGTGAGCGCGGGGCCGGCCGCTGACCTCGTCGGCCAGGACTGTAGTAGCCGCCCCCCGTTCCGGATGCAGTCCGGGACCGACACCCCGTGGAGGAAGTTACCGCCGATCCGGAGTCCTGGGAAATCCCGCTCGATCTCCTCGGCGAGGTCGACGAAGCGGCCGTGGCCGAGCTCGTACTGGGGGATCGCCCGCGGCCAGCGGCGGACGAGTTGGAACACCGGCTTGGTCTCGGAACGGATGCCGAGCGCCTGCCCGACCTCGGCCAGGAGCGTGGTGGCGATCCGGTCGTCGTCCCAGCTGACGATCTCGGGGTCGGTCCGGCCGCCGGCGAAGGCGGAGAGGGTGACCTGCCCGGCCGGAGCGCGGTCGGGGAAGAGGGCGGAGGGGAAGAGGCAGCCCAGGGTGCGGCGGCCCTCCTTCCGCGGCACCAGGTAGCCGAAGCCGTCCAGGGGGTGGGCCACGTCCTCGCGGCGGAACCCGAGGGCGACCACGGCGACCGGCGAGTAGGGGATCTCGGCGAACGTCCGGCTGCGGCCGCCGGTCACCTCCTCCAGGAGATGGGCCGCAATGTCTGCCGGGACGGCGAGGAGGACGCTCTCGGCGGCCAGGGTTCCGGCCGCCGTCTCGACGAGGAACCCGTGTTCCCCCCGAAGGACCCGCCGGGCGGCCACTCCGGTACGCACGTCGCCGATCTCCCGGGCCAGCCGCCGCGGCAGCTCTTCGAGGCCGTTGCGGAAGGAGATCATCGCCCCGCCCCCCCCAGCCGCCGCCGGCCCCTTGCGCCGCGCCAG
>DASQPA010000542.1:0-2619 GCA_035644215.1 Thermoanaerobaculia bacterium
TAGAAGCCTTGCGGCGTCCAGGCCACCCACTCGCCATCCGTTGCCGCGAACACCGTAAGGAGGTTGGCGCCGGTGGTTAGGTCCCACAGGCGGACGGTCTGGTCGGCCGAGCCGGAGACCAGCCGTTTCCCGTCCGGGCTCACCGCGACCGCCGAGACGTCGCCCATGTGGCCGACGAAGTTGCGCACCGCTTGGCCGGTCACACCGTCGTACAGGGTCAGGAAGCCATTCTCTCCACCGCTGACGAACTGCTTTCCATCGGGTGTCCAGGTGATGCAACGGTGACTATAACCGTCGGTCCCATCCCGCGTGATCTCCCGGATCACCTCGCCGTCTCGAAGGATCTGCAGGACTGCCTCGAACTTGCCCGTTTTGGTCTTCAGTTGATAGACCCCAAATCGATCGACGGCACGCAGGTATGTCCCCGGGTCCGCCACTTTGCCGCTCAGGGAGATCCCCAGCTCTGGGTCGATCACGAGGGTCTGCTCCAACGGCTCCAGAAGGTTCATTCCCTCTCCATGAGAGGTGGTCCCAAAGGCGATCGAGCGGCCGTCAGAGGCGAAGCCCACACTCCAGACGTGCCGGCCACTCCCGGCAAGCTTGCGGATCACGGACCCTGTTGCGAGATCCCATAGATAAATTACTCTGTCGCTGCCTCCCCCCGTCGCCGCCACCTTACCATCCGGAGAGACTGCGACAGCGATGGCTCTATTGTCGTGCTTCTCGAAACTGGCGAGGGCTCTCCCTTCGGGAACCGAGATCACCTTGTAGGTATTGCGCCTCGGTACATTTTCAACCAGCAGCCGCTGACTATCTGGTGTGAAGGAAAGGCCATAGACCCCAGCGTCACTACGGCTCAGCTCCTTGACGAAGGCTCCGGTTGCTGCATCCCAGAGCCGGACGCTCTTGTCATCGCTACCTGAGGCAATATAGCGACCGTCCGCAGAGAAAGCGGTTGACCGCACCTTGTCCTTATGCCCTTCCATCTTCCGGATCAGTGCGCCGCTCTTTGCATCCCAGAGTCGTACCGTCCAGTCCCAGCTGCCAGAGACCACACGCGTTCCGTCCGGCGAAAATGCCACGGTGTAGACAGCATCGTCATGGCGAAGGACAAGGAGAGATTGGCGACTGGAAACGTCCCAAAGGTGAACCGTCTTGTCGAAGCTCGCGGAAGCGAGCATGCGGCCATCGGGTGAGAAAGCCAGTGCGTTGATGACGTTCAGGTGGCCATTGAGGACTGCCACGACCTCGCCGGTTTGGAAATTGTAGAGCCGAATTTCGCTGCCGAACAGAGAGAAATAACCACCCACCGCCAGGTAGCGGTCGTCCGGCGAGAGGGCTGCCGCGTAGATTTCCCCCTGAAGACCTGGCCGGATCTGCCCGCGCAGAGTGCGGACGGTCTCCCCCGAATCAACGCTCCAGACACGGATGATCTTGTCGTCGCCGACGGAAACGAGGCCATGCCCATCGTGAGTGAAAACAAGGCGAGTAATCCGGGACATATGCCCGCCCGAGTCGATGGTAAGAATTGGCGCCTGACCAATAAAGCCGCTCTCCAGCCCGGGCTCGGCCGCCCGCCCCGCTCCGGAAAGCCCGAGCAGCGCCACCAGCGCCAGGGACCCGCCCAGCCGTGCCCTCACGGCCCCCCTCCCGCCAGCCGCTGCAGCACCGGCTCCTCCCCCTCCACCTCCACCCGTCCCGCCTCCTTCCGCAGCACCGTCACCAGGGCACGCGGCGGGGGTACCCCTTTCGCCGCCGGGGAGACGACGAGCAGGGTCAACCCGTCCGGGTCCTCCCATACCAGCCAGGCCTGGCGGCCGGCCAGAACCTTGTCGTCGCCCACGTGCGCCACCCGCGGCAGTGGATTCCCGGCGAGGAGGACGCCGTAGTTGATCGGCAGGAGGGCCAGCTCGAACCCCAGGAGCAGGGTGAGGAGGCCGAGCCCGAGACGGGTCGCGGGACCGTGGCCCGGGCTGCGGCCGGCGGCGAGCCGGAGCCAGGCCGTCACCCCCACCACGGCGAGGAGGACCATGAAGAAGATCGTCCACGCCGGGTCCGCCTTGGCGAGGAGCAGATCGCCGAACCAGCCGGCCGGCGCGCCACGGAAGAGGAGGTCCTGCACCAGGAAACACTGGCGCATCAGGAACTGAATGGCGAGGACGGCAAAGGCGATCCCCGCCAGGGAGAGTCGGCCGGCGGTCCGGTAGCGCGGCCGCAACCGCTCCCAGGGCGCCCGGACCGCGGTCCGCAGACGCTCCCGGGTCGGCCGGGGGACGAGCCGCGAGAGCAGGAAGAGCCCCAGCCCGGCGACGAGCAGCAGGAAGAGGAGGAGGACGAGGGCCGCGAGCAGGTAGACGAGGCAGTTCGCCCCGTCGAAGACGTAGCGGCTGTCGAGGAGCGAGAGGTCCGTCCGCACGCCCAGGGCCGCCAGGTGGAAGCGCAGGGAGAGGAACCCCATGGCGTGAAGGGCGAGCGCCCCCACGGCCGCGAACGACACCCAACCGCCGGATACGGCGTCGAGCTTCTCCTGGAGCGACTTGGCGACGCCCGTCATAGTCCACCTTCGCAGGTTGTCGAGAAATGAAGCACAGAGAGTATATCGCCCTCCAGGACCCGCCG
>DASQPA010000543.1:0-52333 GCA_035644215.1 Thermoanaerobaculia bacterium
TACGCCTTCGGCGGCTGGGTGCTGCCCACGACCTATCTCTACTGGCAGTGGTTCCACTACACCCGCCAGAGCTACGGCATCGCCCAGATCTACCGCCGGAAGTCCGCCGCCCTGGTCGACGATCCGCCGCTCCTCCAGAAGGCGGTCATCTATCTCCTGCCGCTCTGGGGCATCCTCCACCGCTCCTGGCAGCAGCCGACGAGCTTCCTGCACCAGCCCATCAAGGTGCTGCCGGTGCCGCGCCTGGTCGTCCAGGTGGCGGCGGTCGCCGCGGTCGCCGCCATCCTCCTCTGGATGGGGCGGCAGCTCATGGCCCTCCGCAAGGGGCAGCTGCCGGTCGCCTACACCCTCTACATGCTGTCCCACATCGTCATCTTCAGCGTCGGCTACCTGGAGGTGCGGGACATCAGCTACGGCTGGCTGACGATCAACGTCTGGCACAACCTGCAGTACATCCTGCTGGTCTGGATGTTCAACAACAACCGCTTCAAGAACGGGGTCGACCCCGAGCACCGCTTCCTCTCGACCATCTCGCAGACCCACCGGGTGGTGCCCTACTTCCTCGTCTGCCTGGGGATCTCGACCGCCCTCTACTTCACGCTCGACAGCGCCCTCTCGGCCATGGGCCTCTCGGTCCTCACCTTGTCGCTCGCCGTCTACCAGGCGGTCAACTTCCACCACTACATCGTCGACGGGGTGATCTGGAAGGTGCGCAAGCGCCCGGTCCAGGTCCACCTCGGCCTCGCCAGCTGAGCGGTGTGCGCCGGATGAATCCGGCTTCACGACTGCGGTTTCTCCCCTCGGTCTTGGCCGCTCTCTGGCTCGCCCTCGCCGCCTGGCTCTACCGCGGCCTCTTCCTGGACGATGCCTGGATCGGTCTGCGCGCGGTGGCCCACCTCCTTGCCGGGCAGGGGCTGGTGTTCAACCCGGGGGAACGGGTGGAGGGGGTGACGAACACCGGCTGGCTCCTCCTTCTCGCCCCCCTGGCGCGGCTTTCCTCGCCCCCCTTCGCCGCCAAGCTCCTGGGATTGGCCTGCCTCGGGCTCACCCTCTTCCTCTTATATAAGGCCGCGGCCGGTCTGACCGGACGGCTGGGCGGGGGACCCGCCCTCCCCTTCCTTCCCGCCGGGGTCGTCCTCCTCGCCGCCACCCACGCCGACCTGGTGAGCTTCTCCCTCCTGGGGATGGAGACCGCCGCCCTCGCCGCCGTCCTGACCGCCATGCTCGGGTTGATGATCCGCGAACGGGGTTCAGGCGCCCTGCCGTTCCTGGGTGCCTTCGCCTTCCTCCTCCATCCCGAGGCGGTCCTCGTCTATCCGGCGATGGCGGCTCTCGCCCTGCTCCACCGGGTGCCCCCCGTGGCCCCCCGCCGGCTCCTCCGGGGCCTCGCGGTCTATGCCGCCCTCCTCGGCGGAATCACCCTGGCGCGCTGGGGCTACTACGGAGCTCTCCTCCCCAACACCTGGGCGGCCAAGCCGCCCACCGTCGCGACCTTCCTCGGCAACCTCGGGGGCGCCCTGGCCGGCTCGGCGGTCAACCTCGCCTTCCCCTTCGCCGGCCTCTTCGGCCTGTCCCTCCTCACCGTGGGCTACTTCGCCCTCCGCCGCGCCGCCCCCGGGGCCGCCGCGGGCGCCGGGGGGATCGTGGGCACCGGCCTCTTCTTCGCCCTCTATGCCCGGCCGGACTGGACCGAGCTCGGCCGCTACTTCGCCCCCTACGTGCCGGCGGCGCTCCTCCTGGCCGGGGTGGGGGCGCTCACCACCGAGCGGGCGGTGGTGGACCGGGTGGGAGGCGGCCGGTGGGGCCGGGTGCTCCGGCTGTGGAGCTTGGCCCTCGCCGGGGCCGCCCTGGTGGGCCTTCTCCTGGCGGGCGCCCTGGCCCCCGACTGGGCCGCCCTCTCGCGCTGGACCGGACCGGCGGTCCTCGCCTTCGGCTGGGGGATGGCGCTGGAGGCCGAGCGCGCCGAAACCCGCCGGGAGCACCCGGAATCCCGCCGGGAGCGCCCGAGATCCCTGCGCCCCCTGGGGCTCGCCCCCCTCGCCCTGGCCGCCGGGGTCGCCTTCTATGGCGCCGCCGCGACGATCGCCCGTACCACCGAGGGCCTGCGCCTCACCTATCCCGGGTACATCCTGACCAGCGCGACGCTGGTCCCGCCCGCCCGCTGGCTGGCCGACCATCTCCCCCCCGGGGCGGTGATCGCCAGCCGCCGGATCGGCGCCCTGGGCTACTTCTCCGGCCATCCGGTCTTCGACTACTCCTTCGGCCTGACCGAGCCCGAGGTGGCCCGCCTCCTCCGCCGTCACGGCGGCCCCTTCGACGACCCGAACGACCCGGCTCTCGCGACGCTCTGGCGGCAGCGCGCGCCGGACGCCCTTCTGGAGGAGGGCGACCTCGTCGCCCGCCTGAGCGGCCTCGGCGGAGCGACCGCCCCGGGGCGAGGGGGGCTCCGCATCCACGGCCTCGACTACCGAGTGACCCGGCGCTTTTCCATTGGCCGCGGGGTGGAGTGGGTGCTGGCGGAGAGGGTGAAGGGGACCATGCTATTCTCGAAGACGGTCCGTACGCCTTCTGGGAGGTGAGCCATGACTACGCGAGCGGCCGTCATTCTGGACGAAGAAGACCTGCGCATCCCGGCGGAGGTCTATACGCTCGCAGGCTTCCGCCGCTGGTCGCAAGGTGACGAGTTCCCCGAGCGCGGCCGTATCGACTACTTGGACGGCGAGGTGGAGGTCGACCTGAGCCCCGAGGATCTGTACACCCACAGCGTCGTCAAGAGCGAGATCGCCACGGGGCTTCACACCCTGGTGAAGAAGACCGGCCGTGGCAACGTCTTCATCGACCGCACCCGGATCGTCTCGCCGGCCGCCGAGCTCTCCGTCGAACCCGATGTCGTGGTCCTCTTCTGGGAGTCGCTGCAGAGCGGCCGTGTCCGGGAGATCCCTTCGGCGGGGAAGGGAGAAGGGCGCTATATCGAGCTCGAAGGGGCTCCCGACCTCATCGTCGAGGTCGTCAGCGACTCCTCGGTGCGCAAGGACCTGAAGCGCCTTCCCGCCTTCTATGCCCGGGCGGGCGTCCCCGAGCTCTGGACTGTCGACGCCCGAGGGGAATCGCTCCGTTTCGAGATCCGCCATCTCGGTCCCAGCGGCTACGAGGTCCAGGCTGCCGACGACGAGGGCTGGATCGTCTCCCCGGTCCTCCACCACCGTTTCCGGTTGCGGCGCTCCCGGGGCATGCTGGGCCGCTATACCTACGAGTTGGATCAGGCAGCGGGTCCGGCCTAGGACGCGGCCCCTACCCTTCGAGGGGCCCCTGCCGATAAGCTCCTGGTATGGCCCTCCTCACCCGCATCCTCGCGCTCGTCCTCCTCGTCCTTCCCGCCTCGGCCCCCCTCCAGGCGGAGTCCCTGACCTATGGGCGCTTCGGCGAGATCCCGCTCTACCGCCCAGCCGGGCCGCCCTCGCAGCTCGTTCTCCTCCTCGCCGACTCGGCGGTGCAGACCGCGCAGCGGGCCGGTGTCCTCACCGCCGCCGGCGCCCTGGTGGCGGTGGTCGACGTGCCGCGCTACCTGGCGGCGGCCGGGGCGAACAAGGCTTTCTGCGTCTACCCCTCGGCCGACCTCGAAGGGTTGGGCCGCTTCGTCGCCGGAACGCTCGCCCCGGCCAGCCTGCCGCCGCCCGTGCTGGTCGCCGATGGCGATGCCGGCGATACTGGCGGCAGTGGCGGCAGTGGCGGCAGTGGCGGTCTCGCCTACGCGGCTCTGGCGCAGTCGCCGCCGGGCACTTTCTCCGGCTTGCTGACCGTCGGTTTCTGCCCGCTGTACACCTTCCCCCGGCCGCTCTGCGGCGGCAACAGCCTGCGCACCGACTGGGACTGGAAGCAGAGCGGGGTCCGCCTGCGGCCCGACAGCGACCTCGACGATCCCTGGGTGGCGCTCGCCGTCCCCGGGTCGGCCTGCGCGGCCGGCTCGCTCGCCGAGTTCGCGGCGCCCATCTCGCGGGCGGTCGTCCTTCCCGTGCCCTCGGAGGCCGGGGCGGGGGAGCCGGAGGCGCGGCTCCGCGCAGGCTTCGAGAAGCTGCTCGCCCTCCACCAGCAGCGGGAGAAGGAGCGGGCGGAGGAGGCGAAGAGCGATCCCTTCTCCGATCTGCCACTCGTCGAGGTGCCGTCCCCCGGGCCGCCGCGCGGCCCGATCGCGATCATGATCTCGGGCGACGGCGGCTGGGTCGGCCTGGATAATCGGTTGGGCAACCGGCTGGCGAGCGCGGGCCTGCCGGTCATCGGCCTCGACTCCCTGAACTATTTCTGGAAGGCCCGCACGCCGGAGAGCGGGGCCGCCGACCTGACCCGCATCCTCGACCACTACCTCGCCGCCTGGCACGCCGACAGCGCGGTCCTCATCGGCTACTCGCAGGGGGCCGACGTGCTCCCCTTCTTCGTCGAGCACCTCCCCCCCCGCCTGCGCTCGAAGCTCCGCTACGTGGCGCTCATCGGTCCGGACCTGCGCGCGCTCTTCGATTTCCGCTTCGGCAGCTTCATGGCCGGAGCGCCGCCGCCCCCCGACCATCCGGTCCGGCCGCAGATCGCCCAGATCAAGGGGGTGAAGCTGCTCTGCATCTATGCCGAACGCGAGACCGAGAGCCTGTGTCGCAAGCTGCCGCCCGGCCAGGTCAAGCGCATCCCCATGGAGGGAGGGCACGGCTACAGCAAGGCCACCGACCCGATGGCGGCGCGCCTCCTGGAGGAGGCCGGCCTCACCGGGGCGCCGGCGAAACGCAGTCCTTGAGCCTCGGCCCTCAGCCCTGCCGCCGTAAGGGTACGAGCTTCTTGATCGCCGCGGCATCCTCGCCATGCATGGCGTGCCACAGGTCCCAATCCTGTTGCAGGCCAAGCCAGAAGTCCGCCGACATCCCGAGAACGCGCGCCAGTCGGAGCGCGGTGTCGGGCGTGACCGATCGTTTTCCCCGAATGATCTCGTTGAGCCGAGGAAAGGAGACTCCGAGGCGGATTGCAAACGCCGATTGACTGATCCCGAGCGGTTTCAGGAACTCCTCCAGCAGCATTTCTCCCGGATGCGTCGGCGGCAGATGGCTCGGGAGGCGGCGCTCGCCGAGAGCGGTTCTCCGCCGAGTGCCGGACTGCGGGCGCTGGGATCTAGTGGTAATCCGTGATTTCGACGTCGTCGGCATAACCGTCCTTCCAGCGAAAGCAAACGCGGTACTGCTCGTTGATCCGAATGCTGTGCTGACCTGAGCGATCCCCCTTGAGTCGCTCAAGATGGTTCCCGGGTGGTACTGCCAGATCAGCAAGCTCTGGAACCCGGTTGATCTGAGTGAGCTTCCTTCGTGCGATAGCCCAAAGGGCTTGAGGGCAAACCGACCGTGCGTCCTTACTGTTGATGCCGTCGAATACGTCTTCGGTCCCTCTGTCGGCGAAGGAGCGTATCACGGTACCTATTATAACAGCCTACGATATAGGTCGCCACGTCTGGCGAGCAACGACGCGCGCCTCCTGGCCGAGGTCGGCCTCACCGGGAAGCCGGCAAAACGCAGTCCTTGAGCGCACGCAGCAGCGCCAGCTGATAGGCCAGACGCTGGCCGTCCTCGTTGCCGCGGTCCCAGTCGTGGCTCTTGCCGCGGCCGCCCGAGGAGTAGGGGATGAAGCTGCTGCCGAGAGCGCTCTCGCAACTCGCGAAGCTCCGGTCTCGCTCCTTCTCCAGGCCGGCGCCGAAGCCTGCCATGTAGTCCGGCTCGGAGTGGACGTGATCGGCGATCCGCGCCGCTTCCTCAATGGCCTGGCCGATGCGGGTCTGGACCGCTGAATGGGTCTCCGCCGCCTTCCAGGCCGCATGGGCGGCCAGGGTCTTCTCGTAGTCCTTGGGCAAGGGCTCGCGCCGCCGGCCGTTCCAGGCGGAGGAGGCCATGGCCTCGCGGTCCCCGGGGTGGAGCTCCAGGAGCTCCGCGAGCCGGTCCTCGACCTTGGGGGTGTCCTTGCTGTCCGGCACCGGAACCTTGAGCTGGACCTTGCACGTCTTCGGCTCATAGAGGGTGAACGGTCCGTCGTGGGTCTCGTCGAGCACGCCTTCGGAGAGATCGAGAAAGACGTCCACCCGGCCCCGTTTGACCCCGATCCGCTCCACCCGGGCCATCTCCCCCGGCTTGAAACGCCGCCGGGCCGAGCTGTCGATCTGGGCGCCGCGCACGTCGTTGTCGTTGTAGAACGAGTTGCAGTCCGAGGCGAGAGGCAGGCGTGCCACGACGAACCCGCCCCGCCACTTGGCGTTCAGGATCGACTCGGTGTCCGCGGCGGAAGCTGCCGCCGGGAGGGCGAGCAGGAGAGCGGCAAGGAGGCAGAGGCTCCTGGGTTGGCAAGAGAAGATGGGCAGTTGCCGTAAATCTCTCTGAAACATGGCTTTGGCTCCCGGGATGGAGCGCCTGAAACGAGATCGCGCTGGGGCGAAGTATACCTGCGTGGCGGGTTTGGGGCCCGTTTGGCGATGATCGCCGGGAGTCCGGCGATGACTGCGAGCATTGCGGCAGTGACCGCCAGCAGTCCGGCGATGACCGCGAGTAGCGCGGCAGTGACCGCCGGCAGTCCGGCGATGACCGCGAGCAGGACGGCAATGATCGCCGGCAGTCCGGCGATGACCGCGAGCAGCGCGGCAGTGATCGCCGGCAGTCCGGCAATGACCGCGAGCAGCGCGGCAGTGACCGCCGGCAGTCCGGCGGTGATCGCCTGACGGACGGCAATGACCGCCTGATGGACGGCGATGACTGCTTGACGGTCGACGACGACCGCCTGACGGACGGCGATGACCGCGCCTGACGGTCGGGGACCGGCAAGCGCCTCCTACGAGCGTCCCTCCCCCCAGGGCGGGGGAGGGTTGGGCCTGGGGGGAGGACAGGAGGGGGGTGCTGCCAAAGCCGAGAGCGGCCGGCCGGGCGCCCCTTGTACGCCACAGGATTCCATCAGAGAATACGCTCTCCGAGCCGAACCAAAGAATCGGACCCCCGCCTGATGCCCATCCCGCCCGCAGCCTTCCTGAGCTACGTCCGCTTCGAAGACCAGCACGAAGAGGGGCGCATCACACAGCTCAAGCAACGGCTGGAAGGAGAGGTGCGCGTCCACACCGGCTGGCGGGAGTTCAAGATCTTCCAGGACCGCGCCGACATCCATTGGGGCCAGGAGTGGAAGGCCCGGCTGGACGAAGCCATCGAGGCGGTCACCTTCTTCATCCCGATCTTGACTCCCCTCTACTTCCGGAGCGAGCCCTGCCGTGCCGAGTTGGAGCAGTTCCTTGCTCGCGAGAGAGAGCTGGGGAGACGAGATCTCGTCCTACCCATCTACTACGTCGATGCGCCGATCCTGAACGACCCCGCTCGGCTCGAACGCGATTCTCTTGCCGCCGCCGTGGCGGCTCGGCAGTATCAGGACTGGAGAGAGATTCGCTTCGAGCCGTTGACGGACCCGAGGCTCGCCAAGACTCTTGCCGGCATGGCTATCCAGATCCGCGACGCGCTGGAGAGATCACAAGCTACTGCGCCTCAGTCGCCCGAGCCCAAGACCGGTCGGCCTATAGAACCGGCGACCCATATCGTCGATGCCCGGCAACGTGGCGATTTCACGACACTCTCAGCGGCGATCGAGGCCGCGAGGCCTGGTGATAGGATACTCGTTCGTCCGGGGCTATATAAAGAAAATCTAGTCATCGAGAAGCCTCTTGAGATCCTTGGAGACGGAGTTCTCGAGGAGATCGAGGTCCAGGCAGCGGGTGAGCCTGCGCTGCTTTTTCGCGCCGCGACCGGTCGTGTGTCTCACTTGACCTTACGGCAGATAGGTGGCGGGAACGGGTACGGAGTCGAGATTGCGAGTGGCCAACTCGCATTGGAAGATTGTGACATCAGTAGCTTGAGCGCGACGGGTGTCGACATCAACCACGGGGTAGGACGGCTATGTAGAAATCGGATTCACGATAGTTGGGGGAACGGCGTAACGATCGCAAGAAACGGATACGGGATACTGGAGGACAATGAGATCGTTCGCAACCATGGTGACGGAGTTGGGATTTTCGGAAATTCCAATGCTACATTACGACGAAACAAAATTGCCAGCAATAAGAATTGGGGGATCTCGGTAGTCAGCGAAAGCCGCGGAACTTTCGAGGGGAACGATCTCCGTGGTAACACTTATGGCGCTTGGGGCATCGCGCGGGCCTGTCGTCCAAACGTCATCCGCAAAGACAACCTGGAGAAATAGCCCGCCCTACCCCTCCCAATCCCAGAAGTAGTCCTTATTGGTAAGGACCTCCTCCTCGGCCACCTTCTCCTCCTCGGTGCCCCGCGTCCCCCCCTCGCTGGGATCGGCCTCGCCGCGGATCACCGCCAGGAGCTCGACGAGGTCGTCGGTCTCCCGGGTCCAGTAGTCCTCGGTGCCGAAGTGGGGCCAGGCGGCGGGGAAGGCGGGGTCGTGCCAGCGGCGGGCGAGCCAGGCGGCGTAGTGGATCACCCGCAGGGCGCGCAGAGGCTCGATCAGCCGCAGTGTGGTGCGGTCGAAGAGGCGGAACTGCTCGTAGCCTTCGAGGAAGAACTCGCGCTGGCGCAGGGTGTCGCGGTCTCTCCCGGGGAGGGCGAGCCAGAGATCCTGCACCGCCGGGCCGGTCAGCATGTCGTCGAAATCTAAGACCCGCAGCTGGCCGTCTCGATCCAGCACGTTGCCCAGGTGGAGGTCGCCGTGCAGGCGGTGCAGCTGGTCAGGGGCCAGACCCTCCATCATCCGGTCGGCGATCTCGGCAATCGCCAGGGCGGTGCCAAAATAGTGCTCGCGCAGGTGAGTCGGCACGGTGTCGTGGGCGGCAAGCCAGTCGACCGGCTCGCGGATGTAGGTGTCGGCCGAGAGGCGTAGCCGGTGCGGGGCGGGGCGGCGGGCGCCGACGGTGTGGAGGCGGCCCACCAGCATCCCCAGCCGGCGGGCGCCGGCGTCGGTCAGCTCGTCCGGGGCACGGCCCCCCTTACGGTCGGCCAGCGTGTAAAAAATGCCATCCGTCTGCCGGAGAGTGCCGCCGCCGGGGAAGGGGCGGACCGTGGCGACCGGGATCTCCTCGGCGTCGAGGTCGGCCAGGAACTGGTGTTCCTCCAGGATCTGCGCCTCGCTCCAGCGCCCGGGGCGGTAGAACTTGGCGACGATCCGGCTGCGGTCCTGGAGCTCGACCTCGTAGACCCGGTTCTCGAACGAGTTCAGGGGGTAGCAAACAGGGTTCGTGGCGAGCCCCCCCGCCTCGACGGCGGCGAGGACCTTCTCCGGGGTGAGGGAGAAGAAATCGAGGTCCTGGGCGTCCTTCTTTTCCACAGGAAGGACTGTAGCATGCCCGGCAAGGAGGGCAGGATCTCGTATGATCCCCCCATGCGAGTCCTCGACCAGACCACCATGGGCCGCCTCTTCGCCGTGACTGACGAGATGGGACTCTCCCGCGAGGCGGTCACCGTGCCGCTCGCCATGCAGGGGGAGGGGCGGGTGGCGCGGACCCGGACCGGCCGCTTCGAGATCACTCTCCCCGATGCCGACGACCTCGAACCCTTCCTCGCCGCCCTGCCCGGGCGGCTCCGGGAGCTGGGGGCGTAGGGGCGCTGTGCTACGCTTCGCCCTTCCTGGATTGCCGATACTTCTATCTATGGAGGAGAACCCATGACGGAGCGTTTTCCCCAGGAGGCGGTTCTACGGGACGGCCGCCGCGTCCTGATCCGCCCTTTCACCCAGCACGACACCGATGCCCTCTACGCGTTCTTCCAGCGCCTGCCCAGCGAAGTCCGCCGCTTCGCCTGGGACCGCATCGACAACCGCGCCCTGATCGAGATCTGGGGGCGCGAGCTCGACTATGACAAGGTCCTCCCCCTCCTCGCCCTGGACGGCACCAGGGTGGTGGCCGACGCCACCCTCCACCGCCGGGAAGGCAGCCCGCTGCGCCTCGTGGGCCGGATCAAGTGGCTGCTCGACCCTGCGTACCGCGGCGCCGGCCTGGGGTTGACCCTGGTCAACAAGTTCATCGACATCGCCAAACACAACGGCCTGCGCCACCTGACCTGCATGCTGATCGCCGATCTGGAGGCCGACGCCGTGGTCACCCTGAAGGAGCTGGGCTTTGCGAGCTACCTGGTCCCCGGCTACGGCACCGACCCGGACGGCAACCAGCACGACATGGTCAAGATGGTGCTCAAGTTGTAGTCTACCCGGGAACGATCTAGACTATTTCTTTCTGACTTTCCAAGGAGATACGGTTGCAGGGTCAGGGTATCTTCTCCTCGATGGATGGAGTCTTCGCCCAGTTCCTCGCCCAGTTTGGAGGAGGTTCGGGAGGGGGAGCGTTCGTGGCCAGGAACTTCCTCCTGGACGAGGCTGTTTCCCCCGAGCGGGCGGAGACCTACCGAGCGGCTGGTTGCGTGGCCGATCATGGAACCGCGCCAGCGTGGGCGCAGAGGCACGAGCTCTACCTGCGAGGCCAGGTCTTCCGCTCCCGGCCCGCCGACGGTCCCCCGCAGACTCTCGACCCGTCCGACCCGGACCTCTGTGGCGAGACGTTTCGGGCCTTGTCTCCCTCCTCTCCCTTCCTGGTGGTGGATCCGAATGTGCCCCTGCTGCGGGTCGAGGAGCTCGATTTCATTGCCCGGAACCGGAGCTTTACCGCCGACCAGTTCAAGGCGCTTGCCCGGGCCGTTGTCCGCGGGACGGCGTCAGCAGATCAGATTCGGGAGTTCGACCGCCAGATCGCGGAGTGGGCAGCACAGACCGAGATGTGGCCCGTCTTCGCGACTCTTTTTGACGGCATCCAGGAGATCTTCGCACCGAGTCCGGAGAACGATGCCCAGGACTGGGCGGACACTCTCCGCGATCGTCTGGGGATGATGCACCTCAACCCGGGAGAACGGATGGCGCCCATCGACGTCATCGTGTTCCGCTATCCTGTCTCCGACGTGCCGAGGCTCAAGGGTCTGGCTCGTGGGACGAAGCCCCTCGTGCCCCCTTCCGTCCTGGACAGCCGGCATTCGGTAGCCTTCTGTCCGGCCCCCCGAGGGAGCCTGACTGGGCACACGATCGACCTCTCCCGGCAAGGCAGGGACCCCCGCCGGGAGGTGCTGCACCCCGCTTTCGATTTCCAGGCGAAGCACGTCTTCCGCTTCGGCACGATCCGGCGCCCGATCGACCCCGCTGTCCTGCCGGAGGCACGGGGCCTACACTTACTCTCTGTACGGGACGCCTCGGGACGAGATGACTACGCCCGTGGGACCGATGGGGACATCTGCGGCGATTAGCGCCGAGGCTGCCAAGATGCTCGACTTCGTAGAAATCTTCGACGGTGCGCCGGTTCCGACCTGGCTGCGCAGCTTCAGCGAAGACGCGAATGCCGCCGTCGAGGATCTGCTCGTCAGCCGGGCGGATCTCGGAACGCTCGCGGTGGCGGAACCCTCGGAGCTCCTGCTCGATTGGCTCGAAGGTCTCGGCGTCCACGCAGAGTTCGTCGAGAGAACTGATCGTGCCCTCGCCCGTTGGATCGATCGGTCCTGGGGCGACCCCACCCTGGAATCCGCTCTCCACAGCGCCACTTTGACGGCGGTCGCCTGGTGCCGGGCAGCCGAGGTCATCGCCGCTGAGCCACGCCTGACGGTCTCGGCCCGGACCTTGCGGACGCATTTCCTGGAGGACCGGGCCTTTCTCCACAACCTGAGCGAGGATCGCGCCCGTGATCCCCAGGGACGCGCCTGGCTCGCCCTCGCTCGCCACCAAGAGGACCGGAGCCTCCTCCCCGAGTGGTGGCGTCAGGTGAGCCTGCCCCCCGAGGAGCCCTGGTATCGCGGCATCTACGGAATCCACGGTCTGCGGGGATTGCCGCCCGCTCCAGGGCAGCTCGGCAGCGGCCTCTCCCAGGAGATTCAGGAGGGGCTCGCCCGCCTGGCCGATGGGCTCGCGCATCGGGCTGAAGAAGGATGGCTGGAGCCACGCGTGGCCCGGGAGGAGTTCACGCGCACCGCCCACCTCACCATGGCGGCGTACCCGGCCCCGGAGCGTTGGCTGCGCTTCTGGAGGCATGCGTTGCGCGGGAGGCGCGGCGAGCTGACCAAGGAGTGGATCCAAGGATTGTTTCCGGAGGAATTGCGGAACCTTGGAAGGCAACCCAGGGAGGCTCGATCGCGATGGGTCGAGCCCGACCCTGGCTGGAAGGACGAAGCCCACAGGATCGCGCTGAGCCTCGCCGCCGAGGACTGGGGCGCGGTGGCGGACGCAGAGCGGCTCCTCGACAACCAGGCCCAGTACGCCCGCGCGACGGGGGACACCGAATTCGTCGTAAAGTCGGCAAGTCACTTCGCGGGTAGAGCTCGGCGGCGGAGACCTGATCTCGCCCTGCGTTGGGCGAATCTCGCCCGCAGCTTCGATTCTTGGCATGACTACGCCTGGACCATCGCAGCGAGCACCCTTCTTGCGATGGGTGAGACGGCCGCCGCCCGGCGGATGGCGCTCGAGGCGGTCGAGCGTTTCCCCCACAACCCAGTGGCCGCGACTACTCTGGCCGAGGCCCTGGCGGCTGCGGGCTCGCGAGAAGAGGCAGCCAACGTCTACCGAGCGACGTGCGAGCGCTTCCCGCGTGGGGTCGTCGCCCGCACCAGTCTCGCCAAGATCCTCGTCGAACAGGAGCAATTCCAGGAGGCAGGGATTCTCTACCGCGAGGTTCTCACCATCGACGCCAAGAACGCATACGCCCTCAACGGTCTGGCCGAAATCCTCGCCCTTCAAGGGCGGGCCTACGAGGCCGTGGAGGCCTTCCGACAGGTGCTCCGCCTCAGACCCGAAAACCTCGTCGCCCGCACCAGCCTCGCCAAGACCCTCGTCGAACAGGAGCAATTCCAGGAGGCAGGGATTCTCTACCGCGAGGTTCTCGCCATCGAGGCCAAGAACGGATACGCCCTCACCGGTCTGGCCGAAATCCTCGCCCGCCAAGGGCGGACCTACGAGGCCGCGGAAGCCCTCCGACAGGTGCTCCATCTCAGACCCGAAAACCTCGTCGCCCGCACCAGCCTCGCCAAGATCCTCGGCGAGCAGGGGCAACTCCAGGAGGCCGAGCGCCTCTATCGCGAGGTTCTCTCGCGCGCCCCCAGGGACGAGTACGCGAAGGCAGGTCTCCGGCGACTCGGGCTGGACGACGAGGCTGACAAACAGGTTTTACCGCCGCCGGCTCCCCTGCCCGATGCCAGCGCACTACCGCGCGACCGGGCCGTCGCTGCCACCTTCGGGGGGAATGTTAAGCCGGAGAGAGTCGCTGACCAGAGCACACCGAGCCTAGAGCTTCCGGAGGTGAATCCTCTCGCTCCGCCTGCATCAGGAACGCCGACCGACAGAAAGGAATCAGAGCCCAGAGTGCCGTCCACCAGTCCATTGGAGCGGCATCGCCCATCTCTTGAGAGCAGCGAGGTCGAGATCCTGGTCCAGGACGCCTATCTCCTCCGCCGCTGGTCACGGTACCGGTCGGGTTGGGCAGGCCCGGAGCTCCCGGGCGCCCTCCGCCAGGAGGCACGCGACCTGCTTCGGCGCCTCGAAACGGCAAGCGGGTCGAATGCACAGGCTGCCGGAGAGCTGGGCCTCCTCAAAACCGCGGAAGGCGACCTCGACGCGGCCGTGGCGCTCTTGCGCGAGGCCGCGAAGCGATTCCCCGCAAGCGCCCGGCTGCGCTATGCGCTCGGCCAGGCCGAACGCCGGCTCGCCGAGCGGGAGCGCCAGCGTTTCGAACCCACCGGTTCCGCCCGGCTCCTGGAGCCCTGGCGCCGCCTGGGGCACCTCGATTTGCGATACCGGCCGGTCCAGCTCCTGGGCGAGGCCCGCGCCTGGCTCGCCCAGGTCGACGGCCAGACCGTCGAGGAGGGGGCGCGCGCCGCCTTCGTCAAGCTCGAGCGCTGGATCGCGAAACGCGTCCAGCTCAAGGAGGGCGCCCCAGCGACCGACGATTTGGGCGCGCTCCGCGAGGCCTTCCTCCTCGCGGGAGGGGCGGAGTTCCCCGAGCACCCCGATTTCTCGGACTGGTGGGCACGGGAGATCCAGGTCCACCTCTTCGGCAGCACGATGGCCCGGTCGCAGGAGGAGCTAAGCTCCCTCGCGCCGGTCCGCGACGCCCTGGCGGCCCACGCAAGGACGATCGACATCCTGGGCGAGGACTACGTCCGCCGGCTCGAACCGACCGGCCACCCCATCTTCGCCAGCCCCCTTCCGGGGTAGAATCCGCCGCCGGCTCGTCCCGGACCCTTCCGGGACGGCCAAAATCTGAATCCGAGGAATCTCCCATGGCCGAGCAGTACATCTATGTCATGCAGGACCTCCGGAAGGTCTATCCCCCCAACCGCGAGGTCCTGAAGGGGATCTGGCTGTCCTTCTTCCCTGGCGCGAAGATCGGCGTCCTGGGACTGAACGGCGCCGGCAAGAGCACGCTCTTGAAGATCATGGCCGGGATCGTCAAGGAGTTCGGCGGCGAGGCCTGGGCCGCCAAGGGGACGAAGGTCGGCTATCTCTCCCAGGAGCCGGAGCTCGATCCGACGAAGAACGTGCTGGGAAACGTCGAGGAAGGCGTGGCCGAGACCCGCGCCCTGCTCACCCGGTTCGACGAGATCAACGCCCGCTTCGCCGAGGACCTCTCGCCTGAGGAGATGGAGAAGGTGATGGCCGAGCAGGGGCGGGTGCAGGACGCCATCGACGCCGCCAACGCCTGGGAGCTCGACCGCACCCTGGAGGTCGCCATGGACGCCCTCCGCCTGCCTCCCGCCGATGCCGAGGTCGCCAAGCTCTCGGGCGGCGAGCGCCGCCGGGTCGCCCTCTGCCGGCTCCTCCTCCAGAAGCCCGACCTGCTGCTCCTGGACGAGCCCACCAACCACCTGGACGCCGAGTCGGTCGCCTGGCTCGAACGCTTCCTGAAGGACTACGCCGGGACGGTCGTCGCGGTCACCCACGACCGCTACTTCCTCGACAACGTGGCCGGCTGGATCCTGGAGCTCGACCGCGGCAGCGGTATCCCCTGGAAGGGCAACTACACCTCCTGGCTGGAGCAGAAGGAGGAGCGTCTGGCGCATGAGGAGAAGACCGAGTCGGCGCGGCGGCGGACCCTGCAGCGCGAGCTCGACTGGGTGCGGATGAGCCCCCGCGCCCGCCAGGCCAAGGGCAAGGCGCGGTTGAACCACTACGAGGAGCTGCTCGCCGAGGAGCGGGAAGTCGAGAAGCGGACCGACCCCAACGAGATCCACATCCCCTCCGGCCCCCGGCTGGGCGACCTGGTGGTCGAGACCAGGGGGCTGGTCAAGGGCTACGGCGACAACCTGCTCATCGAGGACCTCTCCTTCGCCCTGCCGCCGGGCGGCATCGTCGGCGTCATCGGCCCCAACGGCGCCGGCAAGACCACCCTCTTCCGGATGATCGTGGGGGACGAGAAACCCGACGCCGGCAGCCTGCGGATCGGCGAGACGGTGAAGATCGCCTACGTCGACCAGAGCCGCGAATCACTGAACGGCGAGATGCAGGTCTGGGAGGCGATCGCGGACGGCCACGACGTCGTCACCCTGGGCAGCCGCCAGGTGCCCGCCCGCTCCTACGCGTCGAGCTTCAACTTCAAGGGCTCGGACCAGCAGAAGCGGGTCAAAGACCTCTCGGGCGGCGAGCGGAACCGCGTCCACCTCGCCCGCACCCTCAAGGCCGGCGGCAACCTCCTGCTCCTCGACGAGCCGACCAACGACCTGGACGTCGACACCCTGCGGGCGCTCGAAGAGGCCCTCCTCTCCTTCGCCGGCTGCGCCGTGGTGATCAGCCACGATCGCTGGTTTCTGGATCGCATCGCGACCCACATCCTGGCCTTCGAGGGCGATTCGAAAGTCGTCTGGTTCGAGGGCAACTACGAGGCGTATGAGGCCGACCGCCACCGCCGGCTCGGCGCCGAGGCCGATCAGCCGCACCGTATCCGGTACAAGAAGTTGACACATATGTAAAGCTTTCGCTCGCCAGACCGGCGAGCGCTCCCTTCCTGACCGAGGTGGCACTGGCGTTGCATTCTATCCGCCTGTGAAAAAGTCGCCGTGGCGCAAGCTTTCGCGCCCACGATCCCTCAACCTGTAGAGATTCACAAGGAGGAGCGCATCATGAAGCGTTTCGTTTTCCTTACCCTGGTTCTCGTTCTCGCGCTTACGGGCGCTGCCTGGGCGCAGAGCCCCACGACCTCGGCCCCCACGGGCTCCTCGCTGCAGCGCGAGCCGCAGCCGGCCAATAACGACCTGCGCAACCCCGGCAACCCGCAGGACCAGGCCGGCAAGCCCAGCACGACGACCACCACCGACACCACCGGCACGACCAGTACCACCCCCAGCACGACCACCACGACCACGACGACCACCGATACTCCCAGCACCACCGGCTCCAGCACGGATACGACCAGCACCAGCACCACCACCGACACCACCGGGACCTCCGGGACCTCGACGAGCACCAGCGGCAGTCTGCCCCGCACCGGCAGCGAGATGCCGCTCGTCGGCATCATCGGCCTGCTCGCCCTGGCTTCCGCCGTCGGGTTCAGGGTCTACGCCAAGCGGAATGTCTAAGCTGATCGCTTCCTCATGGAAGTGCCCGCTGGCGCCTTCGCAAGGAGGCGCCAGTTGCTTTTAAGTGGCACCAGGGTTGCAAAAGATTCCAGGTAAGAGCTCCAAGGTGGCGTACTGAACTGCCTGCGACCGAGCTTTCGAGAGGAGCAAGCGACATGAAACGGACCCTTCTTTCTCTGCTGACCACCCTCACCCTGACCATGGCCGGTGCCACTTTGGCCCAGACCGGCACCGGCACCGGCGCGGGGACCACCGGCACCGCAACCGGCGGGACCACGGGCACCGCGACCACGGCGCCCACGGACACCACCGGCACGATGGGCACGAGCGGCACGACCGGCACCATGGGAACGACTCCGTCGACCCAGACGACGACCGGCACCACGACCGACACCGGGCAGACCCCCGGCAACCCGGTCGACAGTACGACGACGCGCCAGGACCCGACGGCCACCACCGGCACCAACCCGACCGGGACCACCGGCACGACCGGGACCGGGACCTATAACAACAACGGCACGACCGGCGCCACCGGTACCACGGGAACCGGCACCACCGGTACCATGGGCACGACCGGTACCACCACGGACACCACCGGTGCTACCGGCACGACGGGTACCGGGACCTACAACTCCAACGCCGGCTCGGGCACCGGCAGCAGCACCGTGACCGATTCCACCGGCACCTCGACCGACACCACCGGCACCGGCACCAGCGCCACCTCGGACACCAGCGCCACCTCGGGCACCAGCAGCAGCCTGCCCCGGACGGGCAGCGACCTGCCGCTCGTCGGCATCCTCGGTCTTCTGTCCCTCGCCCTGGCTCTCGGCATGAGGCTCTCCGCCCCCCAGCGGAATTCGTAAAAACCGTTCCCATGTTGAATGAAATCGATCCCCGGCGCCGCTCCGGCGGCGCCGGGGATCGTTTCGGTTGCAGGGCCGATGAAGGAAAAGCTCAAGACGATCGCCAGGAACCCACAGGCGCTGCGGCGCTTTCTCGAAGGCGCCCTCTTCCTGATCGCGATCCTCTGCCTCGGCACCTGGATCTGGTCCTATCTCGATTCTCACGTCTTCCAGGCCTATGAGAGCTGGCGCTTCTCGCGCGCTCTCGCCGCGCGACCGGCCCGCGCTCCCGCCGCCCATCCCGTCGTTCCGCCGATCGCCCGGCAGCTCCCGGCGGACACCAGCGCCGCGGCCGGCGCGCCACCGTCGATCCCCACGGCTCCCGCCCCGGCGCTCCCGGAGCCGCCGGAGGGCGAGTCGCTCGGACGGCTCGAGGTCCCCCGGCTGGACGTCTCGGTGATGGTCGCCCAGGGAGTGAGCGGCACGACCCTCCGCCGCGCCGCCGGCCACATCCCGGGCACCTCCCTGCCCGGCCAGATGGGCAACGTCGGCATCGCCGGCCACCGCGACACTTTTTTCCGCTCGCTCAAGGACATTCGTAAAAACGACACACTCACCTTGAGGACGCTCGACAGCACCTATCAGTACGTCGTCGACTCCACCCAGATCGTCTCGCCGGACGACGTCCACGTGCTCGACCCGACCGGCCACCCCACCCTGACCCTGGTCACCTGCTACCCCTTCTACTACGTCGGCTCGGCTCCCCAGCGCTTCATCGTCCAGGCTCATCTCGCCTCTTAGGCTTTATCCAATCGAATGTGTTCGTCGGTTCAAACCGGTGGATTAAGGATCGCTGCGTACTCTTTAAGCCATTTCATTGCCAGCGGTTAACAACTTCCTTACATCGGCACCCCGCTTGCTTGCCATCGTTCCGAACCTTGGAACGAACAAGGAGGCTGGAACGCATGCCACTCCGTCTCGCGGCAAGGGTGCTCACCGTCCTCGTCGTCGTCTGCCTCGCGCTCTCCTCTCCCTCCGCCGCCCAGGTCCAGAGCGGCAATCTCTACGGCCGGGTCGCCGCCGAAAAGGCCGATCCGCTGGCCGGAGTGACGCTGCGCCTCTCCGGCCCCGGCGCCCCGGCGACCGCGACCAGCGACGCGCAGGGCCAGTTCCGCTTCCTCGGCCTCGCTCCGGGCCACTATGTGCTGGAGGCCGAGCTCCAGGGCTTCTCCCCCTTCCGCCAGGAGGACCTGGTTCTCTCGGTCGGCCACAACACGACTCTCGAGGTGATCCTGACCGGCGTCGTGACCGAGGTCCTCAACGTCACCGCGAGCCCCCTCCTCGACGAGCGGCAGGTGGTCACCGGCGCCACCCTCTCGCAGACCCAGCTGGCGAAGATCCCCACCGCCAGAGACCCCTGGACGCTCCTCCAGCAGATCCCCGGGGTGCTCACCGACCGCATCAACATCGGGGGCAACGAGAGCAACACGCAGGCCGCTTTCGTCGGCCCCGGCTCGGCCGGGAACCAGGCGGTCTGGACGGTCGACGGCATCAACGTCACCGATGCGGGGGCGACCGGCGCGGCGTCGAGCTACTTCGACTTCGATTCCTTCGAGGAGGTGCAGGTGACGACCGGCGGGGCGGACGCCAGCCTCCCCACCGGCGGCGTGGTCCTGAACCTGGTCACCAAGCGCGGCACCGACAAATGGCGCGGCTCCGGCCGCTACTATGTGGACAGCGCCGGCTGGCAGTCGGGACCGGATCTCGACCCGAACGAGCTCGGCAAACCCGGTCCGTGGAACCGAAACTCCACCCAGAGCGCGTTCAAGGCGGCGAACCGCATCGACCGCTATCGGGACGAGGGGATCGAGGTGGGCGGACCTCTGGTCAAGGACCGCCTGTGGGCCTGGGGCGCCTGGAGCAGCACCCTGGTCCACCGCCTGACCCTCAATGATTTCAAGGACAACTCCCAGGTGGGGACCGGCAACGCCAAGCTGAACGCCCAGCTCTCCCCGGCCAACTCCGGGGTGCTCTTCTTCCTGCGCGGCGAGCGGGTGCAGAGCGGGGTCGGCGCCGGTCCCACCCGGCCGCCGGAGACCACCCAGCTCTTCAGCGGCCCGACGGACGTCTACAAGATCGAGGACACCCAGATCCTCTCCCCCAATCTCTTCCTGACCGGCCTCCTGGCCAAGACCACGGAAGCCTTCGACATCCTGCCGCAGGGCGGGCTCGCGCTCAACTCCAGCCTCGACGAGAACTTCGTCTGGCGCAACTCCTTCTTCGAGTACAAGACCGACCGGCCGCAGCAGCAGGCGAAGATCGACGGTGCCTGGTTCTGGAACACCGGGAGCCTGGCGCACGAGCTCAAGTTCGGCGCCGGCTACCGGAAAACCGGCGTCAAGTCGGTCACCCGCTGGGCGGGCAGCGGCTATCAGCAGGACTACTATCTGTCGCTCGGCTATCCGTACAACGTCCTGGCGCTGTCGCGCGACGGCTTCTCGGACTTCAGCGTCAAGACCACCAGCGCCTACGCCCAGGACACGCTCTCGCGCGGCCACCTGACCGCCAACGTCGGCCTGCGCTCCAGCCTGGAGACCGGCTACGACAACCCGCACAGCGTCCGCGCCAACCCCACCGCCCCCGACCTCCTGCCGGCAATCTCGGCCACCGGTCGCTCGATCGGCTTCGACTGGCGGTCGATCACGCCGCGGCTCGGCCTCACCTACGCCGTGGGCGAAAAACGCCAGACGCTCGTCCACGCCAGCTACTCGCGCTTCGTCGACCAGCTCGACGCCGGCACGGCCAACTGGCTCGACCCCTTCTACCCCTCGACCTACGTCTATACGTATTTCGACGACCAGAACGGCGATGGCCAGGCCCAGGCCGGGGAGCTGGTCGGCCTCACGCAGCGACCGTACAGCAAGAACTACAACCCGCTGAATCCCGGCATCCCCCTGCAGTCGAACGCGCTCAATCCCAAACTGCGGCCGCCGAAGACCGACGAGATCCTCCTCGGCTTCGATCACTCCCTGCGGCCCGATTTCGTCGTCAACCTGACCCTCACCTGGCGCCGGCTGTTCGACCTTCTGGAGCACGAGCTCCTGGTCTTCGACGGCGACGCCTTCGCCCCCGAGAACCTGGGCAGCATCGGCCGCGTCCATCGGCGCGAGGACTACGTCCCGTTCACCGTCTCCGGCGTCCTGCCCGACGGCAAGACCTACACCCAGACGGTGTACGGTCTGCGCCCGGGGCTCTCGTCCCGCGGCGGCTTCTACCTCACCAATGGTGACCGCGAGCAGATCTACAAGGGGATCACGCTGGCGTTCGACCAGCGCCTGACCCATCACTTCCTGGCCAATGGCCACCTGACGGTGCAGGACTGGCGCTGGCGGGTCCCTCAGCACTCGATCATCGATCCGACACGGTATCTCGGGTCCGGCAACTACGACGGCGCGCCGGTCGTCTTCGGTTCGAGCACCGGCAGCGGCACCAGGGGCGGGGTCTATCTGAACAGCAAATGGTCGTACAGCCTGAGCGCCCTCTATCAGGTCGCTCCGGACCGCCGCTGGGGGTTCAACCTGGCCGCCAACGTCACCGGGCATCAGGGCGATCCGCTGATCTATTTCGGCCGGGATCCGAACCTCAGCCGGAACATCCCCTCTGCCTTCGAGGCGGTGGAGGAAGGCCGCTCGCGCCTGCCCGACGTCCACATCGTCAACGCCCGGTTGGAGAAGGAGATCCCGCTGCGCCGTTGCGGTCTCACCGTCGATTTCGACGTCTTCAACCTGCTCAACCGTTCCTATGTCCTGCAGCGGCAGATCCGGCTGGGCACCAACGGCTCCGATTTCGTGGCCGAGGTGACCGCGCCGCGCATCTTCCGCCTGGGGGCCCGGCTGAGCTTCCGTTGACCCGGCCTCACCCGGGTCAGGAGCGTTCTGCCGTGGTCGCGATGGCGAGCGGCAGGTGGACGGCGAGCGCGGTCCCCCGGCCGCTCCCGGCGCTCGCCGCCTCGACCCGGCCGCCATGCAGCTCGACCAGGCGGCGCACCATGGTGAGACCGATCCCCAGACCGGCGCCCCGCCGGTCGAGGGTCTGCTCCCCCTGGACGAAGGGTTCGAAGATGCGGGGGAGGAGCTCCAGCGGGATACCGGCCCCGGTGTCGACGACCCGTACCACGGCCTCGTCCCCCGCGGTTTCCACCGCGACGGCGATACGGCCCCCCGGCTCGGTGAACTTGGCGGCATTGCGGAGGAGATTCGAGAGGACCTGCTCGAGGCGGGTCAAGTCGGCGGCCAGGGGGAGCGGACCGGCGGGCAGGGCCACCGCGAGATCGATCCCCCGGCTCTCGATGAGCGCCCGGTGCCCGTCGACCGTCTGGCGCACCACTTCGACCAGGTCCAACGGCTCCCGCCGGAGCTCCACCTTGCCGCGGGTGATCCGCGAGACGTCGAGCAGGTCGTCGACCAGGCGCACCAGGTGTTGGACCTGGCGTTCGACGATCGCCACCGCCCGCGCCATGGGCGGCTCCGGGACCGGCAGATGGGTGAGGAGGTGGGAGGCGTTGGCGATGGCGGAAAGGGGGTTTCTGAGCTCGTGCGCCAGCATGGCGAGGAACTCGTCCTTGCGCCGGTCGGTCTCGGCCAGGGTCTCCGCCCGGGCGCGGAGCTCCGCCGCCAGCCGCTCGCTCTCAGCGGTGCGCGCCGCCAGGCGGTCGCGCAGCTCGCCGAAGGCGGCGGCCAAGCGGGCGACCTCGGTGATGCGGCTGGTGCCCACCGGGGCGTCGGGATTGCCCGCCGCCAGCTGGTCGACGGCATCGGCCAGGGTGCCCAGCGGATAGGCCATCCGGCGTGCCGTGACGATGCCGGCGAGCGCCGCCAGCCCGGCGCAGCCGAGGAGCAGGAAGAACGCTAGGTCGCGGCCCCGGCGCACCCCGGCGAGGGCCGCCTCCCGCGGCCGCTCGACGGCGACGGCCCAGCCGACCCGCGGCACGGTGGCGAAAGCGGCGAGGCTCGCCCCGCCCTGGACCGGCCATCCGGCGGCGACCGCGCGATCCCAGCCGAACGGCAGAGGCGGGGCGTCCCCGGCCGTCCGGTCGAGGCTGGCGACGGTCTGCCCCCGGCCGTCCGCCAGGGTGACCCGCGACCCCGGCCGATCGATCCGCCGGGCGAGCGACGAGGTGTCGAAGGCCGCCACCAGGACCCCGGAGAGCCGGCCGTCCAGGCCGCGAATGCCGGCGGAGAGCAGCAGCAGGGGGTGCTTCAGCTGGCGCGAGAAGCGGAGGACGAGCCGGGGCTCGGTCAGGCGGCCGATCTCCGCCGCCAACCGGGCGAGCACCACCGGATCGAGCCGTAGAGTGCCGGTCTGGGCGAGCGGGATACCGGCCGGGCTCAAGGTCACGAAGGCGGTGACGTCCGGGTCGACGCCGCGGGTGCGCTCGAGGATCTGGGCCTGCGGCTCCGGCGCCATCGGCACCCGGCCGGCGAGCTCGGCCACCGCCGCGGCGCGGGCGATGTTGAAGTCGAAGTAGTCGGCGACGTTCTGGGCGAGCGAGATCGCCTCGACCTGCTGCATCTGGCGGACCTGCTCGGCGGCCAGGCGCTCCTCCTGGTCGGTGACCACGGCGACGGCCAGGATCAGGGTGACGGAGGTGGCGAGGACGAGTGCCATGGAGAGCCGGGTGTGCAGGGCGGCGGCATCGGCCCGGGCGAAGACCGGGCGCAGCCAGGGAAGGCCGGCGATCACCCCGCCGCAGCCCAGATAGAGGGCGACCCCGGTCCACCCGCGGCTGGGGAGGGCCACGAGGAGGCCGAAGCCGACGAACGAGAGCCCCGCCAGGAGATGGGCGATCCGGGTCGCCGGCCGGGGCGGCAGGGGACGGACCTGGGCCCAGGCGAGGAGGGGACCGGCGACGATCCAGAGCAGACCGAAATAGGGGACGAGGGCACGACCAGCGCCAAAGGAGGCGGCGCTGGAGCCCCGCCCCAGAAGGACGCTGCCGGAGAGGGTGGCGGCGACGCCAAAGAGCAGGCTGAGGAGGTCGCCCGCCCGGTCGAGGGGCGGGCGCCGGGCCCCCGACCGGGAGCCGGCGAGGGCGGTGCCGGCGCCTAAGACGCCATAGAAGATGACGGCGCTCCAGGCATGGGTGCGGGCGAAGCCGGCGGCGAGCCCGAGGAGCGCCGCCCCCACCACCCCGTGCACGGCCGCCGTGACGGCCGGACCGGGGCGGGTCACCGGCACCGAGAGCAGGCCGATCCCGGCGGCCAGCCCGATCAGCCCGGCGACCGTCAGGTGGGAGGCGATGGCGGCATACCCGGGTCCGTTGAGCTGGTGCGGCACGACCAGCATCAGGGCTCCCATCAGGGCGCAGAAGAGCCCCAGGCTCCACTGCAGGGTATCGACGACGAGGCCGTCGAGGAACGCCATGAGGCCACGCACGGCAGAAGAATATCCAACTTTCGCGTCGCGCCCTGTTTTGCCGTCACCGCCGAGGGCCTTGTGCTAACGTCCGCCGATCGACCTTTCCTGCCCCGGAGGAATCATGCGCCTCGTCCGCACCCTACCGTTCTTCGTCTCCGCCACCCTGCTGGCCGCCGCGGCCCCGGCCGCGGACCCCCCTCTCCTCGGCTTCAGCGCCGCCCGGGCCGGCGAGGAGCGCGCCCTGGAGGCCCGCTTCGCGGCCGCGATCCAGCGCGACGACCTGGCCCCCTGGATGAAGCGCCTCTCGGCGCGGCCCCATCCGGTGGGCTCGGCCTACGGGGGGGACAACGCGCAGTTCTTGGCCGGCCTCTTCCGCTCCTGGGGGTACGACACCCGGATCGAGGAGTTCCGCATCCTCTTCCCCACGCCCAAGACCCGGCTCCTCGAAATGGTGGCTCCCAGCCGTTTCACCGCCCGCCTCGCCGAGCCGCCCCTCCCGCAGGACGCCACCTCGGGCCAGACCGCGGAGCAGCTGCCGACCTACAACGCCTACTCGATCGACGGCGACGTCACCGGCGAGCTGATCTATGCCAACTTCGGCGTCCCCAAGGACTACGAGGAGCTGGAGCGGCGGGGGATCGACGTCAAGGGGAAGATCGTGATCACCCGCTACGGCGGCTCCTGGCGCGGCATCAAGCCCAAGGTCGCCGCCGAGCACGGGGCGATCGGCTGCCTCATCTACTCCGATCCCCACGAGGACGGCTACTTCGAGGGGGACGTCTACCCCAAGGGGGCCTACCGCAACGAGAACGGGGTGCAGCGCGGCTCGGTCGCCGACATGCCGCTCTACCCCGGCGACCCGCTCACCCCGGGAGTGGGATCGACGGCCGACGCCAAGCGTCTGGACCGCAAGGACGCGCCGACCCTGACCAGGATCCCGGTCCTCCCCATCTCCTACGCCGACGCCCGGCCGCTCCTCGCCGCCATCGGCGGCGCCATGGCCCCCGAGGCCTGGCGCGGCGCCCTCCCCCTCCCCTACCACCTGGGTCCCGGCCCGGCCCGCGTCCACCTGAAGCTGGAGTTCAATTGGGACCAGGTGCCGGCCCGCGACGTCATCGCCATGCTGCCGGGCAGCGACCGCCCGGACGAGTGGGTGGTGCGCGGCAACCACCACGACGGCTGGGTCAACGGCGCCAACGACCCGATCTCCGGCCTGGTCGCCGAGCTCGCCGAGGCCAAGGCGGTGGGCACCCTGGCGAAGAGCGGTTGGCGGCCGCGGCGGACGATCGTCTACGCCGCCTGGGACGGTGAGGAGCCGGGTCTCCTGGGCTCGACCGAGTGGGCCGAGACCCACGAGGCCGAGCTGCGCCAGAAGGCGGTCATCTACATCAACACCGACACGAACGGCCGCGGCTTCCTGACCGCCGGCGGCTCGCACAGCCTGGAGCGTTTCCTCAACCAGGTGGCGCGCGACGTCAAGGACCCGGAGCGGGGGATCTCCGTCCTCGACCGTGACCGGGCCGCCCGCATCGTCCACGGCGACGCCGAGGCGCGGCAGGAGGTGCGCAACCGTGCCGACCTGCGGATCGGCGCCCTGGGCTCCGGCTCCGACTTCACCCCCTTCCTGCAGCACCTGGGGATCCCCGCGCTCAACCTCGGGTATGGCGGTGAGGACGGAGGCGGCTCCTACCACTCGATCTACGACTCCTACGACCACTACACCCGGTTCGGCGACCCGGGCTTCCAGTACGGGCAGGTCCTCGCCGAGACCGTCGGCCGGGCCGTGCTCCGCCTGGCCGACGCCGACGTCCTTCCCTACGAGTTCACCGACCTCGCCGACACGGTGGGGACCTACGTCAAGGAGGTCGAGAAGCTCGCCGACACCCTGCGCCGCGAGACCGAGGAGACCAACCGGGAGCTCGAGGAGGGACAGCTCGTCGCGGCCGCCGATCCCACCGAGACCTACCTGCCGCCCCAGCCGCAGGCCCCGGTCCCGCACCTGAACTTCGCGCCGCTCGAAAACGCCCTGGCCGCCCTGGAGAAGAGCGCCAAGGCGTACGACCGGGCCGCCGGAGCCGGCAAGACCCTCTCGGATGCCACGCAGAAGGAGCTCGACACCGCCCTGATGGGCGTCGAGCAGGCGTTCCTGCGCCCCGAGGGCCTCCCCCGCCGCTCCTGGTTCCGCCACCAGGTCTATGCCCCCGGCTTCTACACCGGCTACGGGGTCAAGACCCTCCCCGCGGTGCGCGAGGCCCTGGAGCAGCGCAACTGGCAGGAGGCGAGCGAGCAGGTCGCCGTGGTGGCCAAGGCCCTGGAGGCCGGCGCGGCGGCGATCGACAAGGCGACGGCGGTTCTCCAGGCGGGCGGGAAGGGCTGAATCTCAGCCACCCGGTGGCTGCCCTGCAGCCACCGGGTGGGGCAGGTGGGGCGAACCTCCGGCGGGCCACCCCGCTGGTTCGCGCAAAACGTTCGCGCAAACTTTTTCCCCTCCCCTGCGTAGCTCTCGCTAGAGCGCCATCCCCACTCTAAGGAGATCCCCATGACCCGGTTCCCCCTCCGTACCCTCGCCTCCGCGGCCCTGGCGGCCGGCTTCGCCCTCCTCGCCGGGCCGGCCACGGCCCAGTTCAACGGCGTCACCCTGCCGCCCAGCGGCGGCAACCAGCGGCAGACCGTCCTCCAGCAGGTCGGTATCGTCCGCGTCAGCATCGAGTACAGCAGCCCCCACGTCCACAGCCCGGCCGGCGAGGACCGGAAGGGCAAGATCTGGGGCACCCTCGTCCCCTACGGCATGGCCGACCTCGGATTCGGCAGCTGCGGCAAGGAGTGCCCCTGGCGCGGCGGGGCCAACGAGAACACGGTGTTCACCACCTCGCACGACATCAAGGTCCAGGGCCAAGCGCTGCCCGCCGGCGCCTACGGCCTCCACTTCATCCCCGGCAAGGACGAGTGGACGATCATCTTCTCGAAGAATTCCACCTCCTGGGGGAGCTTCTTCTACGACGCCAAGGAGGATGCCCTGCGGGTCCAGGCCAAGCCGGAGGCCGCGGAGTACCACGAGGTCCTGACCTACGAGTTCCCCGAGCGCAAGCTCGACACCGCCACGGTGGCGCTCAAGTGGGAGAACCTGGCGCTCCCCTTCACCTTGACGGTCGACAACGCGAACGACCTCTACGCCG
Source organism: Thermoanaerobaculia bacterium (assembly GCA_035644215.1). Taxonomy (GTDB): domain Bacteria; phylum Acidobacteriota; class Thermoanaerobaculia; order Multivoradales; family UBA5704; genus DASQPA01. Next base: position 27,040 of record DASQPA010000543.1, read on the forward strand.
ACAACATGGCCAAGGAGCTGCGCTCGACCGCCGGCTTCAGCTGGGAAGGTTGGCTCGCCGCCTCGCAGTTCACCCTGCGGCGCAAGACCCATCTCGACCAGGGCCTGAAGTGGGCCGAGAATGCGGCCTCGCCGGCCACCGGGCAGGAGAATTTCACGACTCTCGTCAACCTGTCGGAGCTCCAGGCCGCCAACGGCCGCGACGCGGACGCCGCCAAGACCCTCGACCAGGCGCTCAACCACCGCTCCGCCGGGCCCATTGACATCCACCTCTACGGCCGCCAGCTGCTCAACCAGAAGAAGCCCCAGGAGGCCCTCAAGGTCTTCCAACTGAACGCCAAGCGCTATCCCAACGTCTGGCCGGTCCACGTCGGTCTCGCCCGCGGCTATGCCGCCAACAACCGGCCGAAGGAGGCCCTGGCCGAGGCCAAGCTCGCCCTGCCCCAGGCCCCCGATCCCAACAACAAGAAGACCCTCGAAGGTATGATCCAGAAGCTGGAGGCGGGCCAGGCGATCGACTGAGAGTTTCGTCCCGCGGGGTGGGGGGCGGAATCCGCCGGTGGCCCCTCACCCCACGGCCGACCCAGGGAGAGCGGGCCCTCTCCGTTTCGGGTGATACGCTCCCCGCCATGGTCGGCAGGCCCGTAGCGGCAGGCCCCCGTCAGGGCAGGCGAAGGGGGCGGGGCTGCGGCTGCGGGCTCGTTCTGGCGCTCCTCCTGGCGTTCGCCGGCGGGCTCCTGGAGCGCGATCCCACTCCCTATTTCCTCGCCCGGCGCTCCCGGCTGGTCGCGGTCGAGGCCCAGGGGAGCACCCGGGCCGGCGGCTCGCTCGTCGAGCGGCTCCGGCTGCGGGCGGCGAGCGGCCTGACGGTCGAGCTGGCGGTGAAACGCCCTCTCGATTCCGGCCGGCCCTTGCGGCGGCCCCTTGTGGTGCTCCTCGGCGGCTTCGAGACCGGCCGGGATGCCGTGGACCTGGTGGCCGACCCGCGCGGGGTGGTGCTCGCGGCCCTCTCCTACCCCTACCCCGGCCCGCCGCCGGCCCACGGCCCGCGCGGCATCCTGGCGCTCCCCGCCCTCCGTGCCGGCGTCCTCGACACCCCGCCGGCGGTCCTCCTCGCCCTCGACCATCTCCTCGCCCGGCCCGAGGTCGACCCCGGGCGGGTCGAGCTGGTGGGGGTGAGCCTCGGCGCCCCCTTCGCCCTGGTCGCCGGGGCTCTCGACCGGCGGGTCCGGCGGGTCTGGTCGGTCCACGGGGCGGGCGACCTCCCGCTGCTGATCGACACCGCCCTCCGCCGCGCGATCCCGTTCTCCCCCCTGCGGCGGGCGGCGGCGGAGCTCGGCTACCTCGCCGCCGGCGGTCCCGCCGTCGCCCCCGAGCGCTGGGCCGGCCGGATCGCCCCGCGCCCCTTGGTGATGTTGAACGCCCTCGCCGACGAACGGATGCCGCGCCGCGCCATCCTCGCCCTCTATGCCCGGGCACGGCCACCCAAGGAGCTGATCTGGCTCCCCGGACCCCACGTCGAGCCGGACCGCCGGGAGGTGGTGGAGCGGTTGATCGATCAGGTTCTGGGGCGGATTGTGGCGAGATAGCTCCGGTCGGGCGGGCAGGCTTCTGTCAGAATTTGTCAGGTCTCACTGACTCGGAGCCGTCGCTCTCGCACCGGGTAGCCGAGAGTCTTCGAGGAGGAGAGCCCTTGGCATCGCCCTTGCGAGGACCCTACGTTCAAAGCAGATTCTGTTCAGGAGGTCCGATCCATGCGTAAGCCCAGCCTCTCTCTGCTGCTCGCCGTGGTGGTCCTCCTCACTTCGGTCGCCCTCACCGCCTGCCATAGGAGCCGTGGCGCGACGGAAGCCCGGGTCCCCGCCACGGAGCCGGGCGACCCAACGGTTCCACCGTCCGCGTCCGCCGCAACCGCTGCGGCAACGGACGACAAATTCGGCGTCCCGGAGTGCGATGACTTCGTAAAGGCCTACCAAGCGTGTTTGGATACGGCGTCCGAGGGATCACGCTCCTACCTTCAGTCCAACTTCGATCAGATGAAGGCCCGGTTTCGCCAACTGGCCGCCACCGGTCAGACGAGACCGGCCCTGGCCGAGACCTGCCTGCTGACCCGGCAAATGATGAAACCCACCCTGATCGTGCAGGGTTGCATGATCTGATCCCCGCCGGGAGGGCCGGGCGCGAAGGGAACCGGATCGGCTAACCGAGCCGTCAGGCAGTCATCGCCGTCCGTCAGGCGGTCATCGCCGTCCGTCAGGCAGTCATCGCCGTCCGTCAGGCAGTCATCGCCGTCCGTCAGGCAGTCACTGCCGTCCGTCAGGCAGTCATCGCCGTCCGTCAGGCAGTCATCGCCGTCCATCAGGCAGTCATCGCCGTCCGTCAGGCGGTCATCGCCGTCCGTCAGGCGGTCATCGCCGTCCGTCAGGCAGTCATTGCCGTCCGTCAGGCAGTCACTGCCTGACGGCGCGCAGTCATTGCCTGACGGCAGGCAGTTATCCGCCGGCGGGCGGGTAGACGGCCTGGATCTGGTGGCGATAGAGCCAGAGTCGCCGGTGCATCTCCGGCCGGGCGCGGGCTTCGACCTCGACATGGATCAGGAGGAATCTGCTGCTGTCCTCCAGAAGAGACACTTCTGCAAGCAGGTCCAGCTCCCGCCGCCGGCCGCCGACCGTGAAGAACTCCTTGTCGAGGAGCACCGACGGCCGCTCGAGGTCAAACCTTCCCGCCAGGTCCGGCACCATGAGCCAGAGGCCACGGGTTCTGGGCATCGATCAGGACTTGGGGGGCAGTCGTCACACCGTCCTCGCTCGTCGCAGGACGAGCAATTGCTCTCTGATCTCCGCTCGGAGCGCCTCGTTCATCTGGCCGGCCGGCGCGTGGCTGTAGTGGACTGCCTTGAACCGCTCCGGCACGAGAGCATAACGCTCCATGGAATCATGGTAGTCAGAGTCGATGACGATGGGAAAGATAAACTTGCGGCCCTGGATTTTCTTGGAGCGCTCCGCCCCTTCATTCCATTCGAGCCGGAAGTACCCCTCCGTGCGCCGCTCGGTGTTCGCCGAGAGGAGAGGCAGGAAAAGGCCGCAGCGCTGGACCGCGCTGCGGATCTGTTGTTCCCAGTTGTCCCCGGGCTTGAGCGCGCTCTTGTCGAACCAAACCACGTCGCCGCCGATGTCTCGCAAGTCGGTCAAGAGCTGCCTGGCCGCGCCGATGTCCTCACTGGCATAGCTGATGAAAATGGTGCCGCCGGCGGCAGCGACCGCCGGCTCGCCCGGCGCCGGACTGGGAAGCAGGGCCGCGGCGCTCGTCGCGGGATTCCTCCCTGGAGCTGTAACTGTAGAGGCCATAGTTCCGCTCTTCTGTCCACTTGCGAGGAGACCAATCAACGCGCCGAAGCCACCCGTGAGAAGGAGATAGGAAAGCTGGAGCGAAAGCTTCACCTGCTCTTGTGCTCTAGGGCTCCAGCAGGTGCCAATATCCTCACCGAGACCTTGAATGCACACAGCATCCGAGGCCTCCTCTTCCGAACCACAGCCGCAATGCGCGAGACGCGACCAGCCTCTCACGACGAGGCGATTCCAGTCGCCCATGGGTACTTCGACAACGAACATTCTGTCAAGAACAATTAATAGGATAAGACCCGTGATGATCACGATCATGACCAAACGGAATCGTGCTTGCAACTCGCCGGGAGAGAATTGCACGACTACTGCCACGACACCCATGAGGAGCGCAGATGCGGGGATTAGCGTTCTTTTTATATCTTCTGGGAAAAGCTCAAGCAAAGCACTGAAGCCAGGGACCTCTAACTTACCAAGGAACGGCGCCATGCCCATGGCGCCTGCTACCATGAAACCCATCACGTAGCCTACGTATTTGCGAGCTATTACAGCTGGAAGGTTTAAGTTTAAGTTAGTTTCGCTCAAGGCTTGCAACTCTCGTTATCATTGCATTCTTGCACAGTGCATACCAAGACACGGCAGCTCGCGGCCACTAGAATTAACGGACATGGTGTTGCTGACTCTGCCCCTGGCTTTCTTGCATCACAAGCTAGAATCTTTTCCCTTATTACCTCAAAAGAGTAGCTGCCGCGATATATTTGCGTCGGTCTGTTTGTCGGCAAAACTGAAGTGGCCGGGCTATTCTTTTTTCTGAAGCGCGGGTAAACCAAGAGCTTGGCACCGACCTCGACATCTGTCTTGAAGGTGAGAGTCATAGTGAGCTCGTGATTCCTTGCCTTCGTCTCGATTGTACCCTCCGCCAAGGGCCAATTCTTAGTGTCTCTCAGGATTACGTTAACTTTATCAACCTGGACGTGCTCTTCGGAACGAGCAAGACTAAGGCCAGTGGCATAAGCCGAGACGCTCGTAAACTGCGCAAGAGACGCGCGAGAAGTCCGGCTGTGGCCAAGAATCGAGTATACTGAAGCACCTGTGGCTGTACGCGATATCTCAGTACGGGCGTGATTGATCTCGTCCATTGCCCAGTCACCCAAAGCTTGCAGTTCCGGGTAAGGATTAAGAACCTTCAGGATATCTTGAAGGAGCCCTACGAGCAGGGCATCCACTTCTCGCAACAGGTAGTAGCGCGTGCTGCCAGGGCCTTCAACGATCGAAAGGTTTCTCCAACGCGACTCAAAAATTTCCCGTGCGTGAGCGAGGCCGGGTACGATCGCATCGGCGATAGCACCTTCTCTTTCGTTCGAGATGATCCTCTTTTCTTCAGGGGGCGACTTCAAATAGATCAGCCTGAGCAGCCCTTCCCGCTGCCGATCGCCGAAAGCGAACTCGGAGCGTGCGAAGAACGGCCCCCCGAGGTGGACATCGATACCCACGACCTTCTCGGTCCTGCTGCTCGCGAACTTCGAGAGCGAAGAGAGCGCCGTCTCCTCCGGGAGCGTCTGGCTGCCGAGGCTCACCTTGTCCTGGACCACGATGCCGGTCATGAAGCGCCGGACGCCAACGTAGGTGGCGACCCGGTTGCCGGGCAAGGTGTAGCCGATCCGGGTGGAGAACGATTGATTTTTCCGGTTGAGCCGGACTTTGTCTCCCAACACGTTGAAACCCGGGGCGAAGAAATGCGGCGAACGATCTACCGTCAGGCTCGGAAAATTCCGCCATTGGTAGCCTACCGCGTACCACGGGCAGCGATTGCAGACCGCGCCGATGACGTCGAGCCCCAGCCCGTACATCGGCCCCCTTCCGTGCAGAGAGTCGCTGTTGGCCGGTTGTTCCGGCTTGTCGTGGAAGTCGAGGGTGACGTCGGCTGTAGAAGCATCGAGGACCAGGCTGGAGTAGATTCCGCCTCCACCCGGCAGGTGGAGGCTCGGCAGGCGAAGCGGCACCGTGACACCCGGCCCCTGCGCTCGCCACTCGACGTCGAACTTGCGCTGGAGAAGCGCGGGATCGCCGTTCTCTATCATCGTGGTGACGATTCCGTGTTCGCGGTCGAGCAGGGTGAGGACGCTGTGCGTGGAGCGGATCTCGAGACGTCCCTGCCTCTCGGACAGATACTCAGTCCCTAGACCGAATGTAGATCCGACCCCTCCCGGGCTCTCGACCGCCCACGGAGGATCCGATCCGAAGTTGAAGCCCTGGGCCAGGACCGCGCCTCCGCCGATCGTTCCCCAGAGAACGAAACCTAAAGCGAGACATTTCCCCCGCGCGGGGGAAATTCCAAGGCATGGCGATAAGCGCATATCAAATATCTCTAGAAACGCTTCCTCCGCGGGAGGAGATGATTCGTTCTTTTGGGTAGTGTAGTACACTAGGAGAAAAGCCGCCACTATGAAGCCAACCATCCAGTTGTCGGTTCTGTCGCTCCTATGGCTCCTTCTGCCTGGAAGCGCGGACCGTGCGTGGGCGCAGGGCGACAGTTGGAATCCGGGCCCCGACCTGCCGACGCCCCTCAGGCTTCACGCCGCCGCCGTGGAGGACGGCAAGCTCTACACCTTCGGGGGCTGCGGATCCCCCTGCTTCCAGCCCCCGCTCCACACCTCCACGTTCGAAGAGACCCGGGTCGAGATCTACGACCCGGCGACGAAGGCTTGGACCGCCGACCCGAACCCGATCCCGACTATTTTCTATGGCGGCGCTGCGGTGGCACCTGGAAATGGCCGGATCTACATTCTCGGTGGTTACCTGAGCGGCAACGTCGTTCAGGAGTACACACCAGGCGCGATTACCGGCTCATGGGTCCTCAAGAGTCCCATGCACGCCCCGCGCTACGGCCTCGCCGCCGTGACCCTTGGGGGCAAGATCTACGCGATCGGCGGGAGTGGCCCGAGCAACGCGCTCGAGATGTACGACCCGGCGACCGACACATGGACCCAGAAGGCTACCATGCCCACGGCCCGGGTGTTCCTCGCCGCGGCGACAGTGGAGAAAACCGGCAAGATCTACGCGATCGGGGGGTCTCCGGACTGCTGCGGCGCCTCCCAAACCAACGTCGTCGAGATCTACGACGTCGCCACCGACACGTGGCGGACGGGAGCCCCGCTGCCCATCGCGGAGCAGACCTCGGCCGCGGCGGCCATGAACGGGAAGGTGTACGTCCTGGGCGGGTTCATCCCCGGCTCCGGTGTCCAGGGCGCTACTTTCGAGTATGACCCGGCGAGCGATCGTTGGACCCCTCGGATGTCGATGCGCACGCCTCGCGACCAGGCTCCCGCAGTGGTTCTCGGTCGTGAGATCGTGGTCGTCGGCGGCTCCGTTCACTGCCACTGCATGGCGCTCGGCACGAACGAGGGGTATACGCCGCCGCCGACCCCGCCCTCGCCGCCGACGACCGCGGACCTCTCCATCACGAAAGACGACTTCGTCAACGGGGTGGACCCCGGGCAGACCGTCCGCTATACCATCACCGTCACCAATGCCGGCCCGGCCGCGGTGATCGGCGCCCTCGTCCAGGACGATTTTCCTCCTTCCCTGATCCCTGTCTCCTGGACCTGCAGCGCTTCGGCGGGTGCCAGCTGTACCGTGTCGAACCCCAACCCGGGGAACCGCCAAGGCCAGGTGAATCTCCCGGTGCATGCCACGGTGATTTACAGCTTCACGGCGACCGTCGACTCGGCGGCGACGGGGAGGTTGACCAACGTCGCCTCGGTCGCGCCTCCCGCGGAGTTGACGGACCCGAATCCTGATAACAACACCAGCGCGGACACCGACAGGGTCCGCAGTGAACCTCCCACTTCAATCTTCAGAATCACCAAGACCGTCGATCGCCCGACGGTCAACCCGGCTGAGCTGCTCACCTACACGATTCTGGTCCAGAACGTCGGCGACGCTTCCGGGACCACAACCGTCACGGACCTCTTGAGCACGACCGGTCTGCTCAATCCCAGGTGGTGTCGAGCCCCAGGCCCCCCAAGCTCAAGCTGCCCGCCCGCGCCCGCGAGCTTGACCGACATCTCGGATACCGTGATCCTTCCCGCTCGTGGCATGGTCACCTATACCGTGACGGGAACCGTCCCGCTGCGCTGCGACCTCACCGCGATCACCAACACGGCCTGCCTCACCTCCCAGGATGGACCCCAGTGCGCCACCGCCACGGCCCAGGTGCTGCCGCCGGACGTGGCCCTCACCCTCCAGAAGAGCGGCCCCGCCGCGGTCCAGCCGGGCGCGACCGTCACCTATACCCTTACGGTCGACAACACCTGCGCGGCGCGTGGAGTCCAGATCCTGGAGGAGCCTCCCGCCGGTTTCCAGTTCCTGTCCGCGAGCCCGCCGTGCGCCGCCGGCTTTCCCTGCTCCCTGGGAGATCTCCCCGCAGGGACGACGACCGTTCAGGCCAAGTACAAGGCACCGGCGGGCCCCTGCGGGAGCACCTTCACCAACACCGCAACCGCCACGAGCAACAACGCTCCCATCGTCTCAGCCTCGGCGGCGACGCGGATCGACTGCCCGTGCGATATTTCCATCACCAAGACCGACGGAGTGACCTCCGTCGCGCCGGGCGATTCCATCCTGTACACCCTGACCGTGCAGAACAACTCGAATCAGACCTGTACGGCAACGGTGCGCGACACCGCCTTCCCCTCCGGACTGGGCCAGGTCAGCTGGTGCCGAGGCGCGGGCTGCCCGACTTCCATGACCTCACCCCTGGAGGACACCCTGACCCTCCCCCCGGGCGGTACGGAGATTTATCACGTCAGCGGCTTCGTCCGCGTCCCTTCCTCCTGCTCGGACCAGCTGCGAAATACGGCCACCGTCTCGCTCCCCCCGGATCAGAGCGATCCGACGCCGGAGGACAACACCGCCACCGACGTGGACCACGTCGTCCCCAAATCCGGTATCGCGGGGTACTGCACGGCGATCGACGGCCCGTTCATCGAGGGTGGGATCATCACTTATACCTTCGTGATCTTGAACGGCGGGCCCACCAACCAGAGCGACAACCCCGGGCCCGAGTTCACCGATACCCTGCCCGCCAGCTTGACCCTCCTGAGCGCCGGCGCGAGCAGCGGCAGCGCCACGGTCGCCGCCAACACCGTGAGCTGGAACGGAGCGATTCCAGCCTGCGGCAGCGTGACTCTCACCGTCACAGCGAAGATTGGAGCGGGGACCAAGGGGACGACGATCTGCAATCAGGGGACGGTCCTTTTCGACGCCGACGGCAACGGGATCAACGAATCGAGCAGCCCGACGGACGAGCCGAGCCTGCCCGGCCCGAGCGATCCCTGCTGCTTTACGGTGCTCACGGTGATCCCCACCCTCTCCGATCTCGGCCTGGCGCTGCTCGCTCTGCTGCTCGCTATCCTCGCCATACGGCGGCTCGGACGCTACGGCGTCTTCTCCTCGAGCACCACCCTTAACCCCACATAACCCGCCGCCGGCAGGTCGTCGCTCCGCGGATCGGTCGGCCGGTCGGCGCTGGGGCCGACCGGGATGCCCTGGCCTCCACTCCCTACCGCCCATTCGGCGACGTTGCCGTCCAGGTCGAAGACCGGATCGTCCCCGGCTCCTGAAAGGCTGCCGACCGGCAGGAGGAGAGGAGCCTCGCCGGGGAGGTCCTTGATGGCCTTTGCGATCTCCTTCCGGTCGTGCGGGTTGGGGTCGTAGCCCACCCAGCGGTCCAGGGTGTTACCGGTACCGGCGGCCGCCTCGTCGAGCTCTCTCGCCTCCTCCTCGGTGGGCAGGCGGAAGGGCTTGCCGGTCTGCTTGGCGAGCCAGGCCACGTACTCGGCGGCGCGGGCGAAGGGGAGGCCCGCCATGGGGAGGTTCTCGCTGCCCGGGTCGACCTGGAGCTTGGGATCGAAGGCGGCGAACTGGGCCTGGGTCACCTCGAAGCGGCCGACGTCCAGGCCGTGGAAGGAGACGGTCTCGGGGACGAGCACCCCGTTCACCTGCCGGCCGAAGGCGCTCCCCACCCGCGCCGCCTTGGCGCGGCCGAGGAGACCGGCGAGGGGGGTGCCGTCCTTGATCGCCGCCCGGCGGGCGCGCGGCTTGTCCAGGAGGTAGCGGTCGAACCAGTCGAGCTCCTCTTCGAGCTTGCGCCGCTGGTGGGCGACCTTCGCCAGGCTGTGCGGCTCGCCGGGGAAGAGGACCAGCCGGGTGGGGGCCTTGCCGATCTGCTGCAGGGCGCGAAACAGCGACCACGACTCGTGGGGCGGCACGTTCCGGTCCTCGGTGCCGGAGAAGACGAGGGTCGGCGTGGTCACCTGGGGCAGGCGGAAGAAGGGCGACTTCTCGACGTAGACCTGCGGCTTCTCCCAGGGCGGGGCGCCGAAGTAGTAGTTGTCGAAGGAGGCGCCGAAGTCGACGTTACCCCAGTCGCTGATCCACTCGACGTCCGCCGCTCCTACCGAGGCGGCGCGGTAGCGCTTGGAACGGGTGAGGAGCTCGACGGTCAAGATGCCGCCGTTGCTCCAGCCGGCGCTCGCCAGGCGCTCGGGGTCGACGAGGCTGCGGGCGATCACCGCGTCCACCCCCGCCTCCAGGTCAGGGATTTCGAGCTCGTAGTAGTGGCCGGCGATCGACTCGACCCAGTCCAGGCCGTAGCAGGCGCTGCCGTGGTAGTTGGCCTTGAGCACGAAGGCGCCACGCTGCCGCCAGAGGAGGGCGGGCTCGCTCCAGTCCGCCTGCCAGCTGTCGCGATCGCACTCGTTGGGGCCGCCATGGATCTCCAGGATGAGCGGCCGCTTCTCCCCCGCTTTCCAATCCAGCGGATACTCGAGCAGCCCCTCGACCGTGTCACCGCGCGCCCCTTTCCAGTGGACGATCTCGACCTTGCCCATGGGCTTGGCGCGGAGGCCGGAGCTCAAATCGGCAATCTTCCGCTCGGCGGCGAGGCGCGCCCCGTCGAGCCGCGCGACGAAACCGGCCGGCGGCGAGGTGGCGGTCGAGGTCTGGTAGATGATCGTGCGGCCGTCCCGGGAGACCTCCAGGTTGTCGAGGTGGGCGGCGTGGGTGCCCGCGAGATCCTGCCGCTTCCATTTCCCCTCGCGGTTCCCCTCGTGGATAGGCCGGGTGTAGCGCGCCGCCTTGAGCGAGACCCCGTCGGAGAGGAGGGCGACGAAGCCGTCGGGGGTCGGCGCGTAGTCGCCGCCCAGCCCCCGCTCCCAGCCGAGGTCCATCCGCTCCGTCTTGCCGTCCGCCAGACGGTGGAAATAGAGGTCGGTGACGGTCGCCGTGCGGTAGGTGGGGTGGCTGCTGCGGTCGTTGGCGAAGTAGAAGCCGGAGGCGTCGGGTGCCCAGTGCACGTCGTGCGGCACCAGGTTCTCGCCCTCGAAGAGACGCTTCAGGGCGCCGCTCTTCAGGTCGACCAGGTAGGTGCGGGGCGGCACCTTCTGGTCGAATTTGTAGGACAGGCTCTGCTCGGCGGAGGCGACGGCGAAACGGCCGTTCGGCGCCAGGTCGAGCGAGTCGATCCAGTCGTCGTTGGCAGTCAGCCGGCGGATCTCGCGGCCGTCGCGCGACACCTTGAACAGGCGGACCGGCGGCTCGTTCTCGGCGTCGTCGACGACGACCGCCGTGTCCTGCCGCTCCTTCTTCTCCCGCTCGTGGAAGGAGGGCGACTCCTTGGCGAGGACAAGCAGGGTCTCGTCGTCGACCCAGTCGAAGTCGAGGACGTCGCGGTCGAAGCGGGTGACCGGGTAGGCCTCGCCGCCCCCAACCGGGATGATCCAGAGCTGGACCTCGGCCTCCTCCATCGCGGCAGCGGGTGTCTCGCCGGGCTTGCGCTCGGCGAGCGGCCGGTTGGAGAGGAACCCCAGCTCCTTGCCGTCGGGAGAGAAGGCGGGGTGGGAGACGACGTCCACCCCGCGGGTGAGCTCGATCGACTCGGCGGTTTTCAAGTGGGTGAGCCAGAGGTTGGCGGTCCGCTCCTCCTCCGCCGGCTCGCCGGTCTTCTCGGCCCCGGTCCGCACCCAGGCGGCAAGGTCGCCGGCGGGCGAGAGGGTCCAGTCCTCGACGCTCTCGGCGTAGATGAGGTCGTCCACCGTCCAGCGCTCGGCCGCCCGGACGCCCGGAGAGGCGAGGAGGAGCGTCGCGCAGAGACCGAGACGGACGGAGAGGGGATGCGAGCCGAGCCTCACCCCGCGCTTACGCCTCGGCCTGACGATAGAGGATACGGACCCCGTCGGGGTCATGGGTCTCGAAGATCAGGGTGCCGTCCTCCTCGCGGCGCAGCCCGCCGGGGATGTTCTTGTCGCGGAAGAGCAGCTCCTCGTAAGCCTTCTCGGCCGACGGGACCACCAGGGTGAGCGCCAGCTTGTGCTGGGGTCCCTGGTACTCGAAGGCCTCGTCCCGCGCCCGCGAGGTCTCGCCGGCCGGCCGGCCGAGCACCTCGATCATGGCAGAGCCGGCCTGGTAGATGGCCCCCCGGGACGACTCGCCGTCCCAGCTCTGGAGCCGGGGCAGGGCCAGGCTCTCGCCGTAGAAGCGGCAGGTACGCTCGAAGTTCTTGGCACGGACCACCACCCGAAATTGCCGGATCTCCATTTCGTTCTCCTCGTCCTCGCGGAGAGGGTTTACCACACAAGGCGAAAGAATTTCAAAGGCCGGGAACTGCGCTGGGCGCCAAATTGGCGCATGGCGCCCGGCTCGGAGGTCGAGGGAGCAGCTCTCGACCTGCAGAGAGGACCCTTGGACTCGATTCCCCTCCGTCGCGGCTGGGGAGGCCGACGGTCTCGGGAGAACATGCCGGCGCCGAGGGCCGTCCCTGCACGGCGCTCCTTCCCTGCCCCCCGCGCACCCTATTTTATGAAAGAGGTCTTTCCCGCGGCAGAAACGGAGGGGCGTGTCTCTTTTGGCGCCCCGACGGCAACTGTTCTCATAGATGGAACCGCCGATCGCGCCAGGCGCGACGGCGAAGAGGGCAGGGCGCGGGAAGCGATCGATGATTTCGGCCCGAGCGGCCGGTTTTTTCTTCGCCCCCAAAGGGGGCGGGTTTCGAGGAGGAGCAATGCAGGGCACCCACCCCGATCATCATGCGTTGGAGCGCTTCGCCTGTGGCGACGTCTCCGACGACGAGAGCGGCCGCATCGAACGGCATCTGCGCACTGGCTGCATCACCTGCCAGTCCGAGGTCGACCGGCTGCTCCTGCCGCTCGCGGTCGATCCCGACACCTGGCGCGAGCTGGTCGACGCCGTGCCCTCCTTCCTCTCGGACGACCCGGCGGCCCTCGCCCGCACCTTCGAACGCCTGGAGAAGCGCCTGTCGCAGATCGAGCTCGAGCGCGCCGCGGCCCCCCATCTTGAGGCCGCGCTCTTCACCCATCCGCGCACCGAACGATTCTCCGTCCTGCGCCGCCGGCCCGAGCTCCATACCCTGGCGCTCTGCGATCTGCTCATCGAGCAGAGCGCCGAGGCGGGAGCCCTCGATCCGTCCCGGGCGCTGGAGCTCGCCGAGCTGGCGGTCGAGGTCTCCGACTGCCTCGCGGCCGCCCACTACGGTACTTCCGTGGTGCAGGACCTGAAGGCCCGGGCCTGGGCCTACCTCGGCAACGCCCGCCGCCTGGGGGGCGACCTGGCCGGCGCCGACCAGGCCCTGAGCTATGCCGAGGCCTTGGCCGAGGAGGGCTCCGCCGACCCGCTCGAAGAGGCGCGCATCCTGGATTTGAAGGCCTTCCTCCTCGCCGACCAGGGCTGGCTGGAGGGCGCCGCCGAGCTGCTCGACCTCTCGGTCGAGATCTACGGCGACATCCGCGATGCCCATCGTCGCGGCCGGGCGCTGATCTTCCAGGGGATCGTCCAGGGCAACGCCGGCCTTGCCGAGCGGGCGATCCCGCTGCTGGAGGAGGGCCTGCGCGGGGTCGAGCTGCAGCGCGAGCCGCACCTGCCGCAGATCGCCGCTTTCCACCTCGCCTGGTTCTTGAACGACTGCGGGCGCTCCGCCGAGGCCGCCGCCCTGCTCCCCGAGCTGCGCCGCGCGGCGGCCGAGGCGACCGAGCCCTGGACGGCGCTGCGGCTGACCTGGCTCGCCGGGCGGATCGCGGCGGGCCGCGCCGCCTTCGCCGAGGCCGAGGCGGCCTTCAAGGAGGCGCGGCGGAGCTTCCTCGGCCGCGACCTGGGCTACGACGCCTCGCTGGTCACCCTGGACCTCGCCGCCCTCTACCTCCAGCAGGGCCGCATCGAGGAGGTAGAGCGGCTGGCCGACGAGATGTTCCCCCTCTTCGTCGCCCGCGACGTGCACGGCCAGGCGAACGCCGCCCTGGTGGCGTTCAAGCAGGCGACCGAGCGGGAGCTCCTCACCCTGGGACTGATCCAGGACATCGGCGCCTACCTCCTGCGGGCACGCCGGAACCCCCGGCTCCGCTACGACGGCTTCCGCTAGGGCCGCCGGCGGACCGCCCAAGCCCTCTCGACGCCGGCGCGGCCGGGATAGTAAGGTAGGGCCCTCTGGGTAGAAAGGGAGGGTCGCAATGGCGGTCGAGATCACGGGCACGTATACCGGCAACCTCAAGATGGAGCTCACGCACGGTCCCTCGGGAGCGCGCTTGAAGACCGCGGCGCCGGTCGACAACAAGGGGGACGGCAGCTCTTTTTCTCCCACCGACCTGGTGGCGTCGGCCCTGGGCGCCTGCATCGTGACCACCATGGCGATCGTCGCCGAGCGCGAGGGGATCGACTTCACGACCGCCTCCTTCCGCGTCGAGAAGCACATGCAGAGCGACCCGCGGCGCATCGCCAAGCTGCCGGTCGAGGTCCACATGCCCGCGGGCCTCTCCGCCGACCAGAAGAAGAAGCTCGAAAACGCCGGTCACACCTGCCCGGTCCACAAGAGCCTGCTGCCGGCCATCGAGGCGGAGATCCGCTTCGTGTATCCGGAGTCGTCACCGAACCGTTGAGCGATCGGCGGGGGCGTTTTCCGTCCCTCCTTTCAGACGGGCCACTCAAGGCCGGTCCTGGAGGGATCGATGGCGGAACACGACAGCGGCTACAAGCTTCTCTTCTCCCACCGTGAGATGGTCGAGGACCTCCTGCGGGGGTTCCTCGATGCGGACTGGATTCAGGATCTGGATTTCTCGACCCTGGAACGGGTCGGCGACAGCTACGTCAGCGGGAGACTGCGCCAGCTCCGCGGCGACCTGGTCTGGCGCCTGCGCTGGAAGGACCCGGGACGGGGATGGTTCTACCTCTATTTCCTCCTCGAATTCCAGTCCACGCCTGACCCGACCATGGCGCTCCGCCTCTCGGGCTACGTCTCCCTCCTCCTCGCCGGACTGGTACGGAGCGGCGAGGTCAAGATCGCCGACGGCCTGCCCGCCGTCGTGCCGCTCGTCCTCTACAACGGCAAGCGCCCCTGGAACGTCCCGCTCGACCTGACGAGCCTGTTCCGCGCCGTACCGCCAGGCGCCGAGATCTACCAGCCGCAGCTCTCCTATCTCCTCATCGACGAAAAGCGGCTGCGCCCCGAAGAGCTGGCCCGGCCCGGCAGCCCCGTCGCCGCCCTCTTCCAGCTCGAGACCTCGACTCCCACCGATCTCTTCTCCCTGGCGGCCGAGCTCGCCGTGTTCCTGCCGCCCAGCGACGAGTCGGATCTCCGGCGAGATTTCGGCACCTGGGTCGCTCACCTCGTAAGGCGCCTTCACCCCGGCGCTATAATCCCCGAGACGCTGATGCTGGAG
This sequence comes from Thermoanaerobaculia bacterium, assembly GCA_035644215.1. Classification (GTDB taxonomy): domain Bacteria; phylum Acidobacteriota; class Thermoanaerobaculia; order Multivoradales; family UBA5704; genus DASQPA01. Next base: position 42,106 of record DASQPA010000543.1, read on the forward strand.
GACATCCCCATGCTCGAAGAGACCTTGAGAGAGTGGTTGCAGGAAGGACGAGAGGAAGGCCGCCGAGCCGGTCAAGTGGAAGGCCGTCAAGCCGGCCAAGTCGAGGGCCGCCAAGCCGGCCAGGTCGAGGGCATGCAACAGCTCCTCCTGCAACTGCTGAGGCAGCGCTTCGGTACCCTGCCGCGACGGGTACGCCAGCAGGTGGAGGCGATTTCCTCGGCGAAGCGGCTCAAGGAACTGGCGAAACAGGTCCTGGTGGCCGACTCCTTACAGGCGATGGGGCTCGGGTAATCGACTTTCGACGCTCAACCGGTCGCGGAGGTGCCTGCGTCGGCGTGAAGCTGCCGCCTGTCCGGCTCTCCGCGATCGGCTGGATGCCGTTCTTGGCGTAGCGCGGGAAGGGCTCGGTAGCGCGGTGCTGGGCCGTCGTCTCTGGCTCTCGCCTATCTCTGCGGACGACGGCCCACGTATCCTCAGGACCCAGGAAACCCCGCCACGTCCGCGCCGCCGCAGATCCGGCCGGCCGGGTTTTCGTAGGTGCGCACGGCGCCGGTCACCGTGTCGGTCACGGTCAGGGTGTACTGGACGTCGGTCAGGGCGCCGTAGAAGACCCAGAAGCGGCCGTTGACCGCCCGGCCGTCGAGGATCTTGACCGCGAGCTCCAGGTTGGCCGGGTCGAAGAACCAGAAGTAGCCGGTCTGGTCGGAACCGGGGATGGCGATCCCGTTGCCCTGGGCGCCGCCGGGGTGGGGGTCGCGGTAGAAGACTTCGACCCGGAACCGGCCGCCGGCCAGGCAGAGGTCGACCGCCGTGCCCGTGCAGCCGGCCGCGGTGGACCGCGGGGTCGGCTCTTCTGCCGCACGCGGGGCCACCGGGGCGACCTGGATCGGCGGCACGGCGGAGGGGAAGGCCGAGGTGTCGGCCTGGCCGCAGAAGGTGCCGGACGGGTTGTGATAGACCCGCTGGGCTCCCGTCGCCAGGTCGCGGACGGTGACGTCGTAGGCGACGTCCGACAGGGCGCCGGAGAAGAACCAGATCTCGCCGTTGACCGCGCCGCCGTCGAGCAGCTTGACGAGCAGCTCGGTGCTCCCCGGGGCGAAGAACCAGAAGAGGCCCGTCTCGTCGCTCCAGGGGACGGCCCCGCCCGGCCCCGCGCCGCCCGGGGCGTTGGGGCTCTGCCAGCGCACCGAGACGGCGAACCGGCCGTGGCCCAGGCAGAGGGTGGCGGCGTCCGCCTGGCAGATCGGCGGCACGATCCCGGAACGCGGGATCGACCACAGCTCGCGGCCGTGGACGCGGTCGGCGGCCGCGAAGTAGATCCGGTTGCCCAGCGCCGTGAAACCCTGGGGCGAGGAGGAATCGGCACCGGGGGCGAGATCGGCGAGGCGATGGGTGCCGCCGGCGGTGCCGTCCGAGACCCAGGGCTCCAGGCCGGAGAGCCCGTCGCTGGCGGCGAAGAAGAGCCGGCCGTCGATCGCCGTCAGCTCCTGGGGCGACGCGCTTTCCGGGCCGGGGTAGAGATCGGCGACCATCCGGGTGCCATCCGCCGTGCCGTCCGAGGTCCACAGCTCCTCGCCGGTGGCGGCATGGGCGACGGCGAGGAACAGCCGGGTGCCCACCGCGGTCAGCCGGCGCGCCCGGGGAGCATCCCCCAGGGTCCGGCCGAGATCGCTCACCCGGACGGTGCCGGCGGCGGTGCCGTCGGTCGCCCACAGCTCATCGCCCGAGGCCAAACCGGAGACCAGGAAGTAGAGGCGCCCGGCGGCGGGGACGAGGTCGCCTAGGACCTGGCGCGGGTTGAGCTCCGGGAACGAGCGCAGGAGGACGGTCCCCGCGGCCGTGCCGTCGCTCCGCCAGAGCGCCGGGGGGAGGGAGTCGCTGTTGTAATCGTAGAGGTAGCCGGTCGAGAAGAGCAGCGCGCCGGCCAGGGGCACGAAGCCGTGCGGGTACGAGTTGCAGCGGCCGGGGCAGAGGTCGGCGAGGAGCGCCGTACCGGCGGCGGTGCCGTCGCTCGTCCACAGCTCGGCGCCGTGCGGCGTGTCGGGCCGCAGGAGGAGCAGGCGGTCGCCGAGCGCGGCGAGGATGCGGCCGGGAAAGCCGTACGGGTAGGGGCTCGCCGAGACCGGGGTGACGAACCCCTGGCCCGAGAAGGTGAAGAGATCCGAGCCCGGGAGGGAGCAGCGGTACGAGGCGCGGGTCTGCAGCTGGGCGAGAAGAAAGAGCCGGCTCCCGGTCGAGAGAAGTTGCTGCGGACCGCAATAGTCGGAGACGCCGTTGGTCAAGAGGACGCCGTTCAAGAACTCCGCCTCCCCCGGGGTGCCGTCGGTCCGCCAGAGCGTGTCCAGGGTGCCGAAGTACAGCCGGTCCCCGAAGGGGTAGAAGGCGGTCGGGAAAAAGGTCACGGGACCCAGATCGGGGATGGGGAGGAGCGCCGCCGTACCGCTCGCCGTGCCGTCCGACACCCAGGGCTCCTTCTGGCGCAGGCCGGCCGAGGCGACGAAGAACAGCCGGTTCGCGAAGGCGGTGAGCCCGGCCGGGGCCGAGCTCCCCGGGTCGCGGCCGATGGCGCGCACGAGGCCGGTCCCGGCGGCCGTGCCGTCGGTCGCCCAGAGGTCGAAGTAGGCGTCGGGGCTCTGGGCGGCGAAATAGGCCCGCCCCTCCCAGGCGGTGAAGCCCTCGGGACCCGAGGAGCCGGCACTCTGGGTCAGGGGACCCGGATAGACGTCGCGCACCAGGTGGGTCCCGGCGGCAGTGCCGTCGGAGAACCAGGGCTCCTGGCCCTCCGCGGGAGTGAAGGCGGAGAAAAGAACGCCGTTGCCGAAGGGCGTGAGGACGGTCGGGGCCGACCCGCGGTCGCCCGGGTAAATGTCCTGGACCAGGACCGTGCCCGCCGGGGTGCCGTCGCTCGTCCACAGCTCGATGCCGCTCGCCGCTTCGTCGGCGGCGAAGAAGGCGCGGCCGCCGGAGCGGACGAGGGGCGAGTAGAAGTTGTAGGGGAACGAATGCAGCACCGTGGCCTGGGCCGTCGCGCCGTCGATCTGGAGCAGTTGGGAGGTCCCGGCGAGGAAACCGTCGCCCCAGGGAATGGCGGAGAGGCCGGGGCAGGAGCCGTGCCGGTTGCAGACGACGAGCACCTGCCGCGAGGTGTCGGGCGGATCGACCAGCCAGAGCTCCACATTGTCGTCTGCGCTGGTGGCGGCGACGAGCATCCGGTTGCCGGCCGTGGCGAGGATCTGGGGTTGGCCGGCGCAGGCGCCGAGGCAGAAGTCGGCGGCGAGCCGGGTCCCCGCGGCCGTCCCGTCGCTCGTCCACAGCTCCTCGCCGTGGATGCCGTCGTCGGCGGTGAAGTAGAGGGCTCCGCCGAAGGCGGTCAGCTGGCCCAGCCGGGAGTGTGCCGTTCCCGGTCCGATGGCGGCCACCCGGACGGTGCCGGCCGCGCTGCCGTCGGTGCGCCACAACTCCTGTGCCGAGGTGCCGGGAGTGGCCCCGAAGTAGACGAAGCGGCCTGCGGCGACCAGGCTCCGGGGGGTGGCGGCCAGCGAGCCGCAGGCCCCGGGGCAGATGTCGCGCAGCGGGTGCGTCCCCTCGACAGTGCCGTCGGAGGTCCACGGCTCGGCGCCGCTCACCCCGTCGTCGGCGATCCAGAACAGCTGCCCCTGGGCGGCGATCAGGCTGTCCGGGTTGGAGGAGCAGGGACCCGGGCAGAGGTCGATGACGAGCTCGGTGCCCGCCTCGGTGCCGTCGGTTGCCCACAGCTCGCGGCCGTTCAAGGGGTCGGTGGCGAAGAAATAGAGCCGGTCGCCCAACGGGACGAACCCGGCCGGATCGGCATTCAGGGTCGTCGTGCTCCGCGTCTCCAGGTCGGCCACCAGGGTCGTCTGGGCCGTAGCGACACCCGCCCCGAGGGCGACCAGGGCGGCGAGGAGCACCGCCACCCGGCAGAGCGACGAGAACGAAGAGAAGGGACGTCCCAGCATGGTGAACCCCCAATCGCTGAAATATGCTCAGTGAGCATACGCCGATCACGATCGGGAGTCCAGCCTAGGCCCGCCGTACCTCCCCGGCCACCACCCCCGGCAGGCCGGTCACGAAGTCGGGACCAAAGGCGCGAGACGGGGTCCAGGCGCCCGGGGGGACGCCGCCGGCGAGCACGCGCTCGGTCGCGGCGACCGCCGAGACGGCGGTGAAGGCGTAGGCCTCGGGGGTCTCCAGGGTGGCGGTGGCGGTCGCCCCGGCGGCGTCCTTCACCTCGCCCCAGAGATAGGTCCGGCCGGTCGCCCGCGCCTCGGGGCCGGGACCGGTGATCGTCCGGTCGACCCGTCGCTTGAGGAAGCTCTTGACCGCCGCGAGCCCGGTCAAGGGGAGAAGGAAGCGCAGGCGGCGCAGGCGCCGGATGCGCCGCGAGCTCATCCCGGTATAGACCCGGATGTTGGGGATGCCGGTCGAGTGGTAGGCGGTCGACACGTCCCCCCAGGGGATGGTCACGCACCAGCGTTTGCCCAGGCGCCCCCCGAAGTCGATCTCGCGGGCGTCGTAGGCGAGCGGCACCGGGATGATCTTGCCGGTCTTCCGGATCGCCCCGCTGTGGGGGAGGTTCTCGATCATCGTCTTCGCCGTCCCCCGGCTCCAGGAACCGGCGCCTGCGGGGGAGGCGAAGGCGAGGGTCAGCTCGGTCGCCCCGGGGAGGGCGGCGGCGAGGCGCGCCGCCAGGCAGTCGCTGGGGACGACGTCGAAACCGACCCCGGGCAGGAGAGCGATGCCGGCCCGCCGCGCCGCGTCCGCCTTGCGCGGCGCCAGGATCGCCTCGAAGACCGCCATCTCCCCGGTGATGTCCAGGTAGTGGGCGCCGGTCGCCAGGCAGGCGTTGACCATGATCGGGCTGGTGTGGACGAAGGGGCCGGCGCAGTGGAGGACCGCGCCCACCCCGACGAGGCCGGCGCGCACCGCGGCCGGGTCTTCCAGGGGGAAGGCGCGGGAGGGCAGGTCGAGCTCGCGGGCGAGCAGGGCGACCGCCCCGGCGTTGCGCCCCGCCAGAATGGGAGAGAGGCCGCGCCGTACCGCTTCGCGCGCCGCCAGCTCGCCGGTGTAGCCGTTGGCACCGTAGATTAGCCAATCCTGCATATTCGATAAACCTCGGGAGTAAGTCCGCAGAGTGTAGACGAGGTGCAGGGTCAACGGGTGCGCACGGACTGCGCAGGAGTGAGCACGGAGCGCGCAGCGACCACCGCGGCCAGGGCCTCGGCGGGGCTCGCCGCGAGCGCCGTCAGATGGCCCATCTTGCGGCCCGGGCGGGGGGTGGCCTTGCCGTAGAGGTGGAGCTTGACGGCCGGCGAGCGGCAGGCGGCGGCCCAGTCGGGCTCGCCCGCCTGCCAGAGGTCGCCCAGGAGGTTGGCCATGGCCGCCGGCCGCAGGAGGTCGGTGGCGCCGAGCGGCAGGCCGCAGATCGCGCGCAGCTGCTGCTCGAACTGGCTGGTGACGGCGGCGTCGAAGGTCAGGTGGCCCGAGTTGTGGGGCCGCGGGGCGAGCTCGTTGACCAGCAAGCGACCGTCGCGGGTGAGGAAGAGCTCGACGCAGAGCACCCCCACGACGCCCAGGGCGTCGAGCACCCCGCGGGCGATCTCCCGGGCCTGCCGCAGGACGTCCGGCGGCGCGCCGGCCGGGGCGATCGAGAGGTCGAGGATGTGGTTCTGGTGGCGGTTCTCGATCAGCCCGTAGTCGGCATAGGCGCCGGAAAGGCCGCGCGCGGCGACCACCGAGAGCTCGCGCTCGAAGTCGATCCAGGCCTCGACCACCGCCTCGTCGGTTCCCAGCGCGGTCCAGGCGGCCGCCGCCTCGGCGGCGCTCCCGATCTTCACCTGGCCCTTGCCGTCGTAGCCCCAGCCGGCGGTCTTGACCACCGCCGGCAGGCCCACGGTCTGGAGCGCGGCGGCGAGCTCCGCCTCCCCCCGCACCACGGCGAAGGGGGCGACGGGGAAGCCGGCGCCTTCCAGGAAGCGCTTTTCGCGCAGGCGGTGCTGGCAGGTGTGGAGGACGCTCCCCGCCGGCCGGACCGGCGTCTCGGCCGCCGCCGCCTCGGCCGCCGCCGCGGAGACGTTCTCGAACTCGAAGGTGACCACGTCGACCCCGCGGGCGAACCGGCGGACCGCGTCGAGGTCGTCGTAGGCCGCCTGCACCTCCAGGTCGGCGACCTGGCCGGTAGGGGTGTCGTACTCGGGCGACAGGGTATGGACCCGGTAGCCCATGCGGCGAGCGGCGATGGCGAACATCCGCCCGAGCTGGCCGCTGCCCAGGACGCCGACGGTCGCGCCGGGGAGGACGGGCGGGGGGGTCACGGCAGGGTCTCGGCGCGGACCCGGGCCGTCTGCTCGGCGACGAAGTCGGCGAGCCGGGCGCGCAGCTCGGGGTCTCCCACGGCGAGGATGCGCACGGCGAGGAGAGCGGCGTTGGCCGCCCCGGCCTTGCCGATGGCCAGGGTGCCGACCGGCACCCCGCTGGGCATCTGGACGATCGAGAGGAGCGAGTCGAGCCCGTTCAGGACCTGGCTCTGGACCGGCACGCCGAGCACCGGGAGGAGGGTCTGGGCGGCGATCATGCCGGGCAGGTGGGCGGCGCCCCCGGCGCCGGCGATCACCACCGCGATCCCGCGTTCCGCCGCCCCGACCGCGAACTCGCGCATCCACTCGGGGGTGCGGTGGGCGGAGACGATCTGGCACTCGTGGGGGACGGCGAAGCGCGTCAGCAGCTCGTCGGCATGGCGCAGGGTCTCCCAATCCGACCTGCTCCCCATCACGATGCTCACAAGAGGCCTCTCTTGTTGCATAATACCCGGCACCGGTTGTTTTAGAGATACGTTTGAGACCGGATCGATTTCTCGCAGGGACCTGAAGCCCGGGCCGCGAGTCGACCCGGGGGAAGACTAGCACAAGGGTCTCCCCCCGGCGCTCGGGGACACACCGCCGGCCGGGCCGGACGGACGTTACCGAGCTGTCACGCGAAGTTCATGAAGGTCGGTGACGCGGCGTCCCGTCCTTCATTAGAATCCGACTGCTTCCCCTTAACGCACACCAAAGGAGGGTTGCATGGTGCGTATCCATCTTCGCAGGAGTACATGGGCCTCTGCGTTCCTCGCCCTGGGTCTGCTGTTCGCCCTGGCCGGAGCGGCGTTCGCCCAGACGGACGTGACGACCAGCCGGATCTCCGGCACGGTCAAGGGGGGCGACGGCGCCTCCCTGCCGGGCGTCACGGTCGAGGCCACCAACCAGGAGACCGGCTTGAAGCTGGCGGCGGTCACCGACAAGGACGGGTTCTACCGGGTCCTGAACCTGCCGACCGGCACCTACACGATCAGCGCCGCGCTCGAGGGCTTCGAAACCGCCTCGCGCAAGGACGTCCGCCTGCTTCTCGGCTCGACCCCGACGGTCAACTTCACCCTGCAGGTCGGCAAGATCACCGAGAACATCACGGTTACCGCCGCGGTGCCGCTCGTCGAGGTCACCAACACCACCACCGGGACGACGATGCAGAGCGAGCAGATCGCGGCCATCCCGGTCAACGGCCGCAACTTCAAGGACCTGGTGCTCCTCACCCCCGAGACCCGCCTCGACTCCGAGCGCGGCAACCTCTCGATCTCCGGCCAGCGCGGCATCAACACCAACGTCACCATCGACGGCGTCGACTACAACGACGCCTTCTTCGGCGGCACGGTGGGCGGCGCCGAGGGCCGCGCCCCGCTCTCCATCTCGCAGGAGGCGATCAAGGAGTTCACCGTCATCACCAACGGCGCCTCGGTCGAGTTCGGGCGCTCGGGCGGCGGCTTCGTCAACGTCATCACCAAGAGCGGCACCAACAGCCTGCACGGCTCGGCCTTCTACTACGACCAGCCGCAGAGCCTGATCGCCGACTTCGCCAAGGTCCCGAACACCCCGCGCGCCCAGACCGCCGACCAGAAAAAGGAACAGTACGGCGCCTCGCTGGGCGGCTCGATCGTCAAGGACCGGCTCTTCTACTTCCTCTCCTACGACAAGCAGAAGCAGGACGTGACGGTCCCCATCTCCTCCTTCGTCCTCAATCCGGCGGTCTTCACCAAGTACCCGGCCCTCTCCTCGCCGCCCTCCTACGGGCAGACCCGGGACGGCGACGTCAAGTTCGGGCGGCTCGACTTCCAGATCACCCCGTCGCAGCGCATCCTGGCGCGCGTCAACGAGGCCAAGTACAACGGCGTCAACGGCACCTCGAACGCGCAGACGCGGACCGCGAGCTACAACGGCGTCGAGGGGATGGACTCGAAGTCCTACATCGGGAGCTACTCCGGCCAGTTCGGCGCCAACATCCTGAACGACCTGAACCTCAACAACACCAAGGAGGACACCCCGCGCGCCGACAAGGGCCTGGGCCTGCCGGAGATCCAGGTCGGCGCCGCGCGCTACGGCGAGGTGAGCTTCCTGCCGATCGTCTCGACCACCAAGCGCAAGGAGGCGGGTGACACCCTCACCTACCTGCTCGACACCCACATCATCAAGGCCGGCCTCGATTACAACGACACCTCGATCGACCAGGTGTTCCGCGGCAACTGGCGCGGCGTCTTCATCTTCAACAACAACACCGACTTCCTGAACGGCAAGTGGTCGCAGTACCGGCAGTTCGGTGGTCTGGGCGGCCTGACCTCGACCGAGGCCGGCCGGGCCAACTTCGGGCAGAAGGAGACCGCCCTCTTCCTCCAGGACCAGTGGTTCGTCCACCCCAACCTCACGATTTCGGCGGGCCTGCGCTGGGAGGGTCTCGACAACCCCAACGACCCGGTCCTCAACCAGAACGACAAGAATCCCAACGGCTCCTTCAAGCTCACCGCCAAGATCCCGGACGCCAACAAGCAGTTCTCGCCGCGTTTCGGCGTCTCCTGGGCGCCGGACTCGAAGACCGCCCTGCGCTTCTCGGCCGGCCGCTTCTGGAGCCGCACCCCGGCCATCCTCTTCGCCCAGCTCTACACCTCGAACGGTCTGCGCGGCACGCAGTACATCATCACCGCCCCGCGCGACGCGGCCGGCAACGTCCTCCAGCCCACCGACCCGCTGTCGCCGGGCTGGGGCGGCAACTTCCAGGTCCAGGGCGTCGAGCGCATCGACTTCACCAAGATCCCGACCCCGGCGCGGCCCGGGGTGTTCACCATCGCCTCAAACTTCAACGACCCCTACACCGACCGCATCACCCTGGGTGGCGAGCGCGAGGTCTTCAGCCACTCGACCGCCGGCTTCGACGTCACCTACGCCCAGGGCCACAACCTGCAGCGCCTGCGCGACGCCAACCGGCAGTACGACGGCACGATCGCCACGGACGGCCTGCCGAACTACAGCAAGACCGTCTTCCCCTTCCCCTACTACGGCCGCATCACCGAGAGCCGCTCGGACGGCCGCTCGCGCTACATCGGGATCACCGGCACCTTCAACCGCCGCCTGACCGACAACTTCAGCTTCTTCGCCGCGGTGACCTGGTCGCAGGACAAGGACAACGACTCGAACGAGCGCAACTTCGCCGGCATCCAGGCCGAGGACTACAACAACCTCGACCTGAACTACGGCTACTCCAACCGCGACCAGCGCTGGAAGGCGGTCACCAGCAGCCTCTGGCAGACTCCCTGGTGGGGCCTGGGCCTCTCCGGCTCGCTGGCTTTCCAGACCGGCTCGCCGTACAACCCGACCGTCAACGTCGACGTCAACGGCGACGGTGAGCCGACGACCGACCGGCCGACGATCAACGGCGTCCACCTGGCGCGCAACAGCTTCCGCCAGCCCTCCTTCTACAGCTTGAACCTGCGGCTGGCGAAGGACTTCAAGGTCGGACCCGGGACGCTCGCGGTGTTCGCCGAGTGCTTCAACTGCACGAACAGCGGCAACCGCTTCGTCACCAACACCATCTGGGGCACGGGCCAGGCTCCCGCCGGCACGTTCGGCAAGGACCTGGGCGTCGGCACCCCGCGCACGGTGCAGCTCGCCGGGCGCTACGACTTCTAGTCGGCGCGCACAGCGGTCTGATTTTCGCGAGGGGGGCCTTCCGGCCCCCCTCGTCCGGTCATCGGCGCTTGGCTTGACTTCCCGCGGAGAGGGCCTTATCGTGCCTCGTAAGATAACTGCGCTCCATTTCCGCCTCGGAGGTGACCATGCTTCGACCAGGATGTGCCGTCCTCGCCGTTCTCGCCGCCTTCCTCCTGCTGCCGATGAGCGCCCTCGCCCAG
>DASQPA010000544.1:0-48346 GCA_035644215.1 Thermoanaerobaculia bacterium
AGGGTGAGCGAGCAGAGCTCGACCGAGAGGAGGACCGCCACCTGGTCCGGGTAGGCGCGGACGTAGTCGGCGGCGCGGGCGATGCCGGCCGCCCCGGCGACGCAGCCGAGGCCGAAGATGGGCATGCGCTTGACCCCGGAGGGGAGGCACAGCCGGTTCATCAGGCGGGCGTCGATCGAAGGGGTGGCGACCCCGGTCACGGTGACGAAGATCAGGGCGCCAATGTCGTCGACGGTCAGGCCGGCGCGCCCCAATGCCTCCGAAACCGCCGCCGCCCCGACCTCCTGGGCCACCCGGATCCAGGCGTCGTTGGCCTTGCCCCAGGTGGTCAGGGTGTCGTACTCCTCGATGGGCAGAGCGAGGTGCCGGCCGCCCACCAGGACGTTCTTGTGCAGCCGCTCCAGGCGCTCGGGGTTGAAGTGGCGCAGCGACCAGCGGCGCTTCAGGGCTAGGAGGAGGGTCTCCTGGTCGTAGAAATGAGGCGGCAGGGCCTTGCCGACGGCGGCGATCTTCAAGCGCGGGAGCTCTCGACGGCCGGGAGGTTGACCCTCACGGCCAGAGCCCCGCGATCTGCGCCAGGGAACCCAGCAGCAGGCCACAGAGCGAATAGAGGACGAACCAGGAGAAGGTCATCGACCACCAGGGACCCGGTTTGACTCCGCCCAGGCCGACCACCGCCACGACCAGGAGCGGGCCGCGGAAGACCCAGGCGATCCAGCCGGTGAGGAGGCCGTAGAGGATCTCCTGCCCCTGCCGTCCGTGAATCATAAGGAAGAGGGCGGAGAGACCCAGCGCCTCCAGGCACCAGGTGCCGAGCACCACCCAGCCGGGAAGGTCGTGCGAGCCGGCGCCGCCCAGGCGGGCGAGGAGCGCCGGGTCGGGGGCCAGGCCGAAGGCCTCCAGGGCGAAGTTGAACAGCGCCATGGCGAGGACCAGGAGGGGCAGCGCGAAGAGCAGGAATCGTCTCAAAGCGAAGGCATGATAGCGCAAGGCCCGAAGTCCCACCGGTGCCATGACGAGGTAAGATCTGTGCCACGCCAAGGGCGCTCTGCCAATCTGATGCCAGGGTGGGAGGGCGGAACAGCCCTCGCCGTGACGCTGTTACGCTTTTCTAGATGATCGCCACCGACCCGACCCTCGACGACGCCCCCCAGGTCGAGCTGCGCTCGCTCGACACCCTCTGGTTCCAGGTGGGGGGGACGGTCTGCAACCTGGCCTGCACCCACTGCTTCATCTCCTGCTCGCCGACCAACCACACGCACGAGATGATGCCCCTGGCCGAGGTCGAGCGCTATCTGGCGGAAGCGGCGACCCTCGGGGTCCGCGAGTACTACTTCACCGGCGGCGAGCCCTTCCTGAACCCGGAGATGGAGGCGATCCTGGCCGCCACCCTCCAGGTGGGGCCGGCGACCGTCCTCACCAACGGCCTGCTCCTGGACCCTGCCCGCTGCCGGCGCCTGAAGGCTCTGGAGGAGACTTCCGACTCCTCGCTCGACCTCCGGGTCTCGCTCGACGGCTACGACGCGGCGACCAACGACCCGATCCGCGGCGAGGGGACCTTCGAGCGCATCCTCGACGGCATCCGCAACCTGGTGGCGGCCGGCCTGAACCCGGTGATCACGGTGACCGAGGTCTGCGCCGAGGCCAGCGCGGACGAGGGGAAGGCCCGCTTCTTCGCCCTTCTCCGCTCGCTCGGAGTCGAGCGGCCGCGGCTCAAGATCCTCCCGGTCTTCCAGATCGGCGCCGAGGCCGAGCGCGGTGGGGCCTATGCCAGCTGGCAGCGGCTGCACGAGGGCGAAGTTCCGGAGGGGAGCTGGGATCACCTGCAGTGCAGCGCCTGCCGGATGGTGACCGACCAGGGGGTGTGGGTCTGCCCGATCCTGGTCAACGAGCCCTCCGGCCGGATGGGGGAGACCCTCGCCGACTCCCTGGGCGGTTTCGCCCTCTCCCACCCGGCTTGCTGGACCTGCCACGTCTACGGCGTGAGCTGCAGGACCTGAGCCATGCCTGAGTGACTATGGCGAACCGGATACCCGAGCAGCTGCGGGAACGGTTGACCGCCCATCGGGGCCTCGCCACCTGGGGTGAGCGGCTGGTGCCGCTGGGCGATTTTCGCGCCGCGGCCCAGGTGGAGGGCGTGGCCCTCTCGCCGGCGGAGCGGGCGGCGGCGACCGCCGCCTACCGGGCCGGCGTTCCCGACTCCACTCCGGTCGAGGGGCCCTACGCTCGGATCGCGGTCTTCGGCGGGGTCTACAGCAATCACCTGGCGCTTTCCGCCCTCCTGGCGGACGCCGCAAGGCGGGGGGCAGAGGCGGCCTACTGCCTGGGCGACCTCGGCGCGTTCGGCCCTCATCCGGAGAAGGTCTGGCCGCTCCTCGTGCAGGGCGGCGTGCGCGTCCTCCAGGGCAACTACGAGGAGTCGCTCGCCGCCGGCCGGGAGGACTGCAACTGCGGCTACACCGACCCGCGCGACAACCACTTCGCCGCCCTCTCCTACCGCTACACGGCGGAGAACTGCTCGCCGGAAATGAAAGCCTGGATGGGCGGCCTGCCGAAACGGCGGCGGGTGCGAGTGGGCGAGCGCGAGCTGCTCCTCGTCCACGGCTCGCCGCGGCGGATCAACGAATTCCTCTTCGCCAGCACCTCGCCGGTCCCCTTCCTGGAGCTGCTCCTCGACCAGAACCGCTGCGACGGCCTGCTCTGCACCCACACCGGCCTCCACTGGCACCGCCGGCTCCCCTCCGGCCGCGACGTGGTGAACGTCGGGGTGATCGGCCGCCCGGCCAACGACGGCAACCCTCATGTCTGGTACGCCCTGATCGAGGCGCGTGGCGGGGACTTCGGGGTGGACCTCCTGCCCCTCCCCTACGACCACCAGGGCCTCGCCGCCGAGATGCGCCGCGAGCGCCTGCCCGAGGAGTTCGTCGAGACCATCCTCACCGGGTGGTGGACCACCTGCCTGGAGATCCTGCCGGCCCGGGAACGGGCCGTTTCCCGCTTCTGAGGATCACACGATGACCCAGCCCAAGCCCCACCTAGCCATCCTCGGCGCCGGTCCGACCGGTCTGGAAGCCGCGCTCGCCGCGGCCGAAGCCGGTTTCCCCTTCACCCTCTACGAGGCCGCCCCCGAGGTCGCCGGCCACGTCCGCGCCTGGGGGCACATGCGCCTGTTCACCCCCTGGGACCTGAACGTCTCGCCACGCATGCGGCGGAGTCTGAGGTCGGCCGGTTCTGAGGTCCCGGAAGGACCGGACTGCACGACCGGCCAAGAGCTGGCCGACCGGCTCTTCGCGCCGCTCGCCGCCCTTCCCACCGTGGCGCCGCACCTGAAGCTCGGCACCCGGGTGTTGGCGGTGGGTCGGGAGGGACTCCTGAAACACGAGGAGATCGCCACCCCCGAGCGCGGGCGGCGCCCCTTCCGCCTCCTCCTCTCCGACGCCTCCGGCCGCGAGTGGACCGAGCGGGCCGACTTGGTGCTCGACACCACCGGCACCTACGGCCACCCCAACAGCCTGGGGGACGGCGGCATCCCCGCCCCCGGCGAGCGCGAGCTGGGAGAAGCCATCCGCCGCCAAGTCCCCGATTTCGCGCGGGAAGCCGCGGACTGGGCGGGAAAGACCATCCTCCTCGCCGGCGCCGGCCACTCGGCTCAGACCGCCGCCCGCGAGCTCGCCGAGCTGGCCCGCCAGGCCCCGGGAACCCGGGTGCTCTGGGTCCTCCGCAGCCCCGCGCCGACCTGGGGCGCCCAGCCGAACGACCCCCTCCCCGAGCGCGCCCGCCTGACCACCACCGCGGTCGAGCTGGCCACCGGCGCCTCTCCCGCCGTCGAAGCTCATCGCGGGGTGTCCGTCGAGGCCCTCCAGAAGAAGAACGGCGGGGCCGAAGTGGTGCTCCAGAACGGTGGCGAGCCCCGAACCGTAACGGTCGACCGTGTCCTCTCCCTCACCGGCTACGTGGGCGACGCCAACCTCTACCGCCAGCTCCAGGTCCACGAGTGCTACGCCACCTGCGGCCCGATCAACCTCTCCGCCGCCCTCCTGGGAGCCGGCGCCGGAGACTGCCTCGCCCAGACCACCCACGGCGCCGAGACCCTGAAGAATCCCGAGCCCGGGTTCTTCATTCTGGGAAGCAAGTCGTACGGGAGGAACAATACGTTCCTGATGCGGGTGGGGTGGCAGCAGGTGGAGGAGGTGTTCGGGTTGATGGGAGGCGGGTAAAAACCCAAGCGACCGGGTTATGTCAGAATAGGTCCGGCCTGCCTATGCCGGACCCTACCTTCCTCACCCGCGTTCTCCTGGAGAACTACAAGAGCATCGCCTCCTGTGACGTTGCGCTCGGTCCGCTGACCTTCCTGGTCGGTCCCAACGGCTCGGGAAAAAGTAACTTCCTGGATGCCCTGCGCTTCGTGGCGGATGCTTTACGGAGTTCTCTCGATCATGCGATTCGGGACCGTGGCGGGATTCCGGAGGTTCTGCGGCGCTCGCCGATCCCCTCAACCCACTTCGGCGGCCGCTTCGAATTTCGCCTGCGCTCCCGCGAGCGGGGCTTCTATGCCTTCCAGATCCGCTCCTCGGGTGACGGGGGGTACGAGGTCGAGAAGGAGGATTGCTGGTTCGTCTCGCCGGAGGCACCGGCTGCCCCTGTCCACTACTCCGTCCGCAGTGGCGAGGTGGTCTCGAAGAGTGCGCCGGTCCTGCCGGTTGGCGTGGACGATCGACTTTACCTGGTGCGGGCCTCGGGAGTTCCCGAGTTCCGGCCGATCTACGAAGCGCTCTCCAGCATGGGGTTCTATCACCTCAATCCCGACCGTATCCGCGATCTGGAGAAGCCGGACCAGGGCGAGCTGCTCGCTCGGGATGGCAACAACCTCGCGAGCGTCCTGGCCCATCTCGCCACCCATGCGCCTTCCATCAAAGTGCGGATCGAGGAGTATCTCGCCAAGGCCGTCCCCGGTGTACAAGGCGTCGACGCAAAAACCATCGGCCCCATGGAGACGCTGGAATTCCGTCAGCAGATCCAGGGAAAAGGCACGGCCTTCCTTGCCAACAACATGTCGGACGGGACATTGCGTGCCCTGGGTGTGCTCGTCGCCCTGTTTCAATCGGCCAACGGCCAGCGCCGGAAGGTTCCGCTGGTCGGCATCGAAGAACCCGAGATCGCCCTGCACCCCGCGGCCGTGGGGATGCTTTTCGATGCGGTGCTCGAAGCGAGCCGGGCCACGCAGATCCTCGTCACCAGCCACAGCCCGGACCTGCTGGACGACGCCAGGGTCGCCCCAGGCTCGATCCTCGCCGTCGCCATCGAACAAGGCATTACCTGGCTTGCTCCTCTCGACGAGGTCGGAAGGTCCGTTCTCAAGGATCGGCTCTACACCCCCGGCGAGCTCCTCCGCCTCCATCAGCTTCTCCCTGATCCGGAAAGCCTGGCCAAGACGCTTCACACGCAGCCCGATCTCTTCGCCCCCATGGCGGAGTGAATGCACGTCCAACTCGCCTGCATCGTCGAAGGAGACGGCGAGATCGAGGCTGTGCCCCTCCTCGTCCGCCGCATTGCTCAGGAGGTCGCCCCGAACCTCGCCGTCCACATCGTGCATCGCATCCGCTTGTCGCGTGGGAAATTGAACAAGCCCGTTGAGCTGGAGCGTGCGGTCGAGCTCGCGGCTCGGCGGGCCGGAGCCGGTGGCGCCATTCTCATCGTCTTCGACAGCGATGGCAGCGACCCCGAAGAGCTGGAGCGGGAAGTGCTGGCAAGGGCGGTTCGAGTGAGGAGTGACTTTGCGATCGGTGTCGCGCTCGCTCACATGGAGTTTGAGGCCTGGTTCCTCGCCGCCGCAGAATCTCTCCGGGGTTGCCGCGGTCTGACCGCCGACCTCACCGCTCCGGCGGACCCGGAGGCGATCCGCGGCGCCAAGGAATGGCTTTCCGCCCACATGGAGAAAGGTCGCACCTACGCTCCCGTCCTCGATCAGCCAGCTCTGGCCGCCACCTTCGACCTCTCCGTCGCCCGTCAGAGGTCCCCTTCTTTCGAGCGTTTCTACCGCGAGGTGACGCGCCTGCTTGCCATCCGATCGGGACGTGAATAGCCGACGGCTTAACCTCTACCGCCAACTCCGTTATTTCAGCTGTGTTTCCTCAAGGATGATCCTGACGTTCCGGAGCAGCGCTGGCACCTCTTCCTTGATGGCATTCCAGAGAATATCGAGCTCGAGGGCGAAGTAAGCGTGCGCGACGACGTCACGCAACCCGGCGATCTCACGCCACGGGACATCGCAATACCTCTCGCGCCATTCAGATGGGATGTTTTTGACCGCTTCACCAATGATGTGAAGATTCCGAACGACCGCATCGAACAATATTTCGTCGACAAATACCTCGTCGCGTGTCCGGCCTGAGGTGAAGCGGATGATTTTCGCGCAACTCGCTTCGATGTCTTCGAGAAAAAGCCGCGCGTCACGCGACACGGATGGCATCTTTCTCGACGTAGGGCCGAACTCGATCCCGGAGGCCGGTTTCGGTCACGAGGTCGACCTTTACACCAAGCAGATCCTCCAAGAAGATCCGTAGCTTCATGAAGCCCGAGAACGTCGGCGTGGCCTCGAAGGCTACCAAGAGGTCCACGTCGCTCTCCGGGAGAGCCTCGTCGCGAGCTGCGGAGCCGAACAGGCGCAGGGACTTGACGCCGAAGCGGTCGAGATCTCCTCGGTGCGCTCTCAGAATCGCCAGGATGTCATCTCGCCTCACCCAGAACCTCCAAAACTATTTCGCTTCCATGAGCCCTCATCAGGTCACAAGTTTATCCCGTCTCACCTTCGGCGCGCCACGAGCAGCGGCGCAAGAGCCATCACCAGCAGCCCGAGCGGCATCAAGCCGCCCCGAGGCAGGTCATAGTCGGAGAGGATCCGCTCCCAAGGGAAGCCGAACACCAAGCGACCCAAGCCGATCTCGAGCACCAAGGTGAGCACCACCCAGAGCAGCCCCACACCCAGCTGGCTCCGGGCCGACTCCGCCCGCAACCAGCGCCTCGTCAGCGCGACGATCCCAAGAATAATCAGAGAGCCGGTGCCGACGGCGATCTGCCGAGCCAGGAAGTCGCCGACCCGAGGAGCCAGGAACAGCGTCCGAAGCGTGCCGTGGATCACTTCGGCGGTCATCAGGAGGAGCCAGATGGCCAGAGCGCGTAGCCAGAGCATGGGTCACTCTTTGGTTCCAGGGATGGATCAAGGTCCTTCTCTGGACTAAAAGGGTCTTGGCTGGAGATCGGCTCCCGATAAGCTACGCGTCTGCGACGCACGAGCGCGCCTCAACTGGTTAGCGAAGCATACAGCCGAGGCAGTCATCGCCGCACGTCAGGCAGTCATCGCCGGCTGTCAGGCGATCATCGCCGGCTGTCAGGCAGTCATCGCCGACCGTCAGGCAGTCATCGCCGGCTGTCAGGGGTAGTGGGGCTTTAATGTGTTGCCGAAATTTCCGCCCTAGTTGCTGTAGCTTCCTCCCCGTAGGGGGAGGAACGCCCTCTCCCAACCCCACGAAGCGGCCCCGACAGAGGCGGACACCTTTGCCGGAGCCTGACCGAGCACGGAGGATACCCATGCCCAGCTTGCCCGAGTCTATCCCCATCGATCTGTCCCGAGTCACCGAAGCGACCCGCAGAGCCCTCTACGATGCGGCCGCCGCCGTCCACTTCGCCCCCACTCCCGGGTGGTCTCCCCGATACGGCCCAGACGAATGCCGTCTCACGGTGGCACACCTCTTCGGACGGTGGTTCGTCATCTGGCGCGATTGGGACGCCAAAGACGACACCCCGGAGGCGCAATGCTGGTTCGTCCTCACCGTCCACCCGTCCGACTCCGCCCCTTACGGCGTGCAGTTCAGCGAGGTGTAGCCATGGGGAGCGGATCATGGAACGCAGGAGACCGCTACGAAGCGCGGCGGAACGCGTGTAAGGGCGACTTCCGCCCTCTCGTGTACAAGGTCCGTGTAGACGACGACCACGCGCAGTGGCGATATGAGATCGCCGCACGCGCCCTCTGGGGGCAGACCGTCTCCAGCTTTTTCGTCTGGTGTGCCGAGTACGTCATCCGCCACCATCGCAAGCTCAAGGAAGTCCGCCGCACCATCCGGCAGGAAGAGACGGAGATGAGGAGGAGAAAACGACAGAAGGCGCGAGAGCGGAGGGCGGAGGATCGGAGATGGCAGAAGCCATGGAAGGGACCCCGGCATGAGTAGCCTCCGGGTCGCCAGCTTCACCGTCCACGCCACAGTGGAGCAGTCGGCCAGGTGGAAGCGGGCCGCAGAGGCGGAGGGACACCGCTCCGCCGGCACATGGCTTGCGGCCGCCGCCGATGCCTACCTCAAGGCCAGGGCCAGAGCCGGGGCGCCGGTACCCTTGGCGTGGCACAGGGGATCTTTCCGAGTGACCCTGGAGGACGGGAGCACCCCGACCGTCCAGGGGATCGTCTCCGCCCCCTTCGGCATCTTCAGGGGGACGGCGGCCGGTCCCCGGCGATCGACCGAAACCTACTCCCTCGCCTATCTGCCATCCGCTCGGATTTTGGCGACCCTGCACACTCAGGCGCACGGGAAGAGCTTGGCGGCGGAGCTGGCGGGGACATGGGTGCGCTGGGACGGGACAGGAGGGCGGGAGCCGCCAGGACAGGACCCGGGGCCGGTTCTTGACCGGTTCCGGCGGGAGGACGCGTAGCACCGAGGGCCGGTTCCGAAAGGGGCCGGCCCTTTTTGATACTCTCCCCCCTGTTGGCGCGGCTAGGTTTGGCCGCCGAACGCTGGGCACCGCACCCGGCCCGCCGCGCCACTTTCCTTCCTTTGCGGAGCACCGGGCGGAGGTGCCTTGCCGTCAAAGCGGCGGTTCCCGTTTGAGGCGATCGAGGCCGCGGTGAACGCCGCCGGCCTTAACGATGCCCAGGTAGTGAGGTTTCTTGCTGCCCTCAAAGCTTGGCGTCCCAAGGTTGGGCATCCCTTGGAGGATGACGAAGAAGATCTCCGGGCGATCATCGGCCTGTTGATCTGCGAAGCGTGTAAAAACCCACATGCTGCGACCGTGCGGATCGCACAGCGCTTCCCCGAGTCCGCCCGTAAAGCTGCTGAGAAACGCCTCTACAGGAAGGCCAGAAAAGCATGGGCTGCCGTCCAAAAAGGAGAGAGTTTTCCCTAGCGGCCTTTAACTTTACTCACAACTAGAGGGGTAGTTGTGAGTAAAGTCACTCACAACTACCCCTCTAGTTGTGGGTGAATTACCCATAACCATAGGGGCAATAAGTTCAATATTTCCAGTGGTTTGAGTGTTGACAGAAGGTAAACCCGTGCCCCAAAATAAAGATCGCCAGAGGGTTGCAGCCCGCTGGCGATCATGAGGGACAGACACGGCCGTCTGGCACCTCGACAAGCGACAGTATACATCGCCCAGGCGGCCGCGCAGCTCCCTCGAAAGGGGCTTTCAATGCGGCACCTTCTTCCCCTACTCGCCCCCCGTCCCCCCTACCGCTGGCAGCTCGGCCTGCTCGCCAGGAGCTTGCCCCGCCGGTTCATACCGGCCCTCTCTACCCCTTGCCGTCCCCTTCCAGCTCACGCCGGGCGGCGGCGACCAACGTCTCCCTGATCCAGTCCGACAAGGTGCCGCTCCCCTTGCGTCGCAGGGCGTGCTCGGCGGCTTCCCGAATGAGGGCGTCGTGTTCCGGCAGGAAGCGGACCCGGATCGACGCGGTGTGCATCCGATCTTCTGGCATGTCGAGGAGTGTAGTCCCAATGGGAATACCCGTCAAGCGCTCGTGGTTATGGTCTGCATGTGGTCCCATAGGGACTACGAAAGGCAGCCATGATCGCTTACGACTCTCCCGCCCCGACCGCCATGTCCCCCAACTGCACGCATTGCGACGGCGCCGCGAAGCGCTTCGGGAAGGACCGCAAAGGTAATCAACGCTTCCGCTGCCTCACTTGCCGGAAGACGTTCTCAGACCGTCCGGAGCGGCTCCTTGGGGACATGCGCCTGCCGGACGACAGGGCGCTCCTCTGCCTCTCCCTGCTTTGCGAGGGCAGCTCGATCCGCGCCATTGAGCGGGTTACTGAGGTAGGCAAGCGGACCATCCTGAACCTCCTCGTCCAGGTCGGCGAGGGATGCGAGCGGATGCTCGCCGAGACCATCAAAGGAGTCCCGGTCAAAGACGTGCAGGCGGACGAGCTGTGGACGTTCATTAAATGCAAGCAGGGCACCCGAGAGCGCCACAAGATCGCCGACCCGGACGCGGGGGATGCCTACTGTTACTTCGGGATCGAGCGGCACACCAAGCTCGTCCTGGCGTGGCACCTCGGCCGCCGGAACCGCTGGGACGCCCACGACTTCGTCGAGAAGCTGGACCGTGCCACGGCGGGCAGCTTCCAGCTCAGCACGGACGGGTTCAACGGCTATCCGAACGCCGTCGAGTTCAACCTCGGCGCCCGGGCGGACTACGCGCAGGTGGTGAAGGACTTCGGCAACGAGAACGGAGAAGAGGCGCGGCGGTATGGACCGCCGCGCCTGATAGGCCAGGAGAAGATCATCATCTCGGGAACGCCGGAAGAGGACCGGATCTGCACCTCACACGTCGAGCGCGCCAACTGGACGCTCCGGGGCCATCTCCGCCGCTTCACCCGGCTATCGAACGGCTTCAGCCGGAAGAAGGGCAACCTCCGGGCGGCCCTGGCGCTCTACTTCGCCTATTACAACTTCTGCCGCATGCACAAGAGCATCAGGATGACCCCGGCCATGGCCGCGGGGCTGACTAAGAAGCCGTGGTCGATGCTGGACCTGGTGAAGGCGGTACAGGGTTAAGGGGTTACTGCTCTAGCCTCTTCCACTGGTGTACGTCGTGATGAAACTCCTCTCGGACCACACGAAACAACCGAGGAGGATGTTTTCCAACTAGCTTAACCATGAGACTATAAGGGGTTTTGTTTTGTGAGCCAATAATTAAGCTGCAACTGTTTTTCTCCGAAAACCCTGCGACTTTGTGAGGGTCCTCATCGCCACGTTCTTGGAGCCAAAACTCGCAAGAGTCAAAAAGTGGGGTGTCACACTCGAAACACAATCGAGCGCCTTGGATGGGGACATAGATTTCAAAAAATAACCTAGAGCTGTTTTCGTCGAGAGTAGACTGATTTTTGAGCTTAAACCCCCTTGGGAGGAAGGGGTCTTTCGACACAGCAGTACGGATAACGTAGAACAGAAACACAAGGCCAATTGTCCCCCCAAGCCCCAACAACCCACCAACTAACCCACGTTCGACGACTACCACCCAACCGTGGCCTCCCGTGATAGCACCCACAACAGCAGCGGCGGCGATCACAGCAAGCTCCCAGAGGACATGAGCCCCCATGAAGTGCCAAGCCTTCCACCGAGCATGGCGTAAGACCTCTCCTGTGAGGCAGATTGAGTAGGCCACGGCTTTATTCTAGTTGAAGAAGTTGTAGAAGACTTGCACTTTTTATTACGCTCGACGACCGCCTCCCCGAGATCCCCGGCCCTCACAGCCGCCCCTCCCGACCGGCCGAGCCGGCAACACACTGCGACCCCACTACCCTGTCAGGCAGTCATCGCCGGCTGTCAGGCAGTCATCGCCGGCCGTCAGGCAGTCATCGCCGGCCGTCGCACCGCTCCGCGTCGACGGAAATCTGACTTGACAGGTCATTTTGCAAAGCCTAGAGTAGACCCTACCATGCATACGACCGGCGTTACCGAGCTCAAGGCCTCTCTTTCCGAGAACCTGGCCCGGGTGAAGGCGGGAGAGGAGGTCCTCGTGACCGAGCATGGAAGGCCCATCGCGAAGATCGTCCCCCTCTCGTCGACGGCTCCGGAGGCGGCGACCGAGGAGCTGGTGCGCTCCGGCATCCTGCGCGCTCCCGAGCAGAAGTTGGACGCCGAGTTCTGGCGCCTGCCTCGCCCCGCCGATGCCGACGGCCTCGTTCTCCGCGCTCTCCTCGACGAGCGGCGGAACGACCGTTGAGGTTCTGGGACAGCTCGGCGCTGGTCCCTCTCCTGATCCAGCAATCCGCCAGCCGCCGCATCGAGGACCTCCTGGGGCGCGACCCGGAGGTCGTCCTCTGGTGGGCGACCCCAGTCGAGTGCAGGAGTGCCCTGGCGCGCGTCGAGCGCGAGGGCCGGCTCGCCCAATCCGGCGTGCGCCAGGCCCAGGACCTCCTGGACTACCTGCGGGCGCGCGCTTTCGAGGTCCAGCCGGTCGAGGAGGTCCGCAGCCGCGCCGAACGGCTCCTCGCCGTTCACCCGCTGCGCGCCGGCGATTCCCTCCAGCTCTCGGCCGCCCTCCTCTGGTGCCGTGAGCACCCCCGGGGCGTCGGCTTCGTCTGCCTGGACGACCGCCTCCGGCTCGCCGCGGCGCGCGAGGGCTTTCTGGTCATGCCCTACTCGGAAGAGGTCCACGAGCCGGCGCCGCCATCCGCCTCCGGCCTGGGGTAAACTCCCCGTTCAATGAAGTTCTTCGGACAACCCGACTTCCAGCACGGGGAGGTCCCGGCGGTGGGGGTCCTGCTCTCCAACCTGGGCACCCCGGATGCTCCCACGACGCCGGCTTTGCGCCGGTATCTGCGCGAGTTCCTGCTCGACCCGCGGGTCATCGAGATGAACCGCGCTCTGTGGTGGACCATCCTCCACGTGGCGATCCTCCCCCGGCGGCCGAAGGTCTCGGCGGCGCTCTATCAGAAGGTGTGGACGGCGGAGGGGTCGCCCCTCCTCGTCATCGCCCGGCGGCAGGCGGCGGCGATCGCGGCGGTCCTCGGGAGCGACGTGGGGACGCCGATCCACGTCGCGCTCGGCATGCGCTACGGCAACCCCTCGATTTCGGCCGCCCTGCGCGAGCTGGCGGGGAAGGGGTGCCGCCGCATCCTCGTCCTGCCGCTCTATCCGCAGTACGCCGCGGTGACCACCGGCTCGACCTTCGACGCGGTGGCCGCCGAGCTCACCACCTGGCGCTGGGTGCCCGAGGTGCGGACCGTCCACCACTACCACGACGAGCCCGCCTATACCGACGCGCTCGCCGCTTCGATCCGCGAGGCCTGGGCGAAGGAGGGGCAGGCCGAGAAGCTCCTCTTCTCGTTCCATGGCATCCCGCAGCGCTACTTCGAGGCCGGCGATCCCTACTTCTGCCACTGTCAGAAAACCGCCCGCCTCGCCGCCGAGCGCCTCGGGCTGCCGCGCGAGCGCTGGGAGATCTCCTTCCAGTCACTCTTCGGCCGCGAGGAGTGGCTGAAGCCCTACAGCGAGCAGACGATCAAGGCCATGGCCCGCTCCGGCATCAAGAGCCTCGACGTGGTCTGCCCCGGCTTCTCCGCCGACTGCCTGGAGACCGTGGAGGAGATCGACGGCCAGAACCGCGAGTTCTTCCTCCATGCCGGCGGCGAGCGCTATCGCTACATCCCGGCCTTGAACGACCGCTCCGACCACGTGCGGGTGCTCGCCGACGTCATCCTGGCGAACCTCTCCGGCTGGGTCGTGGCCGGCGGCCAGGGCGACGCGGAGCGCGCCGCCGCGGCCGACTCCCGGCGGCGAGCCGAGGCCCTGGCCGCCCATCCCACCCCGGTCGCCGGGTACGGAGCCTGATCCCGATTCCTTCACTCCCTACAACCCGTTCCCTAGGAGGAGCACCATGAACAGATCTTCTCGCATCCGGCCGGCGGCTTTGATCGGCATCGCCGGTATCGCCGGCCTGGCCCTCGCCGGCGCCGCTCTCGCCCAGCAGGTCGACCTGCCCCGCCCCAGCCCCAACGCCAGCGTCTCGCAGAACATCGGCATCAGCGAGGTCACGATCCACTATAGCCGGCCGGGGGTCAAGGGCCGGAAGATCTGGGGCGGCCTCGTGCCCTACGGGGAGGTCTGGCGCACCGGCGCCAACGAGAATACGACCATCCGCTTCAGCACCCCGGTCAAGGTCGAGGGACACGAGCTGCCGGCCGGCATCTATGGCGTCCAGACCCTCCCCACCGATGGGGAGTGGACGCTCATCCTGAGCAAGGACGCCGACGAGTGGGGCGCCTTCTCCTACAAGCCGGAGCACGACGCCCTGCGCGTCCAGGTGAAGCCGCAGCCGGCCGAGCTCCAGGAGCGGATGAGCTTTGAGTTCACCGACCTCTCGGACACCTCCGCCAAGGTGGTGCTGCGCTGGGAGAAGGTCGCCGTGCCGTTCACCCTGACCGTCGACACCCCGAAGCTGGTGGCGGCCAAGGCCAAGTCGGCGATCAGCTGGCGCGGCCCGTACCAGGCAGCGAACTACTGCATCCAGAACGACACCTGCCTGGACGAGGCCGGCAGCTGGCTGGACGCCTCGATCGCCATGGACGGCAATTTCAACAACTACCGCGCCAAGGCCGACCTCCTCGCCAAGAAGGGCGACTACAAGGGGGCGGCCACCTACGGCGAGAAGGCTCTCGCCGCCGCCAAGGGGGCGCAGCAGGCCCCGCCGGCCGAGGCCGTGTCGGCGTTCGAAAAGAAGGTCAGCGACTGGAAGACGAAGAAGTAGCGACCGGGATGCCGGCGAGCCAGTCCGGCACTTCGGCGACGCTCGCCAGGCAGGCGAGGGGCTCGAGCCGCTCGAGCTCCTCCCTCGCCTGGGAGCCGGAGAGAACGGCGAGGCCGGCCATGCCCGCGGCGCGGGCCATCGCGAGGTCGTAGGTGGTATCGCCGATCATCACCGCTTCGTCGGGACGGGCGCCCAGCTCGTCCAGGATGTCGAAGAGCATTCCCGGGTTGGGCTTCGAAGGCGCCTCGTCGACCGTGCGCGTGGCGTGGAAGAGGCCGGTCAGGCCGCTGCTCTTCAAGGCATGCTCCAGGCCCCGCCGGCCCTTGCCGGTGGCGATCCCCAGGAGATAGCCCTCCGCCGCCAACTGCCGGAGCATGTCCGACACTCCGGGGAAGAGGAGCGGCAGGTTCTGGTAGGTGGTGAGCCAGTGGGCCCGGTAGGTCTCGACCACCCGGCGGTAGAGCTCGGCGTCACACCCGGGGATGAGCTGGTCGATGGTCTCGCGGAGCCCCAGGCCGACGGTGTTGCGGATGAGCGCGTCCGGCGGCTGGGGAAGCCCCAGCTCGCCGAGCATCGCCTGGGCGCAGGCGACGATCGTCGCCACCGAGTCCATGAGCGTGCCATCCCAGTCGAAGACCAGGAGCTTGAATGGCGTAGGGGGCAGAGACATCGGGCATCCTTCGCGAGCCCCCTCATCTTCTCAGACCGAGGCCCGTTCTACAATCCGCCGCGCTCTCTCATCGCGCGGCGGCTTTCGCGTCCTCCTCCCGGGGTCGGTCCTGCCAGAGGGAGAGCAGGAGATAGACGGCGAGAAAGATCAGCGCGACGAGGGTGAGGGTCGTGGCTTTGGCGTCGGCATCCAGCTCGAGCCGGGTCGCGGCACGGAACTCTTCGAGATCTCGCCGCAGGGCCTGGTCGGCTTCCTTCGTCTGCTGCGACAACGCCGCGAGTCCCCGGGCGAGGCCGGAGAGAGTCAGGGGCGCCGCCGGAAGCGCGGGCTCCAGGGCTGGACCTGCACCGGCCGCGCCCTCGTCGGGCTCGGGACGGCGTAGGACGGTGCCCGGGACCGGCTTCCTGCTCTCGATAGCCGTCGCGCCCCCTCTCGCCCGGTCCGCCCGCAGCTCGGCGAGGATCTCGGCTTTGAGCCGGCTGCGCGACTCGGCCAGCGCGTTCTCCAGGCGCAGGGCCGCGAGCCGGGACTCTTCCTGGCGCGATCGGACCTCGAAGAGCTGAACGTAGAGGGCCGTCGCGGTGATCGCCAGGGCGACGATCGCCGCCACCAGCCGCACCGCCCGCTCCAACGACCCTCTCCGCATGGTCCTCCCCGTTACCGGGCCGGTGGACGGCTCGCCCGGTTGGCAGCGCGAATCGCATCGAGGATGTGCCGGATGTCGTAGCCCACCACGATGCCCGAGTTGGCCCGCGTGTACAGGTCTTCGTAGGCCTGAGCCCGAGGATCGAGCAGATCCTTGCGCTTCAGGACCGGCAGCGCCTCGTTGCGGTATCCGCTGATGACTCCGGCGACGCGGAACAGGCCGCTCTCGGCGTGCCAGAACACGATGGGGCCACCGGAGAAGCCCGGATTGTTCTGGCCGTCGAGATAGAGGATGTTGGCCTCCGGGTTGGTCGTGTCCAGCGCGGAGATGATGCCGCTCTTCAAGAAGGGGATCTCGCCGAAATTGGGCGGCGCGGGCACGGAGCCGAACGTGCTCAGGCCGAAGGGATACCCCAGGAAATAGACCTGCTGGCCAAGGGTCAGCCCGGCACCGGTGGGCTCGAGCGGGAAGGTGACCGTGACGGGCCGGCCCAGATCGAGCGCTGCGATATCGACGGTTTCGTTGGACGGGTAGATGGCGCGGGCGGTGTTTCGGGTCCAGCGGTTCCCGATCCACAGGTCGATCGACCCTTCGGTGCCAAAGTCCTTGAGATTGTGCCGGGCAGTGATCAGATACTGCTTGCCCTCGACTTCGAGGGTGAAGGCGGAGCCGGTCCCGACAGCGGTCCTGATCCGCAGGACGCGGTAGATCACGTTCACCGTCGGGACTTCCGCCGACAGAACCGCGCCGAGGCACAGCACCATGAGGGCCGCCGAGAGCTTTTTCCAACGACCGCTCCACAGGCAACCCTTCATGCCTGGCTGGCTCCGCAATTTGGGTGCCAGGGCTAGAATCCGCGCCGCGTGAAAAGCCAGGCGTCGGTCCCCACCCACGACCGATGCTCGCGCTCGTCATAACGATCACGCAAAAAAGATAAGAACCGTTCCTCCACTGGCAGGTGGCCGGAGAGCAGCCAGACGCGGCCCGGCCGCCGGGCTTCGAGCAGAATCTGGGCGGTCGGGATGTCGGCATCGGTGCCGGCGACGAGGTCGACCCGCCGTCGCGATCCCAGGCGCTTGAAGTAGTAGTCGAAGTATTCGCGGTGGTAGGCCCGGCCGATCACCAGCGAGCCGGCGGGATCGGGATCGCGGGCTGCGACCTCCGCCACGGCCTCGCGGAACTGCTCCTTGCGCGGCACCTCGTAGTAGCGCATGACGAAGAGGAGATGGCCGAGCAGGCCGGCGACGGCGGCCGCTGACAGCATCGCCTGGGTTCCCCGGGATCGACCGCAGGTCAGCACGGTGATCGAGCGAGCGAGCAGCAGGTAGGCGACGGGCAGACCGATGATCAGGTTGCGGTTGGTGAGGAGCGGGAAGGACAGGTAGGAGACGGCGACCGCGCCCAGGAACGGCAGGACGAGCCAGAGGCCGAGGAGGGCGCTCGGGGAGAGCGGGCCGATCCGGCGCTCCGGGGTCGAATCGGAGCGCCGGGCGCGGAGCCAGGCCAACAACCCGACGAGCAGGGCGAGCGCCGCCAGGGTGCGCGAGTAGTTGAAGAGGAATTTCAGGTACTCGGTGGCCGAGTCGAGGCCGGGCGACTCGATCCAGGCCCATGAGCCGGAGTGCCGGCGCTGGCGCAGCAGGTAGACGATCCCCGGGAGGTAGCCGGCGAGGACGACCATCCAGGTTACGAGGACAGCGCGCCTCCTCCGGCTGAGAAGGAACGCGCCGGCACCCTGGAGGAAGACGAGCCCGGCGCCGAAGTGATGGAGATAGCAGCAGGCGAGGGCCGAGAGAACGTACCCGGCAACCAGGCCCAGAGGTGTCCCGCCCGTTTCCTCCCAGCGCCGCAGGAGGGCGACCCAGCAGCTGCTCGCGACGAGCACGAAGAAGAGCAGGAGACTGTAGGGCCGGGCCTCCTGGCTGTAGTGGATCGGACACCAGAGGACGGTCAGGAGCCCGGCACCGAGGAGACCCTCGGCGGTCCCGTAGAGCAGGAGGCCGAGAATGAACATGGCGGCGATCGCGAGGACGCCGGCGAGGGCGGAGGGGAAGCGCAGGGCCGCTTCCGAGTCCCCCCAGTAGCGCTCGATCTCGTGCAGCAGGAGGTTGAAGGTCGGCGGGTGGCCATCCTCGGCGAGGGTCTTCGCCACCACCTCGCCGGCGCTCGGGGCGCCGCTCACCCGCCGGCTGTCCAGCTCGTCGTTCCACAGCGACTCCCGGCCGAGGCCGTGGAACCGCAGTCCGGCCCCCACGCCGAGCAGGGCGAGCAGAAGGATCAATAGAGCGAGAGAGGCCGGGCCGCCCCGGCGCGTCACGCCGCGGTCCCCGGCGGATCGAGCGGGGTGTAGACCACCCCGCCGACGACCGAGTCGTCGAGGCCGGGAGCGGCGCCGCCCAGGGGACGGGTGACGATCCGCCGCTCGACCCGGCTGCCGGGCGGCACCACCGCGCCAAAGCCGACGATCACCTCCCGGAGAATGCTCCCCTCCCCTACCCGCGACCCCGGCAGGAGGACGGAGCGCTCGACCTGCGCCCCCTCGCCCACCCGCGATCCAGCCTCGACCGCGGCCTGGCGCAGTGTCACCCGGGCCGTGATCTCGGCTTCCGGCGACACCCAGGAACGGCGCCAGAGCCGCTCCGGCCAACCCGCCCTCGCCCAGTCGAGCGAGGCGGCGAGGAAGCGGCGCGGGGTGCCGAGGTCGTGCCAGGAGCGATCGGTGGCGATCGAGCTTAGCCGGCCGCCTTCGGCGAGGAGGGGAGAGTAGAGGTCGCGCACGATGTCCGACGGCCCCGGCCCCACCCGCTCGAGGAGCGGCGGTGCGAAGACGTGGGCGCCGGCGAACACCAGCCGCCGGGAGATCGCTCCCGTTCCCGATGCGGGTTCGGGGTCCCCCGTTCGGAAGGAGAGGATCTCCCCCTCTCGCCCGATCCCGACGCCACCGCCGAAGGCTGCCAGATCGGCCCGGCGGGTGAGGAGAAGGGTGGCGGCGGTCGACCCGGCCGTCTGGTGGGCACGGATCAGCCGCTTGAGCGGCCAGCGGCAGAGGCTGTCGCCGTTGATCAGGAGGACGAGGTCGGCCGGGGCGAAGAAGTCGCGCAGCGGATGGAGAGCGCCGCCGGTGCCTAAGAGCTCGGGCTCTTCCGACCAGGTCAGCGGGATGTCGGCGAAGCGGTCGCCGAAGCGCTGGCGGATCTGCTCGCCCTGGTAGTGGAGGTTGACCGCCACCGCCTCACAGCCGACCGCCGCGAGCTGCGCCAGGGTATGCCCGAGGACCGGTACGCCGCACACCGGCAGGAGCGGTTTCGGCATCGCCTCGGTGAGCGGCCGCAGCCGCGTACCGAGGCCCGCCGCGAGCACCAGAGCTCTCAGGCGTGGCACGGCCTAGCGGAAGACCATTTCGGGCGGGGCGTCCGGGTGCTCCTTCAGGTAGTCCTCGTAGAGACGCAGGTACGAGCGCTTCTCCCCCTTCTCCGGGTCGAGCCCGCAGCGCTTGGCGACCGTCTCGGCGCCGTCGCCCTCGAACTCGGCGAAGTCGCCGATGGGGGTGTGGTCGAGGGCGATGGTGACCCCGCCCAGCTGCCACTCCTCCCGCATCTTCTGGTAGCGCCGCACCACCGTGTAGCCGAGGTTCTCGAACAGCGACCGCGCCTCGTCGGCGCTCTCGATCTCGACCTCGCGCTCCTCGCGCACCTTCATGTTCCCCTCCATGGTGAGCGGCCCCTTGAAGGTGAGGCGGGCGCGCTGCCCGTCGGTCCGCAGGCGCAGGATGCGGCCCGAGGAGAGCAGCTCCCCGTTCTTGTCCAGGATCCAGTTGTCCTCGAAGGCGGCGGGCCCGACGCGCTCCGCTTCCAGCTCGGCGAGCCGGCCCCGCAGCTTGTCGAGCTCGACCCCGGGAAATTTGATCTCGCGCTCTAAACTTCCTTTGCGACTCATGACGGATGGACTTCGCCCAGGCGATCCAGCAGCCGTGCCACGGAGCGGATGCCCTTGTAAAAATGACTGATGTTGAATTTTTCGTTCGGGGAATGGAGGCCGTCGTCGTTCAGGCCGAACCCCAGGAGCAACACCGGGCAGCGGAGCACCTGCGCGAAGGCGGAGACGATGGGGATCGATCCTCCCTCGCGGATGCGCACCGGCCGCCCCCCCCAGACCTCTTCCATCACCTCCATGGCGGCGTCGACGATCGGCCCCTCGGTTTCGAGGAGCACCGCGTCGGCGCCGTGGAGGAAGTTGACCTCGACCGTCACCCCCGGGGGAGTGATCTTCTGTACGTAGTCGGTGAACAGGCGGACGATCGTCTCCGGCTTCTGGTTGGGGACCAGGCGCATCGAGACCTTGGCGCCGCCCCAGGAGGGGAGCACGGTCTTCGCCCCCTTCGCCTGGTAGCCGCCGAAGATGCCGTTGACGTCGCAGGTCGGCCGACCCCAGGCCCGCTCGCGGGTGGTGTAGCCGGCCTCGCCGAAGAGCGCCTGGACCCCCAGCTCCTTCTGGTAGGCCGCCTCGTCGAACGGCAGCGCCGCGAACTCCTGGCGCTCCCAATCGGCGAGCGGCCGCACGTCGTCGTAGAAGCCGGGGATGAGGATCTTCCCGGTCTCGCCGTCCTTCAGCCGGGCGATGATCTGGCAGAGGGCGTTCAGGGGATTGGCGACCGCGCCGCCGTAGGTGCCGGAGTGCAGGTCGCGGTTGGGGCCGGTGACCTTGAGCTCCATGTAGGCGAGGCCCTTCAGGCCGTAGATGAGGGCGGGCTGCTCGGGTCCGTAGAGCGAGCTGTCGGAGATCACCACCGCATCGCAGGCGAGGCGACGGCCGCCGTCCTCCCGCACGTAGTGGTCGATCGCGTGGCCGCCCGCCTCTTCCTCCCCCTCGACCAGGAGCTTGACGTTGACCGGCAGCTTGCCGCGCTGGGCGAGGAGCGCCAGCACGCCCTTCAGCTGGGCGTAGGACTGCCCCTTGTCGTCGGTCGCGCCGCGCGCCACCAGCTTGTCGCCCTCGACCACCGGCTCGAAGGGGGGATGGCGCCAGAGGTCGACCGGGTCGACCGGCTGCACGTCGTAGTGGCCGTAGAAGAGGACGGTCGCGGCGCCCGGGGCGCCGAGCCACTCGCCGTAGACCAGCGGATGGCCGGCCGTCTCGATGATCTCGGCGGTCAGGCCGCCCTGCGCCATCTTGCCGCGCAGGAACTCCGCGGCCCGCCGGACCTCGGCCTTGTAGTCGGGATCGGTCGAGATCGAAGGAATGCGCAGGTAGTCCTTGAGCTCCTCCAGGTAGGTTTCCTTCTCGGCTTCGATGCGCTCCAGCACGTCCCGCGAGTCCCTTGCACCCATGGTCTTAGCTCTCCTCCTCGTTCGGCCCGGTCAGTCTAGCAGACTCTCCCAAGCGCCTGGAGAGGCTGCGGAGGTTTATTGCGTTAACGACAAAATGGCCGGCGAAGGGCGCCAGCAGGTTCCCCCGCCAGAGCATGAGGCCGCCGAAGAGGAGCCCGGCCACGGCCGCGAAGACGGTCCACAGCCGGAAGGCGCGGCCCGGTCCGCTGTGGAGGAGAGCGAAGAGGAGGGTGGCGGGAAGGAAGCCGACCGACCCCTGGACCGCGCCGCGGAAGAAGATCTCCTCGGCGAAGCCCGAGAGGAGCGCCAGGGCCACGGCCTCCGAGGTGGAGATTCCGCCGAGGACCCGGGCGAGGGCCGATTCGAGCTCCTCGGCCGCCGGGAGGATGCGCCGCCCCAGCCGCCAGATGCCGACGAGCAGCAACCCGGCCCCCACTCCGATCGCGAGGTCGAGCGCGAAGCTCTGGCGGTCGACGAAGAGCGCCAGCGGGATGACGCCGCGCGCGAAGCCGATCCACAGGCCGCCGGCCAGGGCGAGAACCAGGTAGAAGGTCCAGGCCAAGCGGTAGAAGCGCCCCGGCGGCAGCGGTGGGGGGAGATCCGGAACGGCCAGACTAGTTCACCGGCTCCTCGGGCCCGATGTCCTCCGGGGCCTCCTCGGTCTCTTCTTCCGACGACGCCGGCTCCTCGCCCGCCTCCCCGAGATCGTCGGGAGCGGCTTCCGGCGCGGCGGTTTCCATCCCCGCTCCGCCGGTATCGCCTAGATCGCCCAGATCGCCGCCATTCCCACCCTCACCGCCATCGCCCGGCGCAGCCTCCAGCTCCTCGTCCTCGCGGGCCACCTTGGCGACCGCGACCAGGCGGTCCTCGCCCTCCAGGTCCATCAGCTTGACCCCCTGGGACGAGCGGCCCACGACCCTTATACCCTCGACGTTGATCCGGATGATCATCCCCTCCTGGGTGATGAGCATGAGGCCGTCCTCGGGCACCACCTGCTTGGCGCCGATCACTTCGCCGGTCTTGTCGCTGACCTTCAAGTTGATGATCCCCAGCCCGCCGCGACCCTGCAGGCGGTAGGAGTCGACCGGGGTGCGCTTGCCGTAGCCGCGGCTGGCGACGGAGAGGATCTCGCCCTCCGGCAACAGCTCCTCCATCGCCACCACCCGGTCGCCCGGGCGCAGGGTGATGCCGCGCACCCCGTAGGTCGCCCGGCCCATGGGCCGCACGTCCTGCTCCGGGAAGCGGATCGAGTAGCCCTTGGCGGTGGCGAGTAGGATGTCCCGGGTGCCGTCGGTGACCTTGACCGCGAGCAGGCGGTCGCCCAGCTCGGCGTCGACGTTGATCCCGATGATGCCGTCGGCCCGCGGGTTGGCGTAGGCCGAGAGCTCGGTCTTCTTGACCGTCCCTTTCTCGGTGACGAAGATGAGGTAGCGGTCCTCCGGGAACTCGCGCACGGCGACGGTCGTCGCCACCCGCTCGGTGGGCGCCAGATTCAGCAGGTTGACGATCGCCTTGCCCTTGGACGCCGGCCCCATCTCGGGGATGGCGTGGACCTTGATCCAGTACACCCTCCCGCTTTCGGTGAAGACGAGGACGTAGCTGTGGGCCGAGGCGACGTAGAGGTGCTCGACGAAGTCGTCGTCCTTAGTCACCATCCCGGTGCGCCCCTTGCCGCCGCGGTTCTGCGAACGGTAGAGGGCCAGGGGCGAGCGCTTGACGTACCCGGAGCGAGTGACCGTGATCACCATGTCCTCGTCGGCGATCATGTCCTCGATCGTGATGTCGTTGGTCTCGGGAATGATCTCGGTGCGCCGCTTGTCGGCGAAAGCACCTTTCAGCTCGCCCAGCTCGCGCTTGATCTCCTCGAGCACCAGGCTGTCCGAACCGAGGATGGCGCGCAGGCGCTCGATCAGGGCCATGAGCTCGCGGTACTCGTCGACCACCTTCTGGCGTTCGAGACCGGTCAGGCGCTGGAGGCGCATGTCGAGGATCGCCTGCGCCTGGACCTCGGAGAGGGCGAAGCCGGACATCAATCGCTCGCGCGCCTCGCCGGGGCTGGCGCTCGAACGGATGGTCGCGATCACCTCGTCGAGATGATCGAGCGCCTTCAGGATGCCTTCCAGGATGTGGGCCCGCTCCTCGGCCTTCCGCAGGTCGTAGCGGGTGCGGCGGATGATCACCGTCTTGCGATGATTCAGGAAGTGGTACAGGAGCTCCTTGAGCGTCATCACCCGCGGCTGGTTGTCGACGATCGCCAGCATGTTGATGCCGAAGGTGGTCTGCATCTGGGTCATCTTGTAGAGCGAGTTCAAGATGACTTCCGGCACCTCGCCGCGCTTGACCTCGAGGACGATGCGGATGCCTTCGCGGTCCGACTCGTCGCGCAGGTCCGAGATCCCTTCGATCCGCTTCTCGCGGATCAGCTCGGCCATGCTCTCGATGAGCCGCGCCTTGTTGACCTGGTAGGGGATCTCGGTGACGACGATCGCCTGGCGCTCCCCTTTGGCGTGGGTCTCGATTCCCGCCTTGGCGCGCACCTGGATGATGCCTCGGCCGGTGGTGTAGGCGGCGCGGATCCCCAGGAGGCCGTGGATGAAGCCGGCGGTGGGAAAGTCCGGCCCGGGGATGAGTCGCATCAGGTCGGCGATCTCGCAGTCCGGGTTCTCGATCAGCAGGAGCAGGCCGTCGATCACCTCGCCCAGGTTGTGGGGCGGGATGTTGGTCGCCATGCCCACCGCGATGCCGGACGAGCCGTTGATCAGGAGGTTGGGGACGCGCGCCGGGAGGACCAGCGGCTCGGTCTCCGAGCCGTCGTAGTTCGGCCCCCAGTCGACGGTCTCCTTGTCGATGTCCTCGCGCAGCATCTCCTCGGCGAGCTTGGTCAGGCGCACCTCGGTGTAGCGCATGGCCGCCGGGTTGTCGCCGTCAATCGAGCCGAAGTTGCCCTGGCCGTCGACCAGCCGGTAGCGCATGGCGAAGTCCTGCGCCATGCGCACCACCGTGTCGTAGATCGCCTTGTCGCCGTGCGGGTGGTACTTGCCCATGACGTCGCCGACGATGCGGGCCGATTTCTTGTAGGGCCGGTCCGAGCGGTTGCCGCTCTCCCACATGCCGTAGAGGACGCGGCGGTGGACCGGTTTCAGGCCGTCGCGCACGTCGGGCAGGGCGCGGCCGATGATCACGCTCATCGCGTAATCGAGATAGCTCCGTCGCATCTCGTCTTCGATGTCGACCGGGACCGGGACGTCGAAGGGAGGCGGTGTACGATCGTCTTCGCTCATATTTTTTCAGTGGAATCTTTTCAGTGGGATCAAAAGTTTCTGGTCAAACGTCCAGGTTTCGCACGTCCAAGGCATTGCGCTGGATGAAATCCCGCCGCGGCTCGACCTCGTCGCCCATCAGGATGGTGAAGATCGAGTCGGCCTCGACGTCGTCCTCGATCCGCACCTGAAGCAGGCGCCGCTTGGTGGGATCCATGGTGGTCTCCCAGAGCTGCTCGGGGTTCATTTCGCCCAGGCCCTTGTAGCGCTGGATCGACAGGCCCTTCTTGGCGCCCGAGTAGAGCTTCTCCAGCGCTTCTTCCAGGTTGTCGTGCAGCGAGACGTCCTCGCCGCGGATCAGGGTGAAGCTCGACGCGGCGATGGCTTCGAGCCCCAGGGCGTTCTGGGCCAGGGCGCGGAACTCGCCGCTCGTCACCAGGTTCCAGTCGATCTTGACCTCGCGCTCGACGCCGTCGCGCTTCGAAACGAACGCGATGAATCCAGTGCCGTGCTCCTCGTCCTGGCCGACGATGACGTTGCCGTAGCCCATGGCCTCGAGCCGCGCCGCCACCTGGGCGAGCCGCGCCGGGTCGGAGAGCGACCCCTTGTCCTTGATCTCACCCTTGAGGGCGGTCTTCAGGGCGTCGGCCGGCCAGCCGCGGGACACCAGCTTGTCGAGGTGCTCCCTAAAGGCTTCGACCTTCTCCAGGAACTGCGCCAGCCGCAGGCCCGCCAGCCGCTTGCTGCCGGTATTGCCTTCATTGCCACCGGTGCCATTGCCTTCGGCGGCCCCGGTGACCTCGACCTCCCAGGCGTCCTGGATGCGCTGCACGAGGAACGTCTGGTACTCGCGGTCGTCCTTCAGATAGGTCTCGCTCTTGCCGTGCGCCACCTTGTAGAGCGGCGGCTGGGCAATGTAGAGATAGCCGCGCTTGATGATCTCCAGCATCTGCCGGTAGAAGAAGGTCAGAATGAGCGTCCGGATGTGGCTGCCGTCGACGTCGGCGTCGCACATGATGATCAGCTTGTGGTAGCGCAGCTTGGCGACGTCGAAGTCGTCCTTGCCGATCCCGGTGCCCAGGGCGGTGATGATGACCTTGATCTCGTCGGACGACAGCATCTTGTCGAAGCGCGCCTTCTCGACGTTCAGGATCTTTCCCTTGAGCGGCAGGATGGCCTGGAAACGGCGGTCACGCCCCTGCTTGGCCGAGCCGCCGGCCGAGTCGCCCTCGACCAGGAAGAGCTCGGCGGCCTCGGGGCTCCGCTCGCTGCAGTCGGCGAGCTTGCCGGGCAGGTTCGAGGCGTCGAGCGCCCCCTTCCTGCGGGTCAGGTCGCGGGCCTTGCGCGCCGCCTCGCGGGCGTGGGCGGCCTCGACGCACTTCTCGACGATCCGCCGCGCCTCGCGCGGATTCTCCTCAAGGAAGCGGGCGAGGTGCTCGTTGACGACCTGCTCGACCCAACCCTTGACCTCCGAGGAGACCAGTTTGTCCTTGGTCTGGGACGAGAACTTGGGATCTTTGATCTTGATCGAGACGACCGCCGTCAGCCCCTCGCGGACGTCGTCGCCGGTCAGGTTCTCCTTGAGGTTCTTCGACAGCCCTGAGGAGGCCGCGTAGGCGTTGATCGTGCGCGTCAGGGCGGATTTGAAGCCCACGAGGTGGGTGCCGCCGTCGCGGTTGTTGATCGTGTTGGTGAAGGAGTAGATCAGCTCCTGGTAGCCCTCGTTCCACTGCATGGCGACGTCGACGGTTTCCTCCCCGGTGCCGTCGTCGCGGGTGTCGATCAAGTGGATGGGCTGCGGGTGGAGGGGCACCTTGTTGCGGTTCAGGTGCTCGACGAAGGAGGAGATGCCGCCCGCGTAGGCGAACTCCATCTCCTTGTCGGTCCGCTCGTCCATCAGGTGGATGTGGATGCCGCGGTTCAAGAAGGACAGCTCGCGCAGGCGCTGGGCCAGGGTCTCGAAGTGAAACTCCAGGATGGCGAAGATCTCGGGATCGGGCCAGAAGCGGACTTTGGTCCCCGTCTTGGGGCTCTTGCCGATCGCCTGGATGGGGGCCTCGGGCACCCCCTGGTGGTAGGTCTGGAACCAGACATCGCCGTCGCGCTTGATCTCAAGCTCCAGAGTCTCCGACAGAGCGTTGACGACCGAGACGCCCACCCCGTGGAGACCGCCCGAGACCTTGTAGGAGTTCTTGTCGAACTTTCCTCCCGAGTGCAGCTCGGTCATGATGACCTCGGCCGCCGAACGACCCTCTTCTTTGTGCAGGTCGACCGGGATGCCGCGGCCGTCGTCCTCCACCGAAACCGAGTTGTCGCTGTGAATCAGGACGTCGACCCGGGTGGCATAGCCGGCCTGTGCCTCGTCGATCGAGTTGTCGACGACTTCGAAAACCATATGGTGAAGGCCCGAGGCATCATCGGTGTCGCCGATGTACATCCCGGGGCGCTTGCGCACCGCCTCCAGGCCCTTCAGAACTTTAATGTTTTCAGCTGTGTACGTAGGCTCGGGTATGGTAGTCAAACCGGGGTCTCCACTCTTTCTTGGGTGCTTGGCACCCCCGGGTGGCTTCAAAATTTCCAGGGGGTGAGAAGGTATACAAAGTATAGCACGAAAAACGCCTTTTTACCAGGCGCTAGGTCCTTGAAAATAGAGGGGCTTAGGGGCTGGAACCGGCGCTT
The DNA here is from genome assembly GCA_035644215.1 of Thermoanaerobaculia bacterium. GTDB lineage: Bacteria > Acidobacteriota > Thermoanaerobaculia > Multivoradales > UBA5704 > DASQPA01. The sequence continues at coordinate 27,104 of DASQPA010000544.1, forward strand.
CGCGGAAGACTTATTCGAGAAGGGTGATCCGACCGGCCTCGACCTGCCAGAGGGTGCCAACCGGCAGGGTCAGCCAGACCTGGGGGCGGTTGGAGCTGGCGAAGAGCTGTTTCGCCCCCTTTTCGCCCGTAAACACCCGCCAGACGGAGGCGAGCGTCGGCGGTGCCAGCTCGGCGTCGACGTCGTCCAGGAGGTAGACGGGGCTCTCCCCGGCGGCGTCCAGGACCCGGCCATGCGCGGCGAGGAGGAGAAGCGAGAGGGCCTTCCTCTCCCCGGCCGAGGCGACCCGGCCGACCTCGTGCTCTCCCCAGCGGATCTCCAGGTCGTCCCGATGCGGCCCGAGGAGGGGGAGCTGGCGCTGGCGCTCGCGGTCGGCGATGCGCTCCAGGCTATGGGCGATGGCCGCCGCCCCTTCCAGACCTGCGGCCGGGGAGGGTCGGTAGGAGAGCGCGACCGGTGGGAAGGGGAGGCCGGAGTCTTCGAGAACCTCGGCCAGGCGCAATGCCAGGGCATCCACATAGGCCTTGCGGCGGGCGATGAGCTCCGCCGCCACCCCGGCCAGCAGCTCGTTCCAGGCTTCGAGGCCCGGTCCGCCGCTCGACAGCAGCCCGCGTTTCTGCCGCAGCGCCTCCCGGTACCTGCCGAGCATCTCCAGGGCGGTGGGGCGCAGCCCCACCACCCCGCGATCCAGGAAGCGCCGCCGCAGGCGGGGCGCCCCATAGAGAAGCTCGACGTCCGCCGCCGCCCAGGCGACGACGGGCAGAGCCGCCAGGTGCTCGGCAAGGGGAGCATTCCGGCCGTTGAGCGTCCGCCGCCTAAAGTCCCGGCCATAGGCCACCTCCAGCCGAGCCCGGGCGCCGTTCGTCACCTCTCCTTCGAGGTGGAAGAGATCTGAGCCATTGACGCCATGCCGGATGCAGTCGGCGATCTGGGAGGTGCGGAAACTACGGGTGGTGGCGAGAACGTAGACCGCTTCCAGGAAGCTGGTTTTGCCGGCCCCGTTGCCCCCCAGAAGGAGGTGCGACCCCGCCGCCGGCTGGAGGGAGAGGGGGGCGAGGTTGCGGAAGCCGTTGGCGATGAGTTGGGCGAGCACAGAGAGGCAGGATAGCGCGAGTGGGGCGGATTTGGCCTTGAGATGGTAGGGGCAACCCCCTATAGGCGCTAACTTTGGCTCCGCGTGGACGGGGCGGTGGGGTCCCTCCCCCCTGGGAGGGCGGCGGTTGGATCAGGGGGGAGGCTAGGAGGGGGGCGCTTCGCTTAGGTTAGGTAGAGGAGGCCGAGTGCCTCGCGACGGAGTTACAGATCTCGGGGCCAGCTCTACTGTCGCGCGCTCCAGGAGTTCGTAGCCGGACACTCCCCGAATCGCCTCACTGAGGCGATGGACCGCGTGGTCGACAAGGTTGGCCCCGAGATCGACAAGGTTAGCCAGAGAGCCGCCCGGCTCGTATTCGAGTATTCGAGCGCGTCGAGAGGTGATCAGCCAGAATGAAGTCTGGTGCGCCGATTTAGGCTTGTCACTGGAGCCTGTCCTAGATATTGGCGGCCCGCTGTAGCACCGCTAGGGTGGGATGTCATCGTCTTCATCGTTGTCATCCTGGCCCAGTGCATCGAGAATCGACCGAACTGCCCGATCCAAGCCCTTCGCTGACCGCCGAGCGTTGGTAAAGGTCTCGCGCAATATTACAAGGGCTTCTCGAGGGTTGCCTATAAGCGATCCTAGTTCCACGTCTCCAATATCGTCAATTAAACCACCTTCAGAGTCAAAGATCCGTAGGTAGTAGTCCTCACCTCTCTCAGATATCTGAACTGCATAGTCGGGAAACGCGGCTTGAAACACACTAGAATCTGCCGTTTCCTCCCACCTTAGTCGACCAGCAGTTGTCCTCTCGTGGAGTTTTCTTATAAGGGTGACAGTCGGGTGATCAGCCATAGCCGATTTCCTCACGCTGTAACTGAGTGAGTAGCTCAGTCAGCTTGTCAATCTGATCTGATATAACAGAATTAAGACGAGGTACGTTAGGTGGTGTTTTTGACGCCGCGAGAGACTCGGTCAACCATGACCTCAAGGTTTGCTAAATGCTGGATGGTTCCCTGTAATACCGCATGCTGTGTCTCTTTCAGTTTGGGACGAGATGCTTTAAGTGCTACGAGCTTAGCTCGAAGGCTGCCATAGCGAACTAGAAGAAGCTGCCACTCTGAAGCACGGTGCAGCCTCTTTATTTCCTCAAGCGCAGCCAGGACAGCGGAGATATCAACTATTGACTGCATCGCAGTCATAGCTTCATGAGTACGCCGGGAAGACTCCTCTGCCCGTTGAGCAGCTGTCTTTGACCGCCAGACACCCCAGATTGTAATGATGAAGCCTACGATCGAAACTATAAGACCTAGGACACTAGCGATATCGCCAAGGTGGTAGAGATCCAGAGTCTTATAGAGCCGATCTAGCACAGTGGCGTCCTGGGCCTCTGGCCTCTAACTGTGGACACTGAGACCGCCAGGCAGTTCGTCCCACCATTTGATATTGTCCAGTTTCTGCCCATTCTCGTCTTCCCACAGGCCATCTTCATCGAGCCTGGCGCGAATCCATCTGTTCCCGCTTCTTACAGTAAGGACGAGCACCCACTCACCGACCGGTGGCTTGTGGAGCGGGTCTGTGATCGGCCATCCATGCCCTTCGGAATATGGCATGAAGAGCATTTTAGCACTGCTCCTACACGTTCGCGGCCTTAACGGCTGCTAGGCTTAGGCGCGAGCGCTGGCTGGCTGCGGCGCTTCGAGCCGGCACTGACCGGGATGCTCTATCTGGCCGAGGCGTTGATCCGCAACCCACCGGCTCTCGCCAAGCTCCCCCAGGCCGCGGGAGGCGGGGCAACCCAGGAGGTCGGCTGTATCCTTGCTCGGGACGAGAAGATGTAGGTCGGTGTCGTTGGGCGAGGCGGCTAGGACGGCCGCCCCTTGGGTATTCAGGCGGTGTGCTCAGCCTGGCGCCCCCCTCCTTTCCTCCCCCCTGACCCAACCCTCCCCCTCCCAGGGGGGAGGGACCCATAGGAAGCGATGATCGCGTCCATGCAGGCGATGACCGCCTACATGCAGGCGATGACTGCCTACATGCAGGCGATGACTGCCTACATGGCGGCGATGACTGCCTGCATGACGGCGATGACTGCCTACATGGCGGCGATGACCGCCTGCGTGGCGGCGATGACTGGAGGACGAGGGCTGTGAAGGATCGGTGCGCAGCCCTCTGACTCAGCCTCTTAGATTAGGAAGGAAGGAGGTTCTTGAATCCAGCCTGCGTGAAATGCCGGTCGTTGGTGAAGGCTTGGGAGATCCCTTGATCCTCCATCACCAGGAAGCTAGCGCAATCGACCAAGCCCCACGCCTTGTCAGATCGGCGGGTGTACAGCTCGAGTGCCCGATCGAAGAATGCCGGTGAGATTTGAACCAGGTTCGCTCTGGAGCTGGACCGGATCAGTCCGACGGTATCCGCGAAGCGACTCCTCGCTCCACTTCGGGACAGGCCATTGCCCGTCTCAGCGACAATCCAATCTGTGAGCACTAGCCGGCTACCCTCATCAAGAAGGTCAGCCCAGACGGAGGACGCGGCAGAGTGTAGGGAGTCGGAAGCGTTCAGCAGCGCAAGCCAGCCGTTGGTGTCGAGGAAGAAGGGATCAGCCGCCATCGCTTGCTTTGGGGTGGCCGTAGAGGTAGTGGTCCACGTTGGTGGCGAGATCCGGAATGCCGGTCTCGACCGCGAAGTCGGTCATCCTATAGAGCGGATCTTTCCTGGATTGGGACTCTCCCGGCAGATCGACCTCTACTCGAACTATCGCTCCGTCCGGGAGCTCGACTCCCGGATCGAGGACGACCGTGCCATCCTTCACCCTGCCGTGGTACACCATGGTTCAGATCCGCATCGGCATGATCACGCAGAGATACCGCTCGTCCGCGCCGTCTACCGGCCAGCCGACGCACTGGGTATTCTCGTCCTTGAGCTCCAGGCGCACCCGCTCGGTGTCGACGGCGGAGAGGAACTGCGAGAGGTAGTCCGGGTTGATGCCGAGCCGGAACTCGGGGCCGTCGTAGGCGCAGGGGACCTCCTCGATCGCCTCGCCCAGATCGGGGTTGGCGGCGGAGATCACCATCTGGTCGGAGCCGAACTGCAGCTTGACCGCCCGCGCCCGGTCGCCGGTCAGCAGGGCCACCCGCTGCACCGCCTCGGAGAGCGGTTTCCGGTCGAAGAGGATCTTCTTGTCGTTGTCCTTGGCGATCACCCGCTCGTAGTCGGGGAAGGTGCCTTCGAGGATGCGGCAGATGAGCTCCCGGCGGCCGAGTTGGAAGGAGAGGTGGTGCTCGCCCCGGCGGTAGGAGAGGTTCCCCTCGCCCTCGATGCGCTGCAGCTCCTGGAGGGCCTTGCGGGGGACCAGGACCGAGTCCTCCTCGATGCTCGTCTCCAGGTTGTCCTCGACCAGGGCCAGGCGGTGGCCGTCGGTCGCCACCATCTCCAGCGAGCCGGTCTTGAGCTTCAGGAGGGCGCCGTTCAGCTGGAAGCGCGACTCCTCGGCCGAGACCGCGAAGAGGACCTTGGCGATCATCTTGCGGAAGTCCTGGAAGGGGATCGCGACGGCGCGCTTCTCGTCCACCGCCGGCAGGCTCGGGAAGTCCTCGGCCGCCAGACCGTGGATCTTGAACCGCGACTTGCCGGCGCGGATCGACAGCACCCGCGGCTCCTCCTGGACGAGCAGGACCTCCTCCGCGTTCACCGCCCGGATGATCTCCAGGAACTTCTTCGCCTGAACGGCGATGGCCCCCTCCTCCTTGATGTCGGACTCGCACCAGGAAGTGAGAGAGACGTCCAGATCGGTGGCCGCCAGATTCAGGCGGTCCTTCCGGGCCGTCAGCAGGATGTGCGAGAGCACCGGGATGGTCGTCTTGCGTTCGACGATCCCCTGCATGGGGTTCAGCTCGGTCAGGAATTCGCCGCGATTGAGTCGGATCTCCATGCACCTCTCCGTACTAGATGGAGGTGGAATATAGCATAGCCGTAGGAAGAAGTAGGTGCGGAGGAAATCCGGAAAGCCAGTTCAAGTTGCTGACTTGACGGATTTTGTTTTCCTGGGCCGGCTCCGGATTGAGTGTGGAGAGACTGTGGAAGGTGTGGAGGAAAACCGTCCCGGCCCCCGTTTTGCGGAAAAAGCCCGGGAAATCCTCAGCCGGTCCGCGACAGGAGGCACAGCTTTTCCACAGCCCGGCGCAACGGCGCGCGAGGCCTGTTCTTCGGGTAAGCAAAAGGCGTGCTAGGGGGGTGCTTGGGATTATGCGAAGTGCTGCTCGAGGTTCTTCAGAACCCGGTCGAGGTCGGCGTCGCCCGCCCGCAGCTGCTCGATCTTGTCGACCGAGTACATGACCGTCGAGTGGTGCTTGTCGTTGAACTGCTTGCCGATCTCGGGGTAGGAGAGGGGGGTCAGCTTCTTCAGCAGGTACATCGCCACCTGGCGCGGGAAGGCGATCTGCTTCGAGTTGTTCTTGCTCTTGATCTCGGAGACCTTCAAGCCGTAGTGGCGGGCCACCATCTTGGTGATCTCGCTCCCGTCGGGGCGCCTGCCGGCGTCCGGCAGGATGTCCTTCAGGGTCTCCTCGGCGAGCTCGCGGGAGAGCGGCTTGCCGGCGAGCGAGGCGAAGGCGAAGACCCGGTTCAGGAGACCTTCGAGCTCGCGGATGTTCGACCGCGCCTGGCGGGCGATGAAGTGGGCCACGTCGTCCGGCAGGGGTTGGTTTTCCAAGTCGGCCTTGCGGCGCAGGATCGCCACCTTGGTCTCGTGCTCGGGCGGCTGGATGTCGGCGATCAGCCCCCACTCGAAACGGCTGCGCAGGCGCTCCTCCAGGGTCGGGATGTTGCGCGGCGAGGAGTCGGAGGAGAGGATGATCTGCTTCTGGCTGGTGTAGAGCGTGTTGAAGGTGTGGAAGAACTCCTCCTGGGTGCGCTCCTTGTTGGCCAGGAACTGGATGTCGTCGATCAGCAGCACGTCGATGGTGCGGTAGCGCTCGCGGAAGGCCGGCATGCGGTCGAAGCGGATCGAGTTGATCAGCTCGTTGACGAACTGCTCGGCCGCCAGGTAGACGATGCGCAGCTCCGGGTGGCGGCTCTGGATGTGCGAGCCGATGGCGTGCAGGAGGTGGGTTTTGCCGAGGCCGACCCCCCCATAGAGGAAGAGTGGGTTGTAGCTCTGCGACGGCGACTGCGCCACCGCCCAGGCGGCGGCATGGGCGAACTCGTTCGACTTGCCGACGACGAAGTTGGCGAACAGGTACCGGGAGTTGAACTGGCCGCCGGTGACCGGCTCGGGAGCCGAGGTGGCCGGCGAAGAGGCCGCAGACGCCGGGTCCTCCTCCTTCGAGTCGAGTGAGAAGAGCACCTCGAACCCCTGCCCGCCGAGCCCGGCCAGAGCCCGGTCGACCTGCGGCCGGAACCCCTCCTCCAGACGGTGGAGGAAGCGGGAGTCCGGCGCCAGGAGGACGAGCTTGTCACCCTCCGAGCGCGCCTTGAGAGGGCCGAACCAGGTGGCAAATTCCTCGGGGTCGAGCTGCTGCTGGAGTTGTCTTTGGAGGAGCGACCAGAGGGATTTATCCGGCATGGAAGGGGCTCTGGGGATAGGGATTGAAAACAGTTTTCCACAGGGTTTTCCACACCTGTGGAAAAACCCGCCTGGGCTTTCATTCTGATGTCAGCGGTGGTCTCAACGACGACGGGAAGGATCATACCACACGGTTACGAAGCCCCCGCAAGACCTTTTCGGCCCCGATCTCCAAAAAGTCCGCAACTCTTTTCATGGGAAGGGTTTGCGACTCAGAAGGGCCGCGCCAGGCGGGCGATTTCGGGAGGCAGCTCGAGGAGCTCGGCCCGCGGCGGCTCGAGGCTCCTCGCGAGGCGGAGGAGGGAGGAAGGGAGGAGCGGCTCGCGCTGCTCGCGCAGGAAATCGAACAGGCTCCGGGGCTCGGGGTAGAACTCCAGCTGGACCGGCTCCCCCTTCGGCAGGTGGGCCGCTTCGAGGGCGAGTCTCGATCGCGCGGTCGAGCCCGCCGAGCTCGTCGACCAGGCCGAGGCGCTGGGCGTCCGCCCCCGTCCACACCCGGCCGCCGGCGACCGCTTCGACCGTCGCCCGCGGCAGCCGCCGCGCCTCGGCCACATGGCCGACGAAGAGGTCGTAGACGTGGCGCATCCGCGCCTGAACCCCGGCGTCCTGCTCGGCGGTGTAGGTGGTGAGAGAGGAATAGAGATCGGCGTTCTTTCCCCGTTTCAGCGGGTCGTGGGTGATCCCCAGGACCTCCTCCTGCAGGCGGCGGGTGACGAACTTGCCCCCGACGACGCCGATTGAGCCGGTCAGGGTGGCCGGCTCGGCGACGATCTTCCGGGCGCCGGCGGTAATGTAGTAGCCGCCCGAGGCGGCGAGATCGGACATCGACACCACCAGCGGTTTCTTTCGTGCCAGGAGCTTCACCTCGCGGAGGATGAGGTCGGAGGCGAGCGCCGAGCCGCCGGGGCTGTCGACGCGCAGGACGACGGCGGCGAGCGACGCGTCCCGCGCCGCCTGGCGCAACTGCCGCGCCATCTCGTCCGAGCCCATCTCGACCTCGTCGCTCCACGGCGCCGACCGCCCCCGGCCGCGCACGATCTCGCCCTGGGCGACGAGGACGGCGATCCGCGGGCCGGAGCTTCCCGCGGCGGCGTCCCCGTAGTCTTCCAGGCGTTGCCAGCGGGGCCGGCCGCCGGCGAGGCGGGAGAGGCGGGCGCGGAACTCGTCCGGATAGCCCAGGCGGTCGATCAACTTCTTCTCCACCGCCGCGGTCGCCGTGTAGGGAGCGCCGTCGATCAGCTCGCGCACCGTTCTGGCGGCCAGCCGGCGCGAGGTGGCGACGGCCGCGACGATCTGGTCGTAGGAGCTGTCGAGGACGGCGTTGATCGCCTGGGCGGCGGGTGGCGTCCAGTGGCTCTCGGTGTAGGTCTCGCCGTAGCTCTTGAAGGCGCCGACGTGGCGGTACACGGGGTCGACCTTGAGCTTGTCCAGGCCTTCCTTGAAGAAGGTCCCCTCGGCATAGAGGCCGATGAGGTTGACCTCGCCGGCCGGCGACATCTGGATGTGGTCGCAGGCGGTCGCCAGGTAGTAGTCGAGGGTGCCGTTCGACCCTTCGCCGACGCTGTCCAGGTAGCACTCGACGAACTTGCCGGCCTGGGAGAGAGCCGCGAGCTGCCGGCGCAGCTCCTGCGCCTTGGCGAGGCCGAGCTCGGCCGACTGGATGTAGACCGCGATCCCCTTGACGTTGCGGTCGGCCCGCGCGGCGCGGAAGGCGGGGTAGAGCACGGTCATGCTATCGGCGCTCGCGCCGCCGAAAAGGAGGGGCTCGGAAGCCTGCTCCAGGATGGGGCGGTCGACCCGCCAGACGAGGATCGTCGGGCCGGCGAGCCGCCGGTGCCTGCCGGCGAGGAGGATGCCGGCGAAGGCGGCGACGAGGGCGACGGCGACCAGGACGACGAAGAGGACGGCGAGCCTTCTCATGCTCCTATCGTACCGCCCCCGGCTCCCCTCGTCCCGAACCGCCGCGATCAGCCGCGAGCCCGGTCGCGCGGGTCGCCCTGCGGCGCGCTCGCGATCACGAAGTCGATCATCGCCCCGGCGACGTCGACCCCGGTCGCCTTCTCGATCCCTTCGAGCCCGGGGGAGCTGTTGACCTCGAGCACCATCGGCCCCTCCCGGGAGGCGAGCAGGTCGACCCCGGCGATGTTCAGCCCCAGCACCTCGGCGGCCTGGACCGCCGTGCGCGCGAAGGCCGGTTCGAGCTCCACCCCGCGCGCCGTGCCGCCGCGGTGGAGGTTGCTGCGAAACTCCCCCTCTCCCGCCTGCCGCGCCATGGCCGCCACCACCCGCTGGCCGACGACGATCGCCCGGTAGTCGGTCCCCGCCGCCTCCGAGATGAAAGCCTGGATGAGGATGTTCTGGCGCAGCGAGTACATGGCGTCGAGCACCGACTCGGCCGATTTGACCGTCTCGGCCAGGATGACACCCATCCCCTGCGTCCCTTCGAGCAGCTTCAGGATGACCGGCGCCCCGCCGACCTTGCGGATGGCCGAGCGCACGTCCTCCTTCCGGCGTACGAAGGCGGTGGGGGGGATGCCGATGTCGTGGCGGGAGAGGAGCTGGAGGCTGCGCAGCTTGTCGCGGCTCCGCGCGATGGCCTGGCTCTCGTTGGCCGGGAAGACTCCCATCATCTCGAACTGGCGCAGGACGGCGAGGCCATAGAAGGTGATCGAGGCGCCGATCCGCGGGACGACGCCATCGAGGCCGGTCACCCGCTCGCCGTGATGGAAAACTTCGGGACGGCGTTTTGAAAGTTTGACCAGGCACTGCAGCGGATCGAGCACCGAGACCTCGGCGCCGCGCTGGCCGCAGGCCTCGACCAGGCGAGAGGTCGAGTAGAGGCTCGCCTTGCGCGACAGGATGGCGATCTTCATGGGGGCTTGGCCTCTCGGGCTCAGGGCAGCTGTCGAAGTAGGTACTTGCGCGAAACGTCGACCAGGAAGTCCCCTTCCAGGGCTTTGCGCCCGAGGATCATACGGAAGAGCATGCCGCTGCGGTCGGTCAGGGTGAGGAAGATCCGCTTCCGCACCGGCCCGAGGACCAGTTCGGTGGCGATCAGGGGACGGATCTCGCGGTGCCCGCCGGCGTCGGTGATCCTCACCCGGCGGAGCATCCGCGCCCGGGCGGTCGTGGCGCGCTCGGGGTGGCGCTTGTCGAGGGGCAGGACGAATTCGAGGTCGGCGCTGCCGTCGGGGTGCTCGGCCAGGGTGCGGAGGGCGGCGACGTGGAGAGTCGAGGTCCGGGCGCCGGTGTCGATCTTCGCCTTGAGCCGGCCGATTCCCAGCTCCGGGAGAGCCAGGTACTCCTTCCACCCGATGACGACGGGCGGTTCGGGACCGTCGAGCTGCGGCATCCCTGCCATTCCGCGGGGGATCATAGCAGGGCCGTTCTTGAAAGAAAGTGCTCAACCGGGAGGGCGACTTTGCAGAAAAGAAAAAGACGACCGCCCTGCGCTCCCCGCCCCGGCCGTTCTCCTCCCGCCAGGCAGGGCTTCCGTTGGCAGCCGGCCGAGCCGCGTCCTTCGTCCTTCAATCGACAGAGGTCAAAGGGTTTATTCGCAGCTCTCCTGGCCAGAAGAAGAGGGTCGGCGAGTCCCTGTGGGGCTTCACTCGCGAGTGGCATAATCCTTGCTCATAGAGAAATGCAGGTTTAACGCGTAAAGGGGGAGGTTCCACCAACCGATTCACTGTCCCTTCTTGAAACTGAGATCGGCTGATCTCACCCTCCTACTTTCCCCCCCGAACCCCCTATACAGGGGTCGATCCCCGAAGAGCCAACCGGAGATTGGGGCCTCCCCCCTAAGCGCCACCCCCACCGGGGTGGCGCGGCGCTTTTGGCGCCGATCCTCTGAGTGCCGGCGGCGGAATTCCAAATCGGGCACGCGTGTTGCAGAGTACATTGGACATGAAGGACAACGGAAGCGGGGAGGTTCCACCAACCAAATTCAATCCTTCCAAAAAAACCGAGGTCGACCGTGGCCTCACCCCCAAAGATCTAACCTACATCCCCTAAACAAAAACAGGGGCACACCACAAAACCAACCGGAGAGACGGGGCCTCCCCCCTTAACTCTTACCAGAGTGACCACCCCGCGGCTCAGGCCGCGGGGTGGTTTTTTGTGCGCCGGTCGGCCAAAATGGCCGGCCATGGCGTGCCCAACTTGACGCGATGCGGCACCGAGACGCCCTCCTCACCTGGTTCGACCGGCATCGCCGCGACCTGCCCTGGCGCCGGACCTCCGACCCCTACCGCATCTGGCTCTCCGAAGTCATGCTCCAGCAGACCCGGGTTGAGACGGTTTTACCCTACTACGAGCGCTTCCTCGTGCACTTTCCTACCATCGAGGCGCTGGCGGCAGCCCCCGTCGAGGCGGTTCTGGCCCTCTGGTCGGGCCTCGGCTACTACCGGCGAGCCCGGCAGCTCCACGCGGCGGCGGGCCAGGTTACCGCCTCCGGCCAGGGCTTTCCACGCACCCTGGAAGGGCTGCGCTCCCTCCCCGGGATCGGGGACTACACGGCGGCGGCGGTGGGGAGCATCGCCTTCGGGATCGCCGAGCCGGTTCTGGACGGTAACGTGGAGCGCGTCCTCTCGCGGTTCCTCGCTCTGGGCGAGGAGCCACGCTCGCGCTCGGGGCGGACCGCGCTCCTCGCCACGGCGCGGGAACTGCTCGTCCCCGGGAGGCCCGGGGACAGCAACCAGGCCCTGATGGAGCTTGGGGCGACCCTCTGCCTGCCCAAGGCCCCCCGTTGCCTGCTCTGCCCGCTCGCCGCCGGCTGCCGGGCGGCGGCCGTGGGCGAGCAGGACCTCTACCCCCTGCCGCGGCGGCGCCGCGAGGTCGTGCGGGTACGCCAGGTCGTGGCGGTGGTCGAGGGGCCGGGAGGCGTCCTCCTCTTCCGCCGCCCGGAGGGGAGCGTCCTCCTCGCCGGGACCTGGGAGCTGCCGTGGGTGGAGGGGACGGAGACCGGGGAGGAAGACGACCCTGCGGCCCGCCTCGGCGCCCGGTACGGCGGCCGCTGGCGGCTGGGTCCGCGCGCCGCGCAGGTCCGCCACGGCATCACCTACCGTGACATCGAGGTCGCCGTGCACCGCGGGGAGATGACGCCGGGCGGAACGGTCGAGGAGGGGCTCGAAGCCGGCTGGTTCGACGCCGAAGGGAGGGTGAGGCTTCCCCTCTCCTCCCTGGTCGGCAAGGTGCTGGCCGCCCTGGCGGGGGCTCAGCGGCTCGGACCGCCGGGGCGCTCGTAGGAGCCGGTCCCGCCGCCGCTGCCGCCGCCGGCGAGGATGAACCAGCCGATGATCTTGTCGTCGAGCTCGCGCAGGCGGGTCGCCACCAGGTTGCAGAGGATCTTGAGCAGGCGCAGCGACGACAGCTTGTTGATGTCCAGGATGCCGTTCAGCACCTCGCGGGGGATGGCGAGGACGACCGCCCCGCCGTCGTCCGCCTTGGCGTCGGCCGAGCGCGGCTGGTTCTCGATCAGCGCCATCTCGCCGAAGTAGTCGCCGCGCTCCAGGAAGGCCAGGGCCTCCTCGCCGGCGCCGGGGATGTACTTGCTGATCATCACCCGGCCCTCGAGCACCACGTACATCTCCTCGGCACCCTCGTCACCCTCGCGGAAGAGGACCTTGTGCGGCGGCAGGTTCTTCTCCTTCGAGAGCGAGGTCAGGAAGTTGATCTCCAGGGTCGAGAGCTTCTGCTCCTGGAAGAGCTTGCGCTTCGAGGCGAGGTCGATCCGGAACTCCCCCGAGGCGTCGTGCTTGGGCGGCGCCTGGGCGGTGGCGGGCCGGCCGGTCTCGGAGAAGAACTGGGTGAGCTTTTCGTTGGTCTGGCGGAGTTTCTTCGACAGGCTCTTCCAGAAGGTCCAGTAGAGGGCGAGGTTCAGGCGCTGGTCGCGCTCGGCCAGGGCCTGGAGGGCGAGCGGGTTGAGCATCAGGAGATCGGTGTCCGCGAGCGTCATGGCGTCCCCCGAACGGGCGCTCCGGTCGATGAAGCAGGTCTCGCCGAAGAGGTCGCCGGGCTCCAGGTTGGCCAGGCTGAAGCTGCCGTAGGGGGTCTTCCGCTGGATCCGCACCCCGCCGCTCTCGATCAGGTAGGCGTCGGCCGTCTCCTCCCCCTCGCGCACGACGAGGGCGCCGGCCGGATAGCGGCTGCGCGACACGCACGGCCCGAGCTGTTCGAGCTGCGGGTCGGTGAAGTGGGCGAACAGATCCCACCGACGCAGAAGGTATGGAATGCTCAAGGTGAGCCCATTGTAGCGGATTCAGAGCGTCTTCCAGAGATGACTTTCGGGCGCCGCGGCGCGGCCGGCCGAGCGCGCCCAGGCGGCGCGCGCCGAATCGCCGGCCGCTTCCCAGAGGGCGGCGGCCTGGAGGAACCACTCGGCGAAGAGCGGCTCGCCCTCGCCGAGATCGGTGCGCAGCTTGGTCTCCAGGGGGGCCTCGACCTCGTCGAAGAGCCGGCGGGAGGCGGCGAGGTCACCCCGCCTGAGGGCGAGCCAGGCGCGGTGGAGGGTGAGCGACTCGGCGAGATCGGAGCGGTGGCCGGCCGCCCTGGCGAAAGCCTCCTCGGCGGCCGCCGGATCGCCGGCGTAGGCGGCGACGAGCCCCTTTTCGAGCCAGGCCTCGCCGTCCCCCGGGTCGGCGGCCAGGAGGCGGCCGAGGAGCTCGCGGGCGCGGTCGAGCTCCAGGAGGTGCTTGGCGGCGACCGCGGCGGCATAGAGCTCGTCGCGTTCCGGCCGGGGTCCCGCGGTGCGCGCCGCGGCCAGGGCGGCCGCGAAGTGGCCGCGCTCCAGCTCCTGGACGGCCGGGCTGGCGCCGCTGCGCCGCAGGCCGGACCACAGGAGGAGGGAGCCGGCGGCGAGCCCGACCAGCAGGGCGCCGAGGAGGAGACTTTCGAAGGAGGGCATGGTCGTCGAACCTCTCCTATGCCGATCCAGGGAGTAGAAGCTGGGCGGGACGCAGGTGGCCCCAAACTGCCGCCTCGACGGTGTCGAGCCAGCCGGCGCGGGCCTCCGGGGCGAGCGCCAGGGTGGCCAGGCCGCGCTCCCCGATCTCGCGGGCCAGGCGTTCCTCGACGGCGAGCTGGAAGCCGGGGTCGGCCGAGCGCACCCCGTCCGGGCTCGGCTGGGCGACGATCGGCACGTGCACGAGGAGATCGTACCCTTTCATCCAGGCGGCGAGGAGGCTCTCCAGGCTCTCCTCGCGACCGGCGGCGAGCAGCAGGTAGACGTAATTGTCGAGCAGGCTCCGGTCGCAGATCACGACCGGGTAGCGGGCCTGGGCCACCAGCTCCTCGGCGATCTGGGTATGGAGGATCCACTCCTGGGCGGCGACCGAGGTCTCCAGGTTGATCGGCAAAGGACAGCGCCGCGCCACCTCGTGCACCACCTCGACCGCCAAGTCGCGCGCCTTCAAGCGTGCGGCGAGGCCGTAGCAGAGGGTCGTCTTGCCGACGCCGTGGCTGCCGATGAAGGCGAGCTTGAAGCGGGGACCCGGGTTCATGGCCGGGGCCTAGAACCAGAGGTGGCGGTCGAGGGCCGTACGGATCTCCAGGAGGCGTTCCGTGGAGAGCCGACCGAGGCGCTCGACCAGCCGCTCCCGCGAGAGAGTGCGGATCTGCTCACAGAGCGCCTTGCTCTCCCGCTTCAGCCCTCCCTCTCCTGCCGGGATGCGCACCTGGAAGGGGAACAGGCGCTCCAGATGGGAAGAGATCGGGATGACCGTGACGGTCGGGCTTGAACGGTTGGCGAGGTCGTTCTGCACGACGACGGCGGGTCGCGTCTTGCCAACCTCCGACCCGACCACCGGATCCAGGTTCACCAGGAAGACGTCGCCGCGCTCCATCAGAGGCCTTCCGTCTCGATTCCCGTCCAAGCCGGGTCGAGAGAGGAGCTTTCCGCCTCCGCGCGGTAGCCGATCTCCATCTCGCGAGCGAGGTGCTCGCGCTTCAGCTGTTCCACACGCCAGCGGATGGCTTCGCTGGCAAAGGCGCTGAAGGTAAGCTCGCCGGCGAGGTGCCGGGCCTCCTCCACCAGAGCGTCGGGGATGGATATGGTGGTGCGCATCAAGTCATCTCCATCTACATCATTCTAGGTGAAGAATAGGATGAAAATTGCGCTGGTGCAACCGGCACTCCGCTAGGACAGGATCTGCTCCAGCACATCGACCGCCACTGTCAGCTGCTCCTGCGTAATCGTGCGATCTGCGCCACCCTCCCCTCCGGCCCGCCGGCCAGGAGGAGGACGCCGCGCGCGAGCGCCCCCTCGACCAGCTGGCGCCCCGAAGGGGCATAGGCGTAGAGCCGGAGGCGTCAGCCCCCGGTAGGAGATCTCTTTTGGAATCAACGAGCCCCGAAGGGGCGACGGAACCTGTAGGCAGCCGTCCTTCTTTCTTACGGCTGCTGCTGTCGCGCGCGGATCCTCCCCACCTGCTCCTCGGCTCCCGGTCCGGCGGCCACGAGCAGGGTGGCCAGGGCGAGAGGCGAGCGGACGATTGCCTCCAGGAGGTGGAGACCCTCGGTCCATCGCGGATCGTATCGGTCGATCCAGCCGGCGACCTGGGAGCCTGCTCGCCATACACGGAGAGGACCGGGTAGCCGTCCGAAGTCTCGCGACGGGCCGGTCTCCGGTGGCGAGGTCTTCCCACACCCGGAGCACGGCGACCGCTCCGGGCTTGCCGGGAACGGGCTCCGTCTTCCGGGGGCCGGCGAGCTCGGCCTCGGCTGCAGTCAGAACCTCCTCCTGCTCGCGCAGGTGGGCCAGGTAGTCGGAGGCGAAAGCGTTGGCTAGGGGGGTGGCGGAAGTGGAAGAGGTGAAGTCCGCCGTTCTGGCACAGCGCTCGGAGTCGCTAAGCCTGCCTTTCGAAGGCGTCCTTGAGGTCGCTTCCCGTACTCATGTCGTTGACGCAAACTGTGCCTGGGGCTAAGCTCTCGCGTAAGTGCACGCGCGTGCAAGCCGATTTGGCGTGGTCGTTATAAGCCCGCAATTCTTTGTCAAAGAATGGACTCAGAAGGAACTGGTGCTGGGTTATAGCTGGCGCGTCCTTTAACCATACGGCCATGGCTGGGTGACTAATGGAGCAGAACTCCTCTTCAGGCAACACCGGACCGCATAGTATCTTCATAAGCTACAAGCGAGAAGATTCAGAGGTCGCCAGGGCACTCCGCCAAGCTCTGCGGGCGGAGGGGTTGAGCGTCTGGTGGGACGAGGAGCTTCGGTCTGGGGACAGGTGGGCCGACACGATCGACACCGTCCTTGGCGCAGCGGATGCGGTCGTTGTTCTATGGTCTGCGTTATCTGCGCAGTCTGACTGGGTGCGATATGAGGCGGCCGTAGCGAAATTTCGCGGCACTTTGGCTCATGCTAGAATTGATGGGGCGAAGATTCCAATACCCTTTCAGTCCATTCACTCAGCGGACCTATCTCGGTGGAACTACCGTGAGGATGACCCCGCTTTCCGTAAGCTTCTGGAGACCCTGAACGCGATACGCCGACGTCAACAGAGAAAGGCGCATCTAACGCGTCTTGTTAGGTGGGGAGGTGTCGGGCTCATACTCTTGTTGAGCGTTTTTGCAATCTGGATGGCCCGTGCACGACCCTTCTCGACGAGAATAGCTCCCATCGCTGTTCTTCCACCTCAGGCCACAGAACTCAAGGGAGTTGATGTACACGAAGTCCAAGGGAGCGAGCAAGGTAAGTTAGGAGCTGACCCTGAATCTAAAGTGACTGGACACCCTGCTGGCCTTGTGAAGTCGCCAGAACGCGGGGAAGAAGAAGTTATCGAGAAACTTGACATTGAAATCGGCGCTCGATTGACGGCCGTCGAGGCAGCGATTAATAGTTTGGCACACGTCAACTGGCTTGACGGAGATTCGAATACAGGAGAGGGTAATTCTCTCCGTTTCGCGGGGCAAAACATTTCTGGTTTAATTTATTTACTCGATCATTCGAGGGGTACATTTCCAGATTTCAAGGATGATAGCTTCACCTCTCTTCTCGTGGCATTACGGTCGAAAGTGAAGCCCAAGGAACGGGCAGCTCTCGATCGCGTGCTCGCTGAGTACCGCGAACTTAGTCAATTCTGCAACGGACTCCCCACTTATGAGGACGTTAAAAGAAAGATGAGTAGGGAAGATGTCGCCAAGACTTTGCTTGACATCGATAAAAAGATAAGCGCCATGACTTTAGATCGCTGGAAAGCGAAGAACCCCAGCTGAAGTCTGCGAATGCCACGCTTCCGTTTCTCCCACGTGGGATTCGCAGCAGCCTTGGGTACATGCGCGGTTCCAGAGCCCCTCCGATCCGTGTCGAACGCCTTCCGGCTCGGGTTGGAGGGGCCCCGGAAGGCTACCGGAGGCCTGGACCGGGCCTGCCGAAGGCTCCGGAGGCTCCCGGGCGACTGTCGCCGCTTGCGAGGGCGGTCCGCTGCTACCCGAGCGTCTCCAAAATCCTGCCGAATAGGCGACGACGAAACACCTACCGGTCCCCCAGTACCTCTTCCAGCAGCTCGATCGCCACGCCCAACTGCTCCTCCGCAATGATGAGGGGCGGGACGATCTGCGCCACCTTCCCCTCCGGCCCGCCGGCGAGGAGGAGGACGCCGCGCGCGAGCGCCCCCTCGACCAGCCGCTTCGCCGCCTCTCGCGAGACGAGCTCGATGCCCCAGAGGAGACCGCGGCCGCGCACGGCGGCAACCGCGGGAAAGCGGTCCTTCCAAGTCTGGAGCCTCTCCCCGAGATCCTGGCCGAGAGCGGCGGCCCGCGCCGGCAGATCCTCTTCTATAAGGATGTCGAGCACCGCCAGGGCGGCGGCGCAGGCGAGGGGGTTGCCGAGGAAGGTTGAGGTGTGGAGGGCCTCACCCGGCGTCTCCCAGCCGCGGAAGACCTCTCGCCGGCCGAGGACCGCGGCGATCGGCACCCCGCCGCCCAACGCCTTGCCGCAGCAGAGAAGGTCGGGGACGACCCCTTCCGATTCGACGGCGAAGAGGGTCCCGGTACGGCCGAAGCCGGTGAAGATCTCGTCGGCGATCAGGAGAGCTCCCCGTTCGCGGCAGAGGGCGGCGACCGCGGCGAGCCAGCCGGCGGGGGGGACGAGCACCCCTTCCCGGCCGACGATCGGCTCCACGAGGACGCCGGCGATGTCGCCCCGGGCGAGCACGCGGTCGATCTCCGGGGGCGGGGCGCCGAAGGGGAGACGGGTCAGGTGCGGGTGGAGATGCGGCGCGAAGGGCTGGCGGAACTCCGGCCGGGAGGTGGCGGCCAGGGCGCCGAGGGTCACGCCGTGATAGGCCGGCTCGAAGGCGAGGATTCCCGCCCGGCCGGTGGCTCCCCCGGCGAGGAGGGCGGTCTTGAGGGCGATCTCGACCGCCTCGGCGCCGGAGACGGCGAAGAAGGCCTGGGCGTCCGGCATCGGCGGTATCGGCGACAAGGCGGCGAGGCGGGCGGCGAGCTCGACCCGCCCGGGGTGGGCGTGGACGTCTCCCAGACCGTGGAGGAGCTTCCCGCTCTGCGCGGCGAGCGCCGCCACCACCCGGGGGTGGCGATGCCCGATCGCCGCCACGCCGAAACCGGAGGTGAGGTCGATGTAGAGATTGCCGTCGACGTCGAGGACGTTGGCGCCCAGGGCCTCCTGCCAGAGGATCGGCGGATGGCCGGGGACGACCGTATTGACCCCGGGGGCCTCGACCGCGGCGAGGCGGGCGGCCAGCTCGCGCGCCCGCGGTCCCGGTGGCCCGGGCGGCGGCGTGACGATCCGGGGCAGCTGGTCGCCCCGGGCGAGGGAGGGGGGGCTCACATCTCGCGCCGGCCGAGGAGCGAGCGGCCGAGCGTCACCTCGTCGGTGTACTCGATGTCGCCACCCACCGGCATGCCGAAGGCGAGGCGGGTGACCCTGATGCCCCGGGCTTTGAGCAGGCGGGCGAGGTAGAGCGCCGTCGCCTCTCCCTCGACGTTGGGATTGGTGGCGATGACGATCTCCTCGACCCCTTCGAGGCGGGCGAGGAGGCCGGGGATCGCCAGGCGGTCCGGACCGATCCCGCGGTGCGGCGAGAGGGCCCCGAGGAGCACGTGATAGAGCCCGCGGTACTCGCCGGTCCGCTCCAGCGGCTCGATGTTGAACGGCTCCTCGATGACACAGATCCGGCCGCGGTCGCGGTGCTCGTCCGAGCAGAACCGGCAGGGGTCGACGGCGGTGATGGCGTTACAGACGGAGCAATGAAAAAGCTTTTCCTTCACCTCGACGATGGCCTGGGCAAGAGCCTGGGCCTCGGTGGCGGGGACCTTCAACAGGAAGTGGGCGAGGCGGGTCGCCGTCTTGGGGCCGATACCGGGCAGGCGGGAGAGCTCGCCCACCAACCGGGCCAGGGGATCGGACATTGGAATGCTGGCCGCCTCCTTGCGCTCAGAACAGACCGGGCAGGCTCGCTGCCATCGATCCCATCTTGCCCTGCATCGTCTCTTCCACCCGCCGCCCCGCCTCGTTGACGGCGGCGACGATCAGGTCCTCGAGCATCGAGGGGTCCTCGCGGTCCATCACCTCAGGATCGATCTTGACCGCGACGAGCTGCTTGTGGCCGCTCATCTTGACCGACACCATGCCGCCGCCGACGCTCGCCTCGACGATCGTCTCGGCGAGCTCGCGCTGCAGGCGTTCCTGCATCTCCTGGGCCTGTTTCATCAACTGACGCATGCTGCTCATCGGCCTAATCCTCCCTCAAGCCACTGCGGTGTTCCTCCACCCTCTCCACCCGGCCCTGGAAGATCTCGAGGACGGTCTGGACGGTGGGGTTCTCTGCGACCAATTCGAGCTTGACGCTCGTGAGCTCCGGGGGGGCTGCCTTGCCGGTCCCCGAGCCTTCGATCAGCTGGACGGCGGTGCCGGGTCCCCAGACTGCCGCCGCCGCCTGCTCGATGATCTGCCAGCTGCGGTGGAGCTTCGGCCTGAGCAGGTGGTCTCCCGGATGGGAGACGATCTCGAGGCCGTGCTCCGTGAAGCGCAGCTCGGCTTCCTCCAAGTATGCGACCAGCGGCTGTTTTAGACGACTCAACTCGTCGAGGAAGGCTTGAACGCGATCCCCCCCTCCTTGTACGGCCGCGGGGGCCGGAGGTTTAGCGAGTGCCGGTGCAACCGGCGCGGCGGCGGTCGAGGTCTTGGGCGGCGCGCTCTCGCGGGGTGGCGCGGTGGGTGGAGCGGGCGCTGCGGAGGGCCTGGGTGCCGGCGCCAGGCGGGCGGGCTCGGGAGCCCGTGCCGGGGCGGGACGGGCTGCAGCGCTGGCCGCATTGGCGGTACTGGCAGTGCCGGAGAGGATCTCCTCCACCCGACGCAGTTTGGGCAGCTCGGCGGCGCGCAGCCAGGCGATCTCGACCGCCAGGGCGCCGGTCTCGCTGCGGCGCACCGTGGCCTCGCTCTGCAGGAGCTGATGGACGAGGCGCAGGAGGTTCTCGTAGCCAGCGTCGCGCGCGGTCTCGGCGAGCGTCGCGGCCTCCTCCGCCGGCAGGTCGACCTGCCCCGCATCGCCCCCCAGGGAGAGGTGGAGGGCGTCGCGGCTGTAGGCGAGGAACTGGCCGTAGACGTGGCGGGGGTCCCAGCCCTCGTCCTCGACCCGGCGCACCATGGCGGCCACCCCGGCCCCGTCGCCCTGGACGATGGCGGAAAGCAGGCGTCCGAAGAGCGCCGTGTCGAGGCCTCCCAGCAGGCGGATCGCCTCCTCGTCGGAGATCGTGCCGGAGCCGAAGGTGGCGAGCTGGTCGAGAAGGGCGACGGCGTCGCGCACGCTCCCCTCGCCGGCCCGGGCGACGAGGCGCAGGGCCGTCTCGCTCGCCTCGATGTGCTCGGAGGTGCAGATCTCGCGCAGCAGGGCGGCGACCTCGACCGAGGGGACGCGGCGGAAGTGGAACTCCTGGCAGCGCGACAGGATAGTGGCCGGGACCGCCTCGATCTCGGTCGTGGCGAAGATGAAGACGAGGTGCGGCGGCGGCTCCTCGACGATCTTCAAGAGTGCGTCGAAGGCCTGGCGCGACAGGCGATGGACCTCGTCGAGCACCACCACCTTGTAGCGGTCGCGGGCCGGTCCATAGCGCAGGCTCTCGGTCAGCTCGCGCACCTGCTCGACCTTGGAGTAGGTGGCGGCGTCGACCTCGATGACGTCCAGATCCGAGCCGCGGGTGATCTCCAGGCAGGGGAGGCACTCGTTACAGGGATCGGCGGCCGGCCCCTTGGCGCAGTTGAGCGCCTTGGCGAGCACCCGGGCGGCGGTCGTCTTGCCCACCCCGCGGATGCCGGAGAAGAGGTAGGCCTGAGCGATCCGCCCCTCTTTCAGGGCGTTGCGCAGGGCGGTCACGATCGGCCCCTGGCCGACGAGGCTGGAGAAGTTCTGCGGGCGCCACTTGCGGGCGAGAACCTGGTAGGTCATGGAGGTGGTGATGTCAGCGGCAGTGGCGGCAGTGGTCGACGAAGGGCTCCGGTTTGTCTGCGGCACTCAGCCGGCATACCTTATCGCTGCTCCCTTCCGGGCCTGACGAGGTTCGGTCGCGACCAATGCACAGGACCCGAACCCTTCGTCGGCCACTGCCGAGGTGAGCCATGGTACGTCCTGGGGTCGGGGATGTAAAGGCGGCT
>DASQPA010000545.1:0-8104 GCA_035644215.1 Thermoanaerobaculia bacterium
GGCCTGTGGAACCCGGCCCTCTATGCCCTGCGCGGCCGGCTCGCCCGGCGGGCGCTCTCTCGGCCGCGGGCCTTCGTCATGGGCTCGCGGGCGATTGAAGAGGACTACCGCCGCTGGGGCCTCTTCCCCCCGGGCGGCGCCGCCGTGCACGTCCTCCCCTACGGGGTCGAGGTGGCGGGTGCCGAGACGCGCCTCCCCCGCCCGCCGGCCCGGCGGCCGCTACGCTTCGGCTTCCTGGGCTCGCTCCTGCCCCACAAGGGGGCGCACGTGGCGGTCGCCGCCTTCCGCGGCGTCGACCCCGGGGAGGCCACCCTGACCGTCCATGGCGATCCCGCGATCTCCCCGGAGTACAAGGCAGAGCTCGAAGCCGGAGGACTGCCGCCCGCGGTGCGGCTCGCCGGCAGCTTCCCCGAGTCCGCGAAGGCCGCCGTCTTCGGCGACATGGACCTCCTCGTCGTCCCCTCTTTGGGGCTCGAATCGTTCGGCCTGGCGGCGCGGGAGGCCATGGTCTGCGGAGTGCCAGTCCTCGCCAGCCGGCTGGGGGCGCTGACCGAGATCCATGCCGGCAGGGACTGCGGAGCCCTGTTCACCCCGGGGAGCGTCGCGGAGCTGCGCGGCTGGATCGACCGGCTGATCGCCGATCCGTCGATCGTCGACCGCTGGCGCCAGGCGCTGCCGCCCGTCACCTCCCTGGCCGACCACGCCGAGGCGATCGAGGCGGTCTACGCCCAGGTGCTCGCCGGGAGGAGCGGGCGGTGAGCCTCGGAACGCTCGGAGTGGGCCTCCGGGTGCTGCGCGCCGAGGGGGTGCGGGCGGCGCGCGACCGCGCCCTCGACCGCCTGGAGGAGGCGCGCCGCCGGCGCTCCTTCCGCCCGGCCAGGAACGACTGGACCGCCGCCGTCCCGGTGCCGGTACTGGCGCTCTCGGCCTACCCCCCGGAGCCGCGCTTCGGCGGGGTCCAGGTGCAGTGGCAGGCGCGGCTCGCCAGCGAGGAGATCCTGGGCCGGATCGCCCGCCTCTATCCCCTGCTCGAGTCCGGCGGCGCCTCCGGCTACCGGCTGGAGGTCGCCATCCGGGAGGAACGGCGGTCCCTCTTCCGCTCCGCTCCCCCGCTCCCGCCCCGGACCCTGCGCGATCCGGCCTTCGAGCGCGCGGTGGCCTGGGCGGCGGAACGGGTCGGGGCGCGGCTCCTCCACGTCGAGGGGGCGGCGGGCCTGCCGCCGGAGTCGCTCCTCACCCTCGCCCGGGAAAACGGTCTCGGGCTCCTCCTCTCGCTCCACGACTTCGCCCTGTTCTGTCCCCGCCCGCACCTCCTGGAGCAGCCGGTCCAGCGTTTCTGCGACTACTGCCGCGACCTCCCCCGCTGCGCCGCCTGCCTGGGGGCGACGCCGGAGCTGCAGCGCCGCTGGCGCACGGCGGGGGCCGCCCTCCTCGCCGCGGCGGCCGGGGTGGTCTTCTCCTCTCCCTTCCTGGAACGGGCCCATGCCGATCTCTTCGGGCCGCTGCCCGGACGGGGCTGGGTCGTCTCCCCCGCTCTACCGACTTGTGGGCCGCTCCCCGGAGAGCCGCCCGGTGGGCCGATCCGCCATCTCGCCCTGGTCGGCGGGGTCCAACCGCACAAGGGGGCCGAGATCTTCCTGGAAGTGTTGGCGCGGCTCGCCCCCGCCGGCGGGACCGACCTCGCCTGGAGCGCCTACGGCGGCGGCGACCCGGCGCTCCTCGCCCGCCTCCGCCGGGCGGGGGTGCGGTTGCGCGGCTACTACCGGCCCGGCGCGCTCCCCGCCCTCCTCCGCCGCGACCGGATCGACCTCGCCCTCCTCCCCTCGATCGTCCCCGAGTCGTTCAGCCTGGTCCTCTCGGAGTGCCGGGCGGCGGGGGTGCCGGTCCTCGCCTTCGATCTGGGGGCGGTCGGCGAGCGCCTGCGCGAGGGGGGCGGCGGGCTCACCGTGCCGCTCGCCGAGGGGGCGGCCGGCCTGGCCGCGCTCGCCGCGGCGGTGGTCGCGGGGGAACGGACGATCCCCCCATGGCGGGGGCCGGCGGAGCCGCAGCCGCGGCAGGCGGCCGCGCGCTGGCGCGAAATCTACCGGGAGCTGGCGGCTACGGCCGCACCGCCACCGCGATGATCCCCAACCCGCGCCAGGGGAGATGGGGATCGAGATGGCGCAGGAGCGGCACGAGGACGTTGAACAGCTTGAGCTGCAGGCGGTTGAAGTTCTTGCGCTTCCTCACCTTGCCGTTCCACCACCAGCCGGGGACCGAGGAACGGTTGAAGTCGCGGATCGACTCCAGGGTGAAGCCGTTGGCGGCGAGCTCGCCTTCGAGCATCGCCTTGTCGTAGCGGCAACGGTGGCCGAGGAGCTCGTCGAGGGTCGAATAGAGGCTCTGCCCCTGCGGCACGTAGAGCACCAGCCGGCCGCCCGGGGCGAGCGCCCGGTACATGTTGGCGAGGGCCAGGTGCGGGTCGCGCACGTGCTCCAGCACGTTCAGGCAGACGACGGTGTCGAACCGCCCCTCCCAGCGGGTGAAGCAGGAGGCGTCCTCCAGGTCGATGCGGTCGACCTCCAGATAGGGCCGGCCGAGGGCGAAGTTGTGCAGGTAGTCGAGGTAGGAGGGGTTGATGTCGCTCGCCAGGTAGAGGTCGCGCGGCAGGAGCCAGGTGGTGATGTTGCCGATCCCGGCGCCGATCTCCAGCACCCGGGCGCCGACGTGCGGCGCGATCGCCTCGGCCATCCAGCGGTTGAAGTGCTGGGCGCGCTCCAGGCTGTGCAGGATGTGGGAGCCGTACTCGTCCTCGGCGTAGAGGTCGTCGACCAGGCGGTAGCGCACCATCGCCTTGACCGCCTTCCAGGCGTCCCGCCAGCCGATCTTCTTGCCCTCGCGGTAGGTGCGGCCGAGGTAGGAGACCGGCACCTCGAAGACCCGGCAGTCGCGCTTGGCGACCTTGGCGGTGATCTCGGGCTCGATCGCGAAGTCGTTCGATCGGATGGGGATCGACTTGAGGAGCGGCGCCCGGAACATCTTGTAGCAGGTCTCCATGTCGGTCAGGTTGAGGTCGGTGAACCAGTTGGAGAGCCCGGTCAAGAGGCGGTTGCCGAGGGAGTGCCGGTGGTTCAGCACCCGCCGGCGGTCGCTCGGCAGGTAGCGCGAGCCGTAGACGACGTCGGCGCCGTCCTCCAGGAAGGGGCGGACGAGGCGGGCGTAGTCGCGCGGGTCGTACTCCAGGTCGGCGTCCTGGAAGACGATGAGGTCGCCCGTGGCATGGGCGATGCCGGTGCGCAGGGCGGCGCCCTTGCCGCTGTTCTTGGGGTGCTCGAAGTAGGCGATGCGGTCCGGATGGGCGGCGGCGATCTCGCGCAGGATCGCCTGGGTGCCGTCCTGGGAGCCGTCGTCGACGATCACCAGGCCGATCTCCCGGATGCCGGGGAGGTGGACAGCGAGCACACGCTGCACCAGCTCCCGGACGAGGAAGCGCTCGTTGTACACGGGGATGATGACGCTGAGCGAAAGCTCAGAGGGAACCGGCTCTTCCGGCAATGACTGCTCCTTCCGGCGCGGTACGATAGCACGCCCCCCCGGCCGTGGTAGTCTTTCGCCGAATGCCGCAAGCCGCTGGAGCGCCGGAGACCGCGGACCGCCCCGCGGACCGCCGACGGCGCTCCCTCCTCGCCCTGGCCCTGGTGACGGCGGCGCTGCCGCTCGTCGGCCTCGCCCGCCGGCTGCCCGCGGCCCAGAAGACGGATGACTCGATCGGCGACCTCGCCATCGTCGAGCTCAGCGTCGTCGAGGCGGACCGCGGCGAGCGTCTGGTCGGCCAGGCCTCCCGCTTCGGCTTCTACCAGGTCGGCCCCTCCCATCTCTATCTCCAGGTCCCGCTCTACCGGCTCTTCGCGCACCGGCGCTTCGCCCTCTCGCTCACCTGCCTGCTGGTCAACTGGGCGGCGCTCGTCGGGATGCTCTACGCCCTCGGCCGCTGGCTCGACAGCGGCGCCGCCCTCTTGGTCGCGCCGTTCGTCGCCCTCCCGTATTTCGGCTACTACGAGAGCGCCACCCTGTTCAACTACTGGGGCCAGTACCTGATCGTCCTCCCCGCTGCGCTCTTCCTCTTCGCCGCCGCGGCGGCGGTGACCGGCCGCGCCCGCGCCTGGCCGCTCCTCCTGGCCCTGGGCTCGTTCCTCGTCCAGGGCTACGGCTCCAGCCTGCCACCGGTCGTCGCGGTGCTCGCCGCGACAGCGGGTACCGCCGGGCTCCGGGCCTGGCGCCAACGGGATCGCGCGCCGCGCCGTGGCGCCGGCCTGGGAACTTTCGCCGTCTCGCTCCTCGTCCTGGCGCTCTTCTGGAGCCCCACGGTGATCGACGAGCTGACCCGGGCGCCGGGCAACCTCAGCCGCATGGTGGCGCACTACAGCTCGACCGCCCCACGCGCCCATCCGCCGGCCGCCGCCATCGTCGCCAGCCTCTCCCGGCACCTGGCGGCCCCCTGGCTGCACGCGCTCTGGGGGTTGACGGTCAACAGCGTGCCCCGGGAGGGCCAGGCGAAGGCGGCGGTCGGCCTGTCGGCCGTCCTGGTCGTCCTCCTCGCTCTCTGTACCGGGCTCGCGGCGCGGCGCGGCCAGCGCTACAGCGCCGCGCTCTGCGCCCTCTGCCTGCTCACCGTGGCGGCGGCCTTCGCCGCGGCGCGCCAGCTGGACGGCGACATCGTCCCCTACGTCTTCTTCTGGCTCTCGGCGGTCGCCGCCGTCGGCTGGCTGGCCGTCCTCGCGGTCCTCCTCCGCGCCTTGGTCGCGATGCTCGCGATGCTCCCCGCCCTCCCGGCGCTGCGGGCCGTGGCCCGGCACCGCGAGGCCTGGCTCCTCGCCCTCTCGCTCGCCCTCGCCACCGGCCTCCTGGCGCGGCCGCTCGCCATCCCCCACCTGGGCGATGCGAGCGTCGGCGCCTTCGCCGCGGGCCTCGAACGGGACCTCGCCGACCGGGGGCTCGCCGGCCGGCCGCTGCGGCTGGTCTCCCACGACTTCGCCTGGCCCTGGGCGCTCGGGCTGCTGATCCAGCTCGACCAGCTGGGCCACCGGGTCTCGATCGCCAACGTGCAGGGGACGACCGCGGTCGCCGAGCTTCAGGGGTTGGGAAAGAACTGGTTGACCCCGTTGCCGGGCAGCGTCGCGGTCCATCTCTATGATAAAGATAGAGGTCGGGAGACGGGACCGGCCGCGGGGGGGACCAGGATCCTCTGCCACCCGGTCCTGCCCCTGGACGCGTCCAAGCCCGAGATGTGCCTATACCGGGGGGAGATGTGAACCAGAAATCGTGCTACAATGTCGATAAAAGACAGCCGTCGAACCGGCAGCTCTCGTAGCTCCAGGAGGAAAGGTCTCATGCGTATGCCCTTGACGCGCCAACTGTGCCTGAAGTTCGTGCCCGCTCTGCTCGTCCTGGCGGCGATTCCCGCCCAGGCCGCAGGGCCGTTCGTCTATCATGCCCTGACGCCCTGCCGGCTGATCGACACCCGCAACGGCCAGGGCGCGTCGACCTCGGACGACGGTCCGGTCGGAGCGCGGACGAGCCCCGGTCCCTACGACGTCACGGTGAAAGGCTTCTGCGGCGTGCCGTCCGACGCCGCCGCGGCGTCGCTCAACATCACCGTGGTCGGCCCCACCCAGGCAGGCGACCTGCGGATCGCGCCGCTCGATGCGGTGCCGTTCCCGGTCGTCTCGACGGTCAACTACATGGCCAACGAGCCGGCCCTTGCCAACGGCGCCATCGTCCCGCTCAAGGCGGGGGCGGGCAACGATCTGCGGATCGTCTTCGCCATGGTCGCCACGGGCAACCTGCAGATCATCATCGACGTGACGGGTTACTTCAGCACAACGTAAGATCCCGCCTCCTGGTACTTCGGCTCTTCCGGGAACCCGCCGCCTGACGGCGGCGGGTTCCGTCCGAGATTTCCTTTCCCTGTCGGGGATAGGAGGAGAGATCCCATGAGCAGGCAGGGTGCGTTTTTCAGCGGCTGGCTCGTGGTGCTCAGCCTCTCCGCTTTCCCCGCTTTCGCCCAGACGGCGGCCCCCAACCATACCGGTTTCCCCAAGCTGGTGACCGGCGGCGGCGTGGTCCGCTTCGGCAAGCCGCTGGTCGTCGACCTCGACAACAACGGCGGCCCGAAGGAGATCGTCGTCGGCGCCTGCGTCAACTCGAACACCAGCAATCCGGCCTGTGAGGACCGCCGGCTCTACGTCTTCGACAACGCCGGCAACGTGCGCCTCGGCTGGCCGCAGTCGCTGCCGGCGGAGCCCTACTCCAGCCCGGCGGCGGCGGACCTCGACGGCGACGGCGTCCTCGAAATCGTCATCGGCGTCGGCGACGCCGTCCCCGGCGAGGGGAACGGCGAGGTCCTCGCCTTCCACGCCAGCGGCGGCCCGCCCATGTGGACCTTCCCTGTCCCCGGCTCGCCCAACGGGGTCGCCTCGACGCCGGCCCTGGGCGATCTCGACGGCGACGGCAAGGACGACGTCGTCTTCGGCTCGTTCAACTCGAACGTCTATGCCCTGAAGGGGACGACCGGGCTGCCGCTCCCCGGCTGGCCGATCTTCGTGCGCGACACGGTGTGGAGCTCGCCCGCCCTCGCCGACCTCGCCGGCGACGGCAAGCTGGAGGTGATCATCGGCGCCGACAGCCACCTCGAGGGGGCGCCGGTCGACACCAAGAGCGGCGGCGCCCTCTGGGTCTTCCGGGCGAACGGCAGCAACTTCCCCGGCTTCCCGCAGTTCGCCCCGACCTCGCCGGAGATCGTCGGCTTCCAGTCGTCGCCGGCGGTGGGCGACATCGACGGCGACGGCTGCCCGGAGATCGTCATCGGCACCGGCCAGTCGTCCTCCGCCGCCGGCAAGCTCCTCCACGCCTGGCACCGAGACGGCACGCTCGTCGCGGGCTGGCCGGTCACCCTGGGCGGCCATGCGGCCAGCTCGCCGGCCTTGGGCAACCTGGACACCGACGCGGCGCTCGAAGTGGTGATCACCGACGACACCGCCTTCCTCTACGCCTTCAAGGGCAACGGCAGCCAGATCTTCAAGGTGAAGCCGAAGAGCGCCGGCGGCGCCGACGCGGTGGTGATCGGCGAGCCGACGATCGCGCAGATCGGCGCCAACAACCCGGCGATCCTGGTCGGCGGCGTCGGCTTCGACGTGACGATCCTCTCGAAGACCGGGACCCCGATCTCGGACGACGGCACCCATGGCGGCAAGCTCACCTACACCACCGGGCACCCGGTGGCCGGGGCCGCCGTGGCGGACTTGGACGGCAACGGCAACCTGCAGGTCATCGCCGCCTCGGGGTCGAGCGCCGGCAGCGAGGCGGACCTCGGAGTCTACGTCTGGAACGCCGGAGTCGCCGGGGCGCTGCCCTGGCCGCAGTTCCACCAGAACAGCCGGCGCCGGGGGGCGGTACCGGTGACCGGCGGCGGCTGCGCCCTGCCCAACCCGCCGCTCCATTTCTTCACCCTGTCGCCCTGCCGGGTCGCCGACTCGCGCCAGTCCGCCAACCTGACCTATGGCGGCCCGGCCTACACGCCGGGCGAACAGCGGGTGATCACCTTCACCGGCGTCTGCGGCATCCCGGCGACCGCCCGGGCGATCTCGATCAACGTCACCATCACCAATGCGACGGTGCCCGGCGATCTGCGGATCTTCCCCGGCGGCGACGGCTCGCCGGGAACCTCGGCGATCAACTGGAGGGCCGGCCAGACGCGGTCGAACAACACCATCGTGCCGCTCTCCTACGAGGGCCGCGGGCACCTCACGGTGCAGGCCGACCTCCCCGGCGGGCAGGTCGACGTGATCGTCGACGTCAACGGCTACTTCCAGTAGTGCCGCCAGTCATGCCGCGCACCCAGCGCACCCCCTTGTGCAGGAACGGCATGGGGGCGTGGCCGGATTGCAGGTCGGCCCAGAAGGGCGTGTTTTCGAGCCGCCAGGCGCGCAGCTCGTCCGGGCCCGGCCCCTGGTACATGAGGATGTCGCTCCTCCCCTGGTAGTAGAAGGCGCCCACCATCTGGACGGCGATCGAGAAGAGCGCCGCGGCGAGGAAGGCGCGCCGTGGCCAGCGGCCGAGCGCGGCG
>DASQPA010000546.1:0-15154 GCA_035644215.1 Thermoanaerobaculia bacterium
CCGGATGGATGATGACGGCCTGGAACCACTGCTGGACGACGTCGAGCTGCGGGCCTTCCGGCGGGACGGGGGGATGGGACGGCCGGCCGGGCCTCACGCCACCTCCGGCAGGACGTGGTGCAGGGGGTGGGGCACCGCGGAGAGATGGGAAACCGGCGGGGGCGCCGGGAGGCGGCCCACCGGCCCGGGCTCGGGGAGGGTCTCGCCCAGGTAGCGCTTGGCTTTGAGGACCTCCGCGTGGAGCACCGGGAAGGGGGGGATGCGGGCGTCCCATTCGAGGAGAGTCGAGGCGCCACCGGTCCGCTGGTGGGCGAGCTGGTAGAGCTTCCAGACCGGGTCGATCACGTGGTCGTCGTGGGTGTCGATCAAGTGGGTGCCGTAGTCGCTGTGGCCGGCGAGGTGGAACTGGACGATCCGCTCGGGGGGGAGGGCGCGGAGGAAGGCCTCGGGGTCGAGATCGTGGTTGAAGCTCGACACGTAGACGTTGTTGACGTCGACGAGGAGCCCGCAGTCGGCCTCCGCCGCCATCCGCGCCACGAATTCCTCCTCGGGCATCGTCGAGTGGGCGAAGGTGACGTAGGAGCTCGGGTTTTCGAGCACCAGGGGGCGCTCCAGGACGTCCTGGACGATCCGCACCCGCTCGACCACGTGGCGCAGGGTCTCCTCGGTGAAGGGGATGGGGAGGAGGTCGTGGCTGTTGCGCCCCAAAACCCCGGTCCAGCAGAGGTGGTCCGAGACCCAGCGCGCGCCGACCTCCCCGGCCAGGGTCTTCAACTTCTTCAGATAGTCGAAATTCAGCGGGTCGGTGGCGCCGATCGACAGCGACACGCCGTGGAGGACCAGCGGATAGCGCTCGGCCAGCTGCCGCAGCACGTGGCGCGGCCGGCCCTGGGAGTCCATGAAGTTCTCGCTGATGACCTCGAACCAGTCCACCTCCGGCCGCTGGGAGAGAATGGGGTCGAAGTGGACGGCCCGCAGGCCGACTCCCAGGCCCAGGTTGGGAAGGCCCAAGCGCGGCGGACGGCTCAGGCCGAGCACTCCTTGGGCGCGGCGCCGAACTTCTTGCCCGCCTTCCTCATCGCCGCCTCGAAGTTGGCGCGCGCCTTCTTCCAGTCCTCGCCGCGGGTGGGAACGCCGCAGCTCCCCTGGCCCTTGCAGGCGTTGTCGCCGGTCGGCCCCTGGCCCTTGCAGGCGTTGGTGCCGGCGCAGCCGTGGGCCTCGACGGTGGCGCACGAGCCCATGCCGGCGCACTCGTTGCTCGCCCCCTTGCCGTGCCCCTTGCAGGTGTTCAGGCCGCAGCAGACGTGCGGGTCCGTGAGTGGAAAGTCCGCCGCCGGCGCCTTCTTCTCCTCGGCCAGCAGCCGCTCTCCGGCCAGCGAGCCGGCGAGCACGCCGCCGAAGGCGGCCAGGGTGAGCTTGCCGAAGTCGCGGCGGTTCAGATGGTCCTTCATCTCTTGGTCTCCTCTGGGGAAAGGTCCTATGTCACCTTGACCGGCGACCCGGCGCGCATCACTTCCGGCCCGGAAGGGGCGGCGGTGGCGGTCGTCGGCTCCAGGGTGATGGTGATCGCCTGAATGCCGGCGGGCATGTGCGTGGAGCTCAGGTCCATCCGGGTGCCCGGGTTGGCGCTGAAGGTGCCGCCGCTCTCCGCCCCCTGGGGGCTGACGAACCACAGCTGGTACTGGCGGCCGGCGCCGGCGGGGGTGAGGCCGTGGAGCGCCAGGTGCCAGTGCTGGTGGTCGGCGGCGACGAAGAGCATGCCGTAGGTGCCGTCCGGCAGGGGGACCTGGCCGGTGGGGCGCAGCGGGCTGATCTCGACCCCCGGCGAGGACATGAGGGCGGCCCGCTCCTGCAGGTCGGCCATCTCCTTCTGGACCTGATCCAGGTTGCTGCCCGTGCTCTTCAGGCGCTCGATCATGGCGTTGCGATCGCGGGTCAGGTCGTCGATCTTCTGCCCCTGCTGCCACAGCCCGTAGAGGAGGAACCCCGAGAGGCCCAGCGCCAGGACCAGCATGGCGGCGAGCGCCAGCGCCCAGCGGGAGCGGCGGGCCGGCCGGAGCGCCGGGAGCGGCGGGAGCGGCAGCGAGGGGACGTTCGCCGCAGCAGCCGGAGTCGGGGAACGGCGGACCGCTACCGGGGCAGGTGGCGCGGCCGGCGGAAGCGCCGAGACGGCCGCCGGAGGTGCCGGGGGTGGGGGTGGCGTCGCCGGGGGGACCAGGACCGGGGCATTCACCTCCTGGGTCTCGTCGCCGTTGACGATCGCCATCAGGCGCTCCTTGAGCACCGGCGGGGGCGTCGTCGCCAGCTCGCCGGGGAGGAGCCCCAACGCCTCGGTGTAGAGCCGGGTCAGGGTCTCCGCCGATTCCCCCAGCTCCGCCGGGGGGTTGGCGAGGAACCCCTCCTCCCAGGGCTGGCGCTCGAGCGCCGCCAGGACCGCCAGGATGGCGAGGTCGTCGGCAGGCGTCGGCTGGACGATCGGATCTTCGTTCACAAAAGCTCCCGGATCTCGGCACGCAGGGCGTTGCGCAGCTTCTTCATCGCGAGCAGGGTCCGCGTCTTGACCGTGCCGAGCGGAATCTCCGTCCGGTCCGCGATCTCGGTCTGGCTCAGGCCGTTGTAGAAGGCGAGGTCCAGCACTTCCCGCTGCTCGGCGGGCAGCCGGGCCAGCTCCTGCCGGATCCGCTCCCGTCTCTCATGGATCAGTACGTTCTGATCCCCCTCGGGGGATGTATGGGTGACCGGATTCTCCGTGTGAGCGACCTCGTGGGACCGGTCGACGACCCGGCGGTTGCGCAGGCGGTCGATGGCGCGGCTGCGGGTGAGGAGCACCAGCCAGGTCGAAACCGACGAGCGCTCCGGGTCGTAGAGCGCCCCGCCGCGGTTCCAGACGTGGAGGAAGACCTCCTGCAGGACCTCCTCGGCGTCGGCGGTGTTGCCCAGGATGCGCCGGGCGAGACCCAGGAGGGTCGGCGCCTGCCGGTCGTAGAGCTCGGCCAGGGCTTCCGGCCGGCGCTCGGCGATCTGACGGAGGAGCGCGACGTCGTTCTGGGGGCTACGGAGGCCCGACTGGGAGGAGGTGAGGTCCATATCCAGGGTCTGCCGAACCCGACGGGGCAGCTAGGATACCATGATCCCCCTCGGCGGCTCGACAAGCGCGGAAAGGGGAGCATGAGCGAGGCGACACAGAACGGCAGCGGACCGACCCAGCCCGCCATCCGGGTCATCATGATGCCCAAGGACACCAACGCCCTGGGCACCATCTTCGGCGGCATCATCCTCTCCTACATCGACCAGGCCGGCGCGGTCGAGGCGCACCGCCACGGCTGCGGCCGTCTGGTCACGGTGGCTCTCCGCGAGGTCGAGTTCCATGCCCCGGTCTTCGTCGGCGACCTGGTGAGCCTCTACACCGAGACCCTGCGGGTGGGGCGGACCTCGGTGACCGTCAAGGTGGTGGTCGAGGCCGAGCGGCGGACGCGCGGCACCGGGCGGGTCAAGGTCACCGAGGCCGAGGTGGTCTACGTGCACGTCGACGAGAACAACCAACCCACCCCCATCCTCCCCTGAGACCCTAGGGCGCGAACGGCTCGAAGCACCGCCGGCAGCGCGCCTCGTAGGCGTCGCCGTCGCCGACCTGGAGCTGCTCGCCGCCGCCGGAGAGCCGCTGGCTGTAGTGGGCCGGGGCGCCGCAGCACATGCAGATGGCATGCATCTTGTCGACGTACTCGGCGAGCGAGAGGAGGCGGGGCATCGGCCCGAACGGGCGGCGCAGGTAGTCGAGGTCGAGCCCGGCGACGATCACCCGCAGCCCGGAGTCGGCGAGCTCGCCCACCAGCTCGATCAGGCCGTCGTCGAAGAACTGGGCCTCGTCGATCCCCACCACCTGGACGTCCGGCCGCAGCCGTTCGCGCAGCTCCTGGGAGCAGGTCACGCTCACCGCCTCCAGCTCGCGCTTGTCGCGGGTGACCAGCCGCTCCGGGGCATCCCGGGTGTCGGTCTGCGGCTTGAAGACCTGGACGATCTGGCGGGCGATGGTGGCGCGCCGCAGCCTGCGCACCAGCTCTTCGCTCTTGCCAGAAAACATGCCACCCGTGATTGCTTCAATGTGGCCGGAAAGACCTTCATCCATGCGGCTTTCGCTCCTGTCGTTCGTCGGTGCCGCCACTGTACAGCAGAGTGCGAGGGTCTGCTACCATCGGGGCATGCTCCCCAAACGCTCGGCGCGGCGGATCTTCTCGTATGACGAGGCCCTGTCCACCTTTCCCACGGTGCGCGACCTGACCGCGGCGGCGGTGCGCCAGGTCGAGGCGGTGGTCAGCACCGTGCAGAGCCAGGAGGACATGCTGGAACGCCGGGAGGAGATCCAGGAGATCTGCGACCAGCTGATCCAGGAGTGGGCGCGGCAGGTGAGCCAGCTGGGCTGCGAGGTCAAGGGGATGTGGCTGGTCGACTGGGACAGCGGCGACGGCTACTACTGCTGGCGCTTCCCCGAAACGACCCTCGCCTTCTTCCACACCTACGAGGAAGGCTTCTCCGGGCGCATGCCGATCAATTGATGTGAAGAGAACGTCTCTGTCGAGGGCGTAGACGCCCAGCCGCTACCACAAA
This sequence comes from Thermoanaerobaculia bacterium, assembly GCA_035644215.1. Lineage (GTDB taxonomy): Bacteria > Acidobacteriota > Thermoanaerobaculia > Multivoradales > UBA5704 > DASQPA01. Next base: position 4,606 of record DASQPA010000546.1, read on the forward strand.
ATCCCCCTTGAACCACCGCCGCCAGGGCGTCTCCGCGCGAGGTACTCCCACAGCCGCGCCCGACCGAAGACTCCGCGCGCGTGTCCAGAATCCCTGGAACGCCCTCAAAAAGTTCTCCGGGTCGACTTCCAGCGCCTCCGGGCCGACTTCTGGTCTCTCCGGCTCGACTTCCGAGCCCTCCAGGTCGACTTTCAACCTCTCCGTCTCGACTTCGGACGCCTCCGGCTCGACTTCCCATGCGTGGAAAGTGACTTTCCGCGCCTCCGGAAGCGTCCGGAGAGCGTCTGGAAGCTCCCGGAGAGTTTTTGGCAGGTCCCGGAGGGATTTTGAAACCTCCCGGAGAGATTCCGGAAGCCCCCGGAGGCGGTCGGGAAGGGGCCGGAGAGATTTCGGGACCTCCCGGAGACCGTCCGGAAGCGGCCGGAGGGAATCCGGAACCTCCCGGAGACGATCGGGAAGCGCCCGGAGGAGTTTCGGAAGCGGCCGGAGGGTTTCGGGATGCTCCCGGAGGCCCCGAGCCTCTGCGGAGGCAAGGGTAGCGTCGAGGCCAAAGACCTCGTGCCCGCCTCGGCGGCGGGACACCTTCCTCAATTGAGCTGCGACTTCCCGGCCAGGTGGCGGTAGGGGCGCAGCTGGTCCACGGCCTGTTGCCGGCCGTGCAGGATGGCGAGCACGGAGAGGGCGCGGTCGGGGACCGACTCGCAGAGGAGCGCCAGCTTGCGCAGGGCGGGGAGGTCGAGCTCGGCGGCGATGCGGTTGACCAGCTCCTCGAAGCCGGAGTGGGAGGCGAGCTCGTCGAGCTCCTGGGCGGCCAGGGGGAAGGCGTTGCCGAGGTCGGCGAGGAGCGAACGGGCGAAGGCCAGGAGGGCGCGCCGCACGACGAGGATGCCGGCATCCCGCTCGTTCCACCGCGGCTCCTCGATCGGCCGCACCAGGGCCTGGCGGTAGGGCTCGCCGGGGAGCTCCTGGTCGAGCTCGAAGCGGAACTCGCCATGGAGGACGACCTGGGCGCGGCCGTCCGGCAGGAAGTCGCAGCGCACGATGCGGCCGGCGGTTCCCCCGGGGTAGACCTCGGGCCGCCTGCCCCGGTGCTGCCCCGGCTTGACCAGGACCAGGCCGACCCAGCGCGCCTCCTCGCTGGCGCCTTGGACCACGTCCTGGACCAGGCGCCGGTAGCGCTGCTCGAAAATGTCCAGTTTCAGGTTGGTGTGCGGGAAATGGACGAGGTCGGAGAGAGGATACAGAGGGAGGCGTGTGTTACGGCCGTCGGAATCCATAGCGATAGAGCTATGGTAGCAGGAGATATGCCAGGGGGAATCCCTCAGTTTCCGGCCGGGTCGGCCTCACCCGCCGGGCGCACCACCTGGTAGACCTCGTCGGCGCCGTCCCGGTAGATCGGCTGGAAGCGCTCGGGATGGGCGAGAATCCAGCTGCGCCGTGGCTCCTCCTCCCCGGAGAGCCGGAGCACCACGAAGCGGGCATCGATGGCGCCCAGGGTCCGCCACCAGCGGCGGGGCTCCAGGCCGTCGAAGGGGAAGCCGGCGTTGCCCCCGAAGCGGTAGTACTGGGAGGCGAAGTCCCAGCCCGTGGGCACGATCTGGACGTCGTTCTGGAGGCGGCTGCCGAAGTAGAGATAGGGCTGGTTGAAGGCAACGTAGACGACGGTCGCCCCGCGCGGCCCCGTCGCCCGGTCGAGAGCCAGGGCGGCCGGCCGATCGCGCAGCTTCAGGTCCTGGTAGAGGTCGATCCCCCGCGCCAGCCAGGGGGACGCGAGCACGAGGGAGACGAGTCCCGCCGCGAGGAGGACCGCCCCGGTCCGCCGTGGCAGGAGGGCGCGGAGCGCCTCCCCCCGCCGGACGACGAGGACCGCAAGGGCCACCAGGGCGACGGCAAGGAGGGCCTCGCGCCGGTGGGAGAGGTCGATCCGCTTGTCGATCTGGTGGAGGAGGAGGACGAGGAGGAGCGCGCGCACCGCGGCCCCGGCCCGGGGTCCCAGCCGCTCGGTCAGCCAGGCGAGCCCGACCGCCATCAGCCCCACCCCGGCGAGCCAGTAGCGGACGTCCCGGTGATCGTCCATCAGCCGGAGGAACTGGAGGAAGAGGACGACGGGGAACGCCAGGACGAGAACGGTCTCGATCCACGCGGCCCGCTCGGGAGCCGGACCGCGGCGCCGGCGGAGCAGGCCGGCGAGCGCGGCCAGCGGGGCAAGGAGGCCGGCGGGAAGCAGGGTGTAGGGGAAGAGCGGGCCGAAGAGGTCGGCGCGGTCGGTCAGATAGTGCCAGACGTCCAGGTGGAAGGTCTCGCGGGTGCGGCGGAAGGCGAGGGTCGCCGAGAGCCAGCCGGGGAGTACCTCGCGGCCGAAGAGGCGGATCGGGGCGGGGAAGAGCGGGTTGCCGGTCGTCCAGGCATTGCGCAGGTAGGTGTAGCCGCCGGCCACCAGGGCGACCCCGGCGAGGGTGCCGGCGAGGGCGAGGAGCTGTCGCCGGCCGGGGCCGTTGGTGAAGAGCGCCCGGCCCGCCGGGCGGGCGAGGAGGAGCAGCAGCAGGACGAGGACCACGGTCGCCGCATAGAAGAGGCCGAGGTACTTGGTGCCCACGAGGAGCCCCAGGGCCAGCCCGGTGACCGCGGCGCGGCCCTTCTCGGGAGTACGGCCGGTGGCGAGGGCGCCGTCCAGGGCGGCCAGGGTGAAGAAGGCGGTCATCGGGTCGTTGCCGGCGGTGTAGGCGAGGACCGGGAGGACGTGGTAGATCGAGGCGTAGAAAAGGGCGGCGAAGGCGGCCGCACGGCGAGAGAGCCCCAGCCGGCGGCCGAGGGCGGCGAGGGCGAGACAGCCGAAGAGGGTGAAGGGGAGCTGGGTCCAGCGGGCGGCGAAGTCGCTGTCGCCAAAGGGAGCGAGGAGGACCCAGGAGGCGATCTCGCCGAGGATGGGATAGAAGGCCGTGCTGCGGTCGCCGAACTCGAACTTGGGCATCCGCAGGTCGCCGTAGTGGTGCCAGGTGGCGACCGCCGCCATGTGGTAGGAGACGTCGTCCCCACCGTAGGCCCCCACCGGCTCGAAGCGCAAACGCCAGGCGCAGGCGAGGACGCCCAGGACGAGGGCGGCGCCGGCGGCGAGGACGAGCGCCGCCTCGGCCTGCTCGACGAGAGAGGCGGGAGGCGGTGGAGCATCCCCGGAGCCCGCGGTGGGGGAGGCCGGCCTGGGGAGGAAGGCGGCGGCGAGCGCCAGACCGGCGATCGTCAGGAGATAGTAGGCGGGGCGCAGGAGCCCGCAGTGACCGAGGAGGAGGGCGGGGAGAGTCCCCACGGCCACGGCGACGCTGCAGCCGGCGACGGCGGTCGAGAGCGGCCCTTCGCCGGAGAGCAGGAGCCGGGCGATCCGCCAGCCCACGGCACCGAGCGCCAGGAGCAGGGCGAAGAAGACGAGGACCTGGAGCATCCGGGGCGGGGCGGCCAGCCCCCCGCCGACGGCAAGCAGGACTGCGGCGACGGGCAGGGCGAGGCGCTCCGGGGACATGGAGGGGGATTATCGCCGACCCGGCCCGTGTCCCCTACCAGCGCCAGGCTTGCCTCCCCGGCCGCAATCGGCTACAAAGGTCGAGCAGCCCACACCTTCGATCTGCCGCCATCCCTCCAGGGAGATTCCCATGACTGTAGATACCGCCCACCCGACGACCGCTATCTCTCTTGATTGGAGCGACCTGCGCGCAGTGCTCGGCGACCGCCTGCTGCTCTCCGAGGAGGAGCGCGCCCGCTGCCGCTCCGATTTCGGCCGCATGGTCGACCGCCTTCCCTTGGCCGTCGCCCGCTGCCGCGATGCCGAGGACGTCGCCGCGGTCGTCCGCTTCTGCCGCGAGCGCGGCATTCCGGTGATGCCGCGCGGCCAGGCTCATACCCAGAGCGGCCAGGCGACGGTCCAGGACGGCATCCTCGTCGACACCTCGGGGATGGCGACGATCCACCAGATCGATACCGAGGGTCCGGACGGCCCCTCGGCCACCTGCGACGCCGGCGTCATCTGGCGCGACCTGACCGCCGCCGCCCTGGAGAAGGGACTGGTCCCGCGGGTCCTCACCAACAACCTCGGGGTGAGCCTCGGCGGTACCCTCTCCATGGCCGGCCTCGGCGTCGCGAGCTTCCGCTACGGCACCCAGGCCGACAACGCCCTGGAGCTGCAGGTGGTGACCGGCACGGGCGAGATCGTCACCTGCTCGCGCGAGGCCCACCGCGACCTCTTCGACGCCGTCCGCTGCGGCCTCGGGCAGTTCGGCATCCTCACCCGGGCCAAGGTCCGCCTGCGGGCCTGCAAGCCCAGCGTGCGCAAGTACTACCTCCTCTACGACGACCTCGGCCTCCTGATGGCGGACGTGCAGCGCGTCATGCGCCCGGACAACCCCACCTTCTCCTCGGTCGAATCCTGGTGCACCCCCTGCCTCCAGGGGATCAAGAAGATCGGCGAGGGGATGGCGCTCGGCGAGGGGATGCAGACCTTCGCCGCCTGGTTCTACCCCGTCCACCTGACCGTCGACCTGGACGCCGGGGAGGACCCGGACACCGCCGCGGTCCTGGCCGGCCTCTCGCCCTACCGGCACGTCCACACCGAGGACTTCACCCAGCACGAGTTCGTCAACCGCATGGACCCGGTCTTCGAGCTCTGGCGGCGCAGCGGCTACTGGGACATGCCCCACCCCTGGATGGAGACCATCCTGCCCTGGGACACCTCCCGCGAGTACATCGAGGCGGCGCTCTCGATCACCCCGCCCCAGGCCCTGGGGCCGGGCGGCCACATCCTGCTCTGGCCGGCCTACACCCACTCCTCGGACGTGCCGCTCTTCATGCACCCGGGGGGCGAGTTCGTCATGGGCTGGGGGATCCTGCCGGCGGTGCCGCCGGCCTTCCTCGACCGCGCCCTGGCGCAGCTCGACATGGCGAGCGAGTTGTCGATCCACTACGGCGGCAAGCGCTACCTCTCGGGCTACGTCACCTTCAAGACGGCGGAGCAGTGGGCCCAGCACTTCGGTGACCGCTGGCCGCAGGTCGTCGCGGCGAAGCGGAAGTTCGATCCGGACGGTATCCTGGCGCCCGGCTTCATCCAGTACGAGTAGGGCTACTTGATCTTGCGGATGGTCTTCACCTGGAGGGTCGGCGTGCCCGGCTCCTGGCAGGTCGAGCCCTCGACCACGGTGCCGGAGAGCCCCACCCGGTCGCCGGCCTGGAGGCCTTTGAGGTCGCCGGTTAGGCTGTAGGTCTCCCCGGTCTGGGCGCGGAAGGCCTGGCAGACGGCGCCATCCGCGGTCAGGGCGCCGACGAGGTGCAGGACCTCGCCCTTGAGATGCGCCGTCGGCTCGTCCCCCTGGATCTTCTCGTGCTCGATGTGCTTGATGCTGAGCGTGATCCCCTGCTGGCAGGTCGAGGCCTGGGGCCGGGTGCCGACGACTTGGACCCGATCGCCGACGTTGTAGCCCCGGAGGTTGCCGGTCAGCGTATAGAGCCGGCCGTCGGTGCCGCGCAGGGCCTGGCATTCGGTCCCCTCGGCGGTCAGGGTGCCGCGCACCGAGATCTCTCCCTTGCCCTTGCCAGGATCTCGCGTATTGTCGGTATTGTCAGTATCGCCGGCATTGCCAGTATTGCCGGCATCGCCGTCCTGCCGGAGGATGGCGGCCGCCAGGGGAAAGTTGTTGCCCCCGGCGGGGGCGGCGCTCCTCGCCACCACCCGGTTCAGCTGCCGGGCGGCCTGCCGCGGGACGTCCTGCCGGGCGCTCTCCACCCGGATCGTCGTCCCCTCGACACAGCTGCTGGGCTCCCCCCGGGTGCCGACCACCCGGATGCGATCGCCGGTGGTGAACGCTCCGAGGTTGCCCACCAGGCCGTACTGGCGGCCGGCGTCGTCGGTCAAAATCCGGCACCGGCCCTCGACGTTTAATGTCCCCGCCGCCTGGATCTTCCTCCCCTGGGCGGCTGCAGTGCCGGGGAGGAGGAGCGTCGCGGCAAGCAGCCCCCCCGACACGATTCTCGACAGCCAATTCCATCTGCGGTTCATCTTCGTCTCCCGGTCGCCGCGCAAGGCTCCCTAGGGTCTACGGACCAGGGCTCGTGACCGCTTAGTCGCCGCGATATCCGCGGCCATCGCGGTAGCCCCGGCGGCCGCGCGGGTTGTAGCCCCGGTTGTCGGCGGCCCAGCGCTCGAAGGAGCCGTTCTGGAGGTGGTCGTAGTAGGTCGTCCGGTGGTGGTCGTCGGCCCAGATCGCCTGGACCTCCGCGACTTTCACCGCCGCACCGCCACAGACGTAACTGTCGACGAGGCGCCCCTCGAGCCGGACGTGGTCGCCCGAGCGCAGGCCGCCGACGGCGCCGACGAGGCCATAGACCTTGCCGTCGTGCTCGCGCAGGGTGGGGCAGCGGCCCATGTCGATGTAGCCGTCGACGTGCATGACACTCGGATCGCCCGCCGCGCGCGCCGCGCCGGGAAGGGCCAGGGCCGCCGTCATCAGGAGAGCGGTCCCGAAGGTTCGGATGCGGAGCTGTCGGTTCATGGTGATCTCCTCGCTTTCTTCTCTGGAGGGCGCCCGCAGTCGGGCTGCCTTCGATGGAAGAGGTAACAGCAAGGGAGATGCCATGTCCATAAAGCGCGTGAAATCAGGTGGTTGAAAAAATTGCTTGGTGCCATCCCGGAGGATGCGTCCTCGCGGGAGGTCAGCTTTCGGACGGGCGCCTGGCCGCCGGATTCTGATACCCTCCGGCGCCATGTCCGACCCCATCCTCATCCGTATCGCCCATAGTCCCGACTCCGACGACGCCTTCATGTTCTACGCCCTGACCCAGGGGCGGCTGGCGATCGACGGGCTCCGCATCGAGCACGTCCTCGCCGACATCGAGACCCTGAATCAGGCGGCCTTTCAAGGGACCTACGAGATCACCGCCTTCTCCTTCCACGCCTACGCACATCTCGCCGATCGCTACCAGATCATGCCCTCGGGGGCGAGCTTCGGCGACGGCTACGGGCCGATCGTCGTTTCGCGCCGGCCCTTGACCCGCGAGGAACTGGCCGGGGTGCGGGTCGCGATCCCCGGCGAGCTGACCACCGCTCACCTCGCCCTTCGCCTCTGGCAGCCGCGAGTGGAAACGATGCTCGTCCCCTTCGACCGCATCCTGGACGTGGTCAAGGACGGCGAGGCCGAGGCCGGGGTCGTCATCCACGAGGGGCAGCTCACCTACCCCGAGATGGGGCTCGACAAGGTGGTGGACCTGGGCGAGTGGTGGAAAGGGGAGACCGGTCTGCCCCTGCCGCTCGGCGGCAACGGCATCCGCCGCGATCTGGACGAGGCTCTGAAGCAGCGGCTCTGCCGGCTGCTCACGGCGAGCATCGAATACGGCCTCGACCATCGCGACGAGGCCCTGGAGTACGCGGTGCGCTACGCCCGGGGCCTGGAGGACGACCCGGTCCGTTCCGACCGCTTCGTGGGGATGTACGTCAACGACTGGACCCGGGACTACGGTGAGGCGGGGCGGCGGGCGGTGCAGCTCCTGCTCGACCGCGGCCACGCGGCGGGGCTCCTGCCCCACCGCATCGAGGCCGAATTCATGACCGGGTAAGAGATCTGTTGCCGATCCGGCGGATCAGCGGGTCGTCGCGACCGCCGGCTGCGCCGCCGGGGTCTCCGGGAGGAGGCCGGCCTGGCGCGGCATGAGGGTGAGGCCCGGCATGCAGCCCTTGGTCTTGACCACGTAGCCTTGGATCCAGACGTGCTGGCCGGGGCGTGAGCCCTCGATGTCGCGGAGGATGCTGAAGCGCCGGCCGTCGGCCGTCCGCACGCCCAGGCAGCCGAACTCGGCCTGCGTCAACGTTCCTTCAATCCGCACCTCCTCGCCGGCCGGTATCAGCTGCTTGGGTTTGGAAGTGCGGTGCATGCAACCGTTTGCCAACAGGGCGGCGGGCAGGAGGAACAGGAGCGTCCTGGCGTGTCGGGGATTCTTCAGCATGGTGTTTTCTCCTCGCTAGCTTGCCTCACGTCCTGGCATACAGCAAAGGTCGTGCCATGCGATGGATCTGATACCCTTCCGCGATGCCCGCGGCTCCTTCGTCTCCCCTTGTCCGTCCGGCCGCGCTCGTCTTCGATCTGGACGGCACCCTGATCGACTCCCGCCGCGACATTACCACCGCGATCAACTCCATGCGCGCCGGCTACAGGCTCCCGCCGCTCTCTCTGGAGCAGGTGGTGACCCTGGTCGGCGAAGGAGCGCGCGTGCTCATCGAGCGCGCGGTGGGGCGGGAGCTTCCGCTGTCCGAGATCGAGCCAGCCCTCCATATCTATCTCTCGAAATACGACGATATCTTACTCGATTCGACCCGTCCGTACCTAGGAGTGCCCGAAATGCTCGCCGCGCTCGCCCCGGTCTACCCCCTGGCCCTCCTCTCGAACAAGGGGGTGGCGCAATCCCGGCGCATCCTGGAGGGCCTGGGCCTCGCCTCCTACTTCCGCCTGATCCTGGGCGGCGACAGCTTTCCCACCCGGAAGCCCGATCCCGAGGGCCTGCACCAGATGGCCGAGCGCCTGGGCGTCCCCCCCAGCCGCCTGCTCCTGGTCGGCGACACCCGGATCGACGCCGCCACCGCCCAAGCCGCCGGCTGCCCCTTCTGCCTCGTCGAATGGGGTTTCCCCCATCCCTCGGCGCTCGACGGCATCGCGGCCGACCTGCGCGCCAAGGAGCCGGGAGAGGTGAGCGCGGCGCTGCTGGCGCTGTGATCCCCATGAAGACCATCGGCCTCCTCGGCGGGATGAGCTGGGAGTCGACCGTCCCCTACTATCGGCTGATCAACCAGCGCGTCGGGGAGCGGCTGGGTGGGCTGCACTCGGCGAAGATCGTCCTCTATAGCGTCGACTTCCACGAGATCGAGGTGCTGCAGCATGCCGATCGCTGGGAGGAAGCTGGCGAGCTCCTGGCGGCGGGAGCCCGGTCGCTCGAACGGGCGGGGGCGGATTTTCTCGTTCTCTGTACCAACACGATGCACCGGGTGGCGGGCGCGATCGAGGCGGCGGTCCGGCTGCCGCTGCTGCACATTGCCGATGCCACGGCGGCCGAGATCGCGCGAGCCGGGATGCGCCGGGTGGGTCTCCTGGGGACGCGTTTCACCATGGAACAGGAGTTCTACAGCGGCCGGCTCCAAGAACACGGCCTGGAGGTTCTGACGCCGGGCGCGAAAGACCGGGCCCTGGTGCATCGGGTGATCTATGAAGAGCTGTGTCGGGGAGAGATCCTCCCGGCCTCACGCCGGGAGTACGAGCGGATCGTGGAATCGCTGGTCGAGGTGGGGGCGGAGGGAGTGATCCTGGGCTGTACCGAGATCTCGCTTCTCGTGCCGCCCGGCAGCTCGGAGATCCCCCTGTTCGACACCACGGCGATCCATGCCCGAGCCGCCGCGGACTTCGCGCTGGAGGGGGAGGAAGGAGAGGGACCCGGATGAAGATGACCGACATCCCCTTCGGCGTGACCGACTGGTCGAAGATCGAGCCCACCGAGCACCCCGGAGAGACCGGCAAGGCTCTCTGGCGCACCTGCCAGTTCGGGTCGATCCGGGTTCGGATGGTGGATTACTCGCCGGGGTACCGGGCCGATCACTGGTGCAGCAAGGGCCACATCCTGCTCTGCCTGGAGGGAGAGCTCCACGTCGAGCTCGCCGACGGCCGCGTCTCCATCCTCACCCCGGGGCTCAGCTACCAGGTGGCGGACGAGGCCGAGCCACCCCATCGATCGGTCACCGCGACCGGGGCGAGGCTGTTCATCGTCGATTGAGCGAGAATAGAGCTTCGATGACCGGTCCTGTCTTCGTCTCCTACGCGCGGAAGAGCCCGGACGAGGCCCCGGCCCCGGCGATCCTCCCGCAGTACGAGGGCGTCATGCACTGGCAGAACCTCATCGGGCTCGACCAGGCGGTCGGCCGCTTCGTCGTGCTGGCGGACCGCTTCCGATTCGAGAGCGAGAAGCGGAGCTTCGAGATGCGCTTCGACGCGATCGTCGCGATCAAGGCCGGGGACATCATGCTGACGATTCAGACCGCGCAGGGGAAGCGGTACTTCAGCCGGGATACCTTCGCCGTGCCGGCCCCGGCGCTCGCCGCAGAGCTGCAATCCCACTGGCTGGCGGGACGGCCCAGGGCCTGAGCGGCCGGCCCGTCGATCCCGCCGCCCCCTACTCCGGCCCCTGGGGCAGCGCGAGGTGGTACTCGAAGAGGCCCGCCCCGCTGGCGAACCCGCCCGTTCCCATCAGCAGCCGGCGCGGATCGGCGGGATCGAAATCGATCGTCGATTCCTCGGTACCGAAAAGGCCGTTGTTCAACGGCTGCCAGCGCGTCCCCGGCGCCCGGCGGGAGGCGCCGCCGCGCCAGGCGGCGTAGACGGTGTCGGGGTCGGTCGGGTCGACCACCAGGGGGTGCTGGGCGGCGTCGTTGAAGGGGAAGAGGTATGGCGAGGGGAGGCCCGAGAGGCGCCGCCAGGTCGACCCGCCGTCCAGGCTGCGGTAGGTGTCGGTGTCGCCGAGGACCCAGACGACGTCC
>DASQPA010000547.1:0-13944 GCA_035644215.1 Thermoanaerobaculia bacterium
AGGAGGCCGGTGCCGCAGCCGATCTCCAGGATCCGCCGGGACGGCTCCTGCCCCGGGGCCTCGGGAGGCAGGAGGGAGAGAATCCGCTCGACCGTCCGCTCGACCCACTCGCGCATCTCGGCGGCCGGGATCGGCGCCCCGGTGTAGCTGCTGTTCCAGCCCTCGAGATCGAAGGTCGCCTCTCTCTCCCCTGCCTTGCCGTAGGTCTCGTCGTAGAGCTCCTGCCACTGGGCGACGTGCTCCGCGGCCTCCGCCCCCTCCGACGTCGCCCCCTCCCGCTCCCCCGCCGGGCGGGGCACGACGTAGGCGACGAGCTGTCGGCCCGGCCCCTGCGGCTCGTCCCGCACCGCCGCCACCGCGGCCCGCACCGCGGGGTGGCGGAGGAGCTGCGCCTCGACCTCCCCCAGCTCGATGCGGAAGCCGCGCACCTTGACCTGCTGGTCGGCGCGGCCGAGGAACTCCAGGGTGCCGTCCGGCAGACGGCGGGCGAGGTCGCCGCTCTTGAACCATCGCCCGTATCGCCCGTATCGCCGGTCTCCGCGCTCGACGAAGCGCTCCGCGGTCAGCTCCGGGCGCTCCCCGTAGCCGCGCGTCACCCCGGCGCCGCCGATCCAGATCTCCCCCGGCACCCCGATCGGCACCGGCTCGCCGGCACGATCCCGCAGGTCGATCGCCGCTCCCGAAAGCGGCCGCCCGAGAAGCGAGCGCACGGGGGCGCCGGGCGCTGCGGGGACCGGCCAGGCGGTGCAGACGATCGCCGCCTCGGTCGGTCCGTAGAGCACCCAGGTTTGCGCCCGCGGGAAGGTGGCGCGGAGGTCGGCCAGGAGGTCGGCTGGGACCACGTCGCCGCCGGTGAAGAGGGCGCGGAGGGCCGCCGGCCTGCGATCCCCACGATCCCCGCCGCGGAGGCGCGCCAGCTCGACCACCTGGCGCATCACCGCCGGGACGGCATGGAGGAGGGTCGCGGTCTGGAGCGCGTTCCAGAGCTGCTCGAAGTCGAGCGCCGGCCGGAGCGGCAGGAGGATCACGGTGCCGCCGGAGAGCAAAGGCGCCAGCAGCTCGAAAAGAAAGATGTCGAACGAGAACGAGGCGATGGCGGGGATCCGGTCCCCCGGCCCGAAGCCGAAGGCGTCGTTCACCGCGGCGAGCGTGCTCGCCAGGTTGCCGTGCTCGACGAGCACCGCCTTCGGCCGGCCGGTGGTACCGGAGGTGTAGATCAGGTAGGCGAGGTCGGCGGGCCGCGGCGGTTCTGCCGGCAGGCTCGTGTCTTCTTCCCCGGCTTCCCCGTCGAGCTCGTCGAGCCGCACCACCCGCGCGGTGCCGGCGGCGGGAGCCGGCAGCGCCGCGGCGAGGCGGTCGGCGGTCAGGACGACGGGGACCTGCGAGTCCTCCAGCAGGTAGGCGAGACGGGCCGGCGGCAGCCCGGGGTCGAGCGGCAGGTAGGCGCCGCCCGCCCGCCAGATGGCGAAGATCCCCACCACCAGCGGCAGGCCGCGCTCGGCGAAGAGCCCCACCGGAACGCCCGGCCCCACCCCCGCCTTCCGCAGACGCGCCGCGAGGCGGCCGGCCCGGCGGTCGAGATCGCCGTAGGTCAGCCGCTCGCCTCCCGCCTCCAGGGCCACGGCCGCGGGCGTCCGCGCCACCTGGCGGGCGAAGCGCTCCACGACACTCCTTGCCGGCGCCAGCCGCGCGGTGTCGTTCCACTCGGCGCGGAGCTGCTGCCGCTCGGCGGGGGCCAAGAGGGGGAGATCGGCAATCCTCCGTTGGGGAGCTGCCACGGCGGCGACGAACAGGGTCTCCAGGTGCCCGGCGAGGCGGCGCACGGTCGTGCCGTCGAACAGGTCGGCGCTGTAGGAGAAGAGCGCGATCAGGCGCTCGCCGTCCTCGAAGGCGTTCAGCTCGAGCTCGAACTGCACCGTCCGCGCCTCGACCACCAGGGGCGAGAGGGTGAGGCCGGGGAGGTCGGCGCGGCCGGGCGGTGCGTTCTGCAGCGCGCACATGACCTGGAAGAGCGGCGCGACCGCCAGGTGGCGCTCCGGCCGGAGCTCGGCGACCAGGCGCTCGAAGGGCAGGTCCTGATGCGCGTAGGCTTCGAGGGCCGTCCGCCGGACGCGGTCGAGCAGCTCGCCGAAGGTCGGGTCGCCCGCAAGGTCGCCCCGCATCATGAGGGTGTTGACGAAGAAGCCGATCAACCTTTCGATCTCCCGGCGGTTGCGATTGGCGATCGGCGAGCCGACGATCAGGTCCTCCTGCCCGGAGAGGCGGCCGAGGAGGGCCTGGAAGGCGGCGAGGAGGACCATGTAGGGGCTCGCCTCGTGCCGGCGGGCGAGCTCGCCCAGGCCGCGCTTCAGGTCGGGGCCGAAAGCGGTCTCCAGGCGCGCCCCGCGGTAGCTCGGGGCAGGCGGGCGGGGCCGATCGGTCGGCAGGTCGAGCGAGGCCGGGGCGGCGGCGAGCTTCTCGCGCCAGTAGGCGAACTGGCGCGCCAGCACCTCCCCGGTGAGCCAGCCGCGCTGCCAGACGGCGAAGTCGGCATACTGGATGGGCAGCGGCGGCAATGCCGGCGATGCCGGAGGGGAGGACGGCGACCCGGCGAGCGCCGCGCCGTAGAGGGTGGTGATCTCCTCGACCAGCACGCCCATCGACCAGCCGTCGGAGACGATGTGGTGCAGGTTGAGGAGGAGGGCGTGCTCCTCCTGCTCCCCCTGCTCTCCCCGGCTGAGCCGCAGCAGCGCGGCGCGCAGGAGCGGGCCGCGCCGCAGGTCGAAGGGGCGCTCCCCCTCCGCCTGGACGAGCCCGTACACCTGCGCCGCCCGCACCGCCGCGGGCAGCCCGGCAAGGTCGACGACGGGAAGGAGCCAGCGCCGCCGCTTCGCGAGGGCGGGCGCGATCACCTGGACCGGCTGGCCGTCGCTTTCCGTGAAGGTGGTGCGCAGAGCCTCGTGGCGGCGCACCACCTCGCGGAGGGCGCCTTCCAGGGCGGCCGGCGCCACCCGACCCTCCACCCGCAGGGCGAGGACCATGTTGTAGGCGGAGTTGCCCGGCGCCAGCCGGTCCATGAACCACAGCCGCTCCTGGGCGAAGGAGGCCGGCACCGGAGCGGGCGGCGCCAGCGGGAGCGGCCGGCGCGGGATGCGCTCCGCCGCGCCGCCTTCGGCCTGGGCGCGCTCCTTCTTTTTCCGGACCTGCTCGAAGAGGGCGGCCCGCTGCTCGCGCGAGAGCCCGGCGAGGCGGTCCTGGACCGAGGTGGAGTCGGCCATCGGCTCCTCTAGAACCCTTCTGTCCCGTCCATCTCGCCGAGCGCCGCGGCGAGGAGATCGTCGTCGGCGTTCGCCAGCTCCTGCTCGACGATGCGGTCGGCGAGCCCGCCCAGGTCCCGGGTGTCGAAGACCATCTGGACGGTCATCTCGATCCCGTGGTCCTGGGTCAGCCGGGAGACCAGCTGGGTGGCGAGGAGCGAGTGCCCGCCGAGGGCGAAGAAGTTGTCCCGCATCCCCACCCGGGGAACGCCGAGCAGCTCGCCGACGGTCCGCGCCAGGAGCTCCTCCAGCGGGGTGGAGGGCGCGACCCAGGTCGCCGCCGGCAGGCCCAGGCGGTCGGGCGCCGGCAGGGCGGCGCGGTCCAGCTTGCCGTTGGGGGTGAGCGGCAGTATGTCGAGCGTCACGAAGGCGGTGGGCACCAGGTAGGCCGGCAGGCGGACGGCGAGGAAGGCGAGGAGGTCGGCGGCCGCCGGCGGTACTCCGTCGCGGGCCACCACGTAGGCCACCAGGTGCGGCTCCACGCCGTCGCGCCGCGGGATCACCGCCGCCTCGCGCACCGCGGGATGGGCGGCGAGAGCGGCCTCGATCTCCCCCGGCTCGACCCGGAAGCCGCGGATCTTGACCTGCTGGTCGAGCCGCCCCAGGTAGTCGAGGTTGCCGTCCGGCCGGTGGCGCGCCCGGTCGCCGGTGCGATAGAGCCGCTCTCCTCCTGCCTTCGAGAAGGGGTCGGGCAGGAAGCGCTCGGCGGTCCGCTCCGGCTGCCCGAGGTAGCCGCGCGCCAGGCCGGCGCCGGCCAGGTGGAGCTCGCCCGGGGCGCCCAGCGGCACCGGCATGAAACGCCCGTCGAGCACGTAGGCCCGGGTGCCGTCGATCGGCCGGCCGATCGCCGGCGAGCCGGTCCCCCCAGAAACCGCCGCCCAGGTCGAATAGGTGGTGTCCTCGGAGGGGCCGTAGAGGTTGAGCACCCGCCGGCCGCCGGACGGGCCGCCCGGCTGGCGCTCGATCGCCTCGACCAGCTCCCGGGTCAGCGCCTCCCCCGCCAGGTTGACGGTGGTCGTCGCCGCCGGCAGCGCCGGCAGCGCCGGCAGGGCGCCGGCGCGCACCAGCTCGGCCATCGCCGAGGGCACGGTGTTGATCAGCGTCACCTCCGCGGCCGCGGGGTGGGCCGGCAGAGCGAGGGCGTTTTCGGCCACGATCACCCGGCCGCCCCAGGCGAGCGGCACGAAGATCTCGAAGACCGAGAGATCGAAGCAGATGGAGGTCGCGGCGAGGACGCCGCCGAGAGCCGAGGCCGGGAAGACCTCCCGCGCCCAGCGCACCAGGGTGACGGCGCTCGCGTGCTCGATCGCCACCCCCTTGGGCTTCCCCGTCGAGCCCGAGGTGTAGACCAGGTAGGCGAGGTTCCCCGGGCCGGCCGTGGGCGGCGGCGCCGTCGACTCCGCCGCGCCCGAGTCGGCCGGGCCGGCCTCGCCGTCGAGGCCGTCGAGGAGAATCACCGGCAGCCCGTGCGCGGGGAGGGCTTCCAGAACGGCGCTCTCGGCGACCAGGGCAACGGCCCCCGAGTCGGCCAGCATGAAGGCCAGCCGCTCCTGGGGATAGCGCGGATCGAGGCCGACGTAGGCGCCGCCCGCCTTCAGCACGGCGAGCATCGCCGCCACCATCCGCCCGGACCGGCCGAGGCAGAGGCCCACCCGCGCCTCCGGGGTGATACCCAGGGGAAGCCGTTGGCGCAGGCGCCAGGCGATTCGATTCGATTCGCGATCGAGATCACGGTAGGACCAGCGTCTTACAGGATCGCCGGCGTCGACGACCGCCGTCGCCTCGGGGGTGCGCGCCGCCTGCGCCGCGAACAGCTCGTGCAGGCAGGTATTGGGCAGGACGACCGGGGAGGCCGTGTCGTTCCACTCGGCCAGCAGCTGGTGGCGCTCGGCCGCGGTGGCGAGCGGCAGCGCGAGCGGCGGCCGCTCGGGGTCTTCGGCGAGGGCGGCGAGGAGGGTCTCCAGGTTCTTGAGCAGCCGCCGTCCCGTCGCCTCCTCCAGCCGGCGGTCGGCGATCAGGCGCAGGGTGAGCTCGCCGCGCGCCACGACGATCAGGGTGAGCGGATAATTGGTGCGCTCGGTGCCGGAGACGTCGGCGATCCGCAGGCCCCCGAGCCCCTCCACCGCCTCGGGGTCGGCCGGGGCGAGGGGGTAGTTCTCGAACACGAACAGGCTGCCGAAGAGCGCTTCGCCCGGCGGTATCTCGGCCCAGGTCTGCACCTGGGGGAGCGGGCTCCACTGGTGCTGGTAGAGCTCCTGCCGGTTCGCCTGCAGCCGGGCGAGCCAGGCCGTGGCCGACGCGGCCGGCCCTTCTTCCGGCAATCGATCCGGAATTTGGACCCGCACCGGCAGGGTGTTGATGAACAGGCCCACCATGCCCTCGACCCCGGGCAGGTCGGCGGGGCGGCCGGAGACCACGGCGCCGAAGAGGACGTCCGATAGCCCGGCGTAGTGGGAGAGGAGGAGCGCCCAGGCGGCCTCGACGAGGGTGTTCTGGGTCAGCCGCAGGCGCTGGGCCAGCTCGGCGAGGGCCGCCGCCAGCGGCGCGGGGAGGGTTACGCGCAGCTCGCGGAAGTCGTCGGCACGGCGAGCGGCCGGCGCTCCCGGGTGGTCCAGGGGGAGCGGGGTGGGGGCGGTGAAGCCGGCGAGCGTCCGCCGCCAGTATTCCTCCGCCTCCGTCTCCCGGTCGCCGTCGCCGCCGCGCTCCGCCAGCCAGGCGATGTAGTCCCGGTAGGGGCGCGGCCGGGGAAGGAGTGGGTCGCGTCCCGTGACCTCCGCGTGGTAGAGGGTGAAGACCTCGGTCAGGATGAGGGCGAAGCACCAGCCGTCCAGGAGCACGTGGTGGAAGCTCCAGAGCAGGCGGTGGTGGCTGTCCCCCGTCCGCACCAGCGCCAGGCGGGTGAGCGGCGCCCGGGCGAAGTCGAAGCCCCTGGCGCGGTTGGCGGCCAGGCGCTCGGCGAAGAGAACCGGGTGGACGGCGGCCGGGAGCGCCCGCCAGTCCTCGATCGACCAGGGCAGCTCGACCTGCCGGCGCACCCGCTGGAGCGGCGTCTCCACCCCCTGCCAGAGGAAGGCGGTGCGCAGGGCGGTGTGGCGGTCGACCACCCCCTGCCAGGCGCGCAGGAGGGCGGCGACGTCGAGCGGCCCGTGGAGATCGGCGGCGAGCTGCTCCAGGTAGATCTCCTCGCCGCCGGCGTGGACGCTGTGGAAGAGGATCCCCTGCTGCAGGGGGGTCAGGGGATAGAGGTCCTCCACTCCGCGATCGGTCCCCAGCAGGCGGTCGAGCGCCGCCTGCCCGAGGGGGGCGAGCGGGAAGTCGGAGGGGGTGTAGCCCCCCGCCAGGGGCGACCGGCAGTGCTCGACGAGCCCGCGGAGCTCGGCGAGGAAACCCGCTGCCAGCCGCTCGGCGGTCGCCTCCCGGTAGCGGCCGGCGTCGTAGGTCCAGCTCACCCGCAGCCGCCCGTCGAGCACCATGGCGTCGATGGCGAAACGCGCCTGCCCGGCGACCTCCTCCCCTTCGGCGCCGCGCACCGGCTCGGGGGCGAGGGTGAAGGAGCCCTCCTGTCCGAGAGAGGGGTCGAGCTGGCCCAGGTAGTTGAAGGAGACCTCGGGCGCCGGCAGGGCGGCGAGGCGCTCCCTCACCGCAGGCGCGGCGAGATAGCGCAGCACCCCGTACCCCAGGCCGCGATGGGGGACGGCGCGGAGCCGCTCCTTGACCGCCTTGATCGCCTCCCCCGGCCCGCCTTCGGGCGGCAGCGGCGGCAGCTCCAGGGCGACGGGGAAGACGGTGGTGAACCAGCCGACGGTGCGCGACAGGTCGATCCCGGGGAAGATCTCCTCGCGCCCATGCCCTTCGAGGTGGACGAGGAGGCGCCGCTCCCCGGTCCAGCCGGCGAAGGCCAGGGCGAGGGCGGCGAGCAGCAGGTCGTTGACCTGGGTGCGGTAGGCCTCCGGCGCCTCTTCGAGGAGAGCGCGGGTCTCGGCCGCCCCGAGCTCGACCGCGACGGTCGCCCGCGCCGGCTTTCCCGTCTCGTGGAGGTCGACCGGGAACGGCGGCACTGCCGGGACTGCCAGCCAGAAGGGGAGCTCCGCCGCCAGCTCGGGCGAGCCCGCATAGGCGGCGAGGCGCTCCGCCCAGCGCTTCCAGGAGGTGGTCTTGGCCGGCAGGGCAAGCCCGCGGTAGGCGGCCATGAGGTCCTCCAGCAGCACCCGCCAGGAGACCCCGTCGACGATCAGGTGGTGGGCGGAGAGGAGCAGCCGGTCGCCCGTCTCTCCCCGGCGGAAGAGGGCGGTGGTGAAGAGCGGCCCGCGTTCGAGGTCGAGCCCCGACTGCAGCGCCTCGGCGGCCGCTTCGAGCGCCGGCCCCCGCACGGCTTCCGGCAGGGCCAGGAGGTCGACTTCGAGGAACGGCACGATGATTTCCCCCATCGGCGCCATCGGCGCGTGGAGCTGCCGCCAGCCTGCCGCCTCCCGGAGGAAGCGCAGGCGCAGGGCGTCGTGGTGGGGGGCGAGCCGGCCCAGGGCGGCGGCCAGGGGAGCGGCGGCGAGCGGCTCCCGGACGAGGAGCAGCAGCGCCTGGTTGAAGCGCCACGGCTCGTTCCGGGGGGTGGCAAAGAAGTGGTGCTCGATGGGGGTGAGCGGCACCTCGCCCTCGACCGGCCCCTGGTCGTCCACGGCCCTGCCCGCCACCTCCCCGGCCACCACGGCCAGCTCGGCGACGGTCTGGTGCTCGAAGAGCTGCCGGGGGGTGAGGACGAGCCCCGCCTGGCGCGCCCGCGCCACCACCTGGATGGAGAGGATCGAGTCGCCGCCCAGCTGGAAGAAGTTGTCGTGCACCCCCACCCGCTCCCGGCCGAGCACCTGGCGCCAGATCGCGGCCAGCCGCTCCTCGCGGTCGTTCCGGGGGAGCACCGCCGGGGTGGCGAGACCCGGGCTCGCGGCGAGCGCCGCCTCGGGCGCCGGCAGGGCCTTCCGATCCACCTTGCCGTTGGGGCTCCGCGGCAGGTCCTTAAGGGGCACGAAGATCGAGGGGACCATGGGCTCCGGCAGCCGGGTGCGCAGGAAGGCGCGCAGCTCTTCGGGGAGCGCCTGCCGGGCGGTATCGGCGGTGTCGGCGGCAGGCGCCACCACGTAGGCCACCAGCTGCCGCTCGCCGCCCACCCCCGGGCTCGCCACCACCACCGACTCGCGCACCGCCGGATGCCGGGCGAGGGCCGCCTCGACCTCCCCCGGCTCGATGCGGTGGCCGCGCACCTTGATCTGGAGGTCGGTGCGGCCGAGGAACTCCAGGACGCCGCCGGCGGCCGGGAGCTGGCGGACGAGGTCGCCCGAGCGGTAGAAGCGGCGGCCGTCGACGAGGACGAAGCGCTCCGCCGTGAGCTCGGGGCGGTGGAGGTAGCCGCGGGTGACCCCGGGGCCGCCGATCCACAGCTCGCCGGGGACCCCCAGGGGGACCGGCCGGCCCGCGGCGTCCACCACCCGCGCCTCGACCCCGGGGAGCGGCCGGCCGATGAGCGCCCGCTCCGGGCGGTGGTCGTGCGACAGCCGGTGGGTGACGCAGATGATGGTCGTCTCCGTGGGGCCGTAGACGACGTCCAGGGTGGCGCCGGGGAAGGTGGCGAGGAGATCCGCCTGGAGATCGGGCGGGACCACGTCGCCCCCGGCCATGATCGTCCGCAGGCCGGCGAAGCGCTCCCGCCCCCGCTCGCGCGCCCCGGCGGCGAACTGGCGCAGGAGGGCCGGCACCCCGAAGATGCAGGTCGCCCGGACGAGCGCGGCGGGCAGCCCGGCGGGATCGAGAATCACGTCGCTCGCCAGGATCTCGACCGTCCCGCCGGCCAGGAGGGGGGCGACGATCTCCAGCAGCGAGGCGTCGAAGGTGTAGCGCCCCAGGTGCATCGAGCGGTCGCCCGGGCCGAGGGCATAGCCCTCGATCACCGGACCGAGGACCGCGGCGAGGTTGCCGTGCTCGACCATCACCGCCTTGGGCTGTCCGGTCGTCCCCGAGGTGTAGATGAGGTAGGCGAGGTCGCCGGGCCGGATGTCTGGCAGCGGCTCGTCGTCGGATGGCGCCTCTTCCGGAACCGCGAGGTCGAGGCAGGGCGCTTCGGCAAGCATCTCCGCCGGGATTCCTGCGGGCAGGGGCCCCCGATGGACGAGCGCCGCCGGCGCCGCGTCGGCGAGGAGGGCCGCCAGGCGCTCGGGGGGCGACTCCGGATCGAGCGGCACGTAGGCGCCCCCCGCCTTCCAGACTCCGAAAATGGCGACCGGCAGGTCGGCCGAGCGGCCGAGGAGGAGCGCCACCCGCGACTCGCGACCGATCCCCCGGTCGCGCAGCCGGCGGGCCAGCGCGGTCGCCCGGCGGTCGAGGTCGCCGTAGGTCAGGGTCTCGCCGCCGATGCCGCCGATGCCGCCGATGCCGCCAATACCGGCGGCGATCACCGCCGGGGCCTCCGGGGTGCGCGCCGCCTGGGCGGCGAAACGCTCCGGTGCCGTCCAGCCGGGGAGGTCGGCCGGGAGGCCGTCGCCGCTCCACTCGGCGAGCGCCTGGTGGCGCGCCGCCGCCCCTAGCGCCGGCAGGGCCGAGAGGGGCAGGTCGGGATCGGCGACCGCCGCCGTGGCCTGGAGGAGCAGCAGCTCGGCCCAGCGCTCGACGGTCGTCGCGTCGAAGAGGTCGGCGTCGTACTCGAACAGCCCGGCGAGCCCCGCGGGGAAGTCGAAGAGGGTGAGCAGGAAGTCGTAGCGGGCCTTGCCGTCGTAGGTGTCGACCGGCTCGAAACGGGCGTCGTCGAATCCGCCTTTCACCACCTGGCCGTCGAGCACCTGGACCAGCGCCTGGACCAGCGGCTGCCGGCTGGGGTCGCGCGGGATCTGCAGCGCCTGGACCAGCTGGCCGAACGGCAGGTCCTGGTGGGCGTAGGCGCCGAGCGCCGACTGGCGGACCCGCGCCAGCAGCTCGCGGAAGGCGGGGTCGCCCGTCACGTCGAGGGCGAACGGCACCTGGGTCAGGAAGCAGCCGAGGACCGGCTCGATCTCCGGCCGGTTGCGGTTGGCGTTGTTCGCCCCCAGGATCAGGCGTTCCTGCCCCGACAGCCGCCGGACGAGCGTCGCGGTGAGCGCGAGGATCGTCATGAAGAGGGTGGCTCCCCCCTCCCGGCCGAGCGCCTTCAACCCCTCCGAGAGCCGGCGGGAGACGGCCATCTTGCGCTGGCCGCCGCGCAGGCGCGCCGCCGCCGGGCGCGGCCGATCGGTCGGCAGGTCGAGGTCCCGGGGGACCTCCGCGAGCTGCTCGCGCCACCAGGCGACCAGGTTCTCCAGCACCTCTCCAGTCAGCCACCGGCGCTGCCAGACGGCGAAGTCCGGATAGTGGACCGGCGGCGCCGGCAGCGCCGCGGGCGACGGGAAGCGCCCGGAGTCAAGACCGTCGTAGAGCATCGCCAGCTCGGCCCAGGCGATCTGGAAGGAGATGAAATCGGTCGCCAGGTGGTGGACGGTGAGCACGCAGAGGTGGTCCAGGGCGCCCAGGCGCACCAGGTTCGAGCGCAGCACGCCGCGCTCGAGGTCGAAGGGCGCCGCCACCTCCGCCCGGACCAGGCGCTCGGTCTCCGGCTCGCGCCGGAGGGCGGAGAGGCCCGCGAGGTCGATCACCGGCAGCCGCTGCGGCGGGATCGTCTCCGGCGCGGCCACCCGCTGCACCGGTTGGCCTTCGACCACCGGGAAGGTGGTCCGCCAGGCGGCGTGGCGCCGCACGACGGCGGAGAGCGCCGCGGCGAAGGCCGGCACCGAGACCCGGCCGCGCATCCGGGTGGCGGCCGGGAGGTTGAGCCCCGCCCCGCCGGGATAGAGCTGCTCCATGAACCAGTAGCGCTCCTGGTCGAGCGACAGCGGCCAGTCGCCCTCGCCGGTCGGCCCGCTCACCCGCGGGATGGGCGGCGGCGCCGCGGGCCGCGCCGCCTTCTGCCGTTTTTCGAGCAGCTTCTCGAACAGCGCCCGCTGCTCGGGGGAGAGGGAGGCGATGCGGTCGGTGACGCTCATCGCGGCTCGTCTCCGCGGCACGCGGCAAACGTGGGGAGGGTCGAGATCGGCGCGTCGGGGTCGGCCACCGCGCGGTCCATCAGCGCGTAGAACAGGGCGAGGTAGCGCCCGGCGGTCGGCTCGTCGAAGAGGTCGGCATTGTATTCGAGCGGGCCGGTGAGCCCCTCCCTGGGATGGTCGTAGAGGCCGAACATCAGGTCCCAGCGCGAGTTGTCGTCGAAGACCAGGATCGGCCGGAAGTCGAGGCCGGCGAACTCTTCGGGGGTCTGCACCTCCAGCACCAGGAGGACGGCCTGGACCACCGGGTAGCGGCTGCGATCCTTCGCCACGCCCAGAATCTCGATCAGCCGGCTGAACGGCAGGAACTGGTGGGAGTAGGCGGCGAGCGCCGTCTTCCGGCACCGCCCGACGAGCTGGCGGAAGGTCGGATCGCCCGAGAGGTCGACGGCGAAGGGGATCTGGTTCAGGAAGAGGCCGGCGACCGGCAGCAGCTCCGGCCGCGGCCGGTTGGCGCCGTTCGAGCCGACGACGACCTTCTCCAAGCCGGTCAGGCGCCAGAGCAGGGTCGCGACGACGGCGAGGGTCGCCATGAAGGTCGTCGCCCCCTCCGCCCGGGCGAGGGCGCGCAGGCGTTCGGTCCGCGCCGCCCCGGCGCTCACGTGATAGACCCCGCCGCGCTGGCTCTGCACGGGCGGGCGCGGCCGGTCGGCCGGCAGGTCCAGGGTGGTCGGGAAGCCTTCCAGCTCATGCTGCCAGAAGCGCGCCTCCCGGGCGAGGGCCTCGCCCTCGCCCTGCCAGCGGGCGCGCTCCCAGAGCGCGTAGTCGGGGAACTGCAGCGCCGGCGGCGGCAGGGGCGAGGGCCGGCCGGCGCGGTAGGCGGCGTAGATCGTCAGCAGCTCGCTCAAGAAGATCTGGTAGGCGATCCAGTCGGTGACCAGGTGGTGGATGGTGATGAGATACAGGTACTCGCGCGGCGCCAGGCGGACCAGGGACATGCGGACGAGCGGCCCGTGGACGAGATCGAAGGGCTTGCGGGTGTGTTCGTAGACGGCGCGGCGGCCGACCGGGTCGCGCCGCTCGGGGGGCAGGGCCGAGACGTCGAAGAGCCACACCGCCGGGGCGAGCCAGGGGACCACCCGCTGCACCGGCTGGCCGTCGACCCGGGGGAAGGTGGTGCGCCAGGCGGCGTGGCGGCGGACCACCTCGTCGAGAGCGGCGCGGAAGAGGGGGAGGTCGAGGTCCCCAGAGGCGTAGCTCCCGGCGTCGACGTTCCAGGAAACCAGATCGGGGTCGTCCTCGTGCAGCTGCCAGATCCGCTCCTGATCGAGGGAGAGCGGCCAGTCGCCCAGCCCCAAGGGGCCGGAGACCGCCTGCACGGGCGGCGGCTCGGTCGACGGCGGTGCCGCCTCGGCGGCCTGCTTCTGCCGCAGCTTCTCGAACAGGGCGCGCTGCTCCGGGGAGAGGGCGGAGAGGCGGTCGGAGAGGGTCATAGTCCCATCTCCAGTCCCATCTCCGCGAGGCGCGCCGCGGCCTCGTCCGGCGACAGCTCCTCGACCAGGGCGAGGAGGGCCTCCAGCTGCGCCGGGTCGACCTCGCCGCGGGCGCGCCGCACGGCCTGGGCCAGCTCGGCCACGGTGGGCGCCTCGAAGAGGGCGGTCACCGGCAGGTCGGCGCCGAGGAGCCCCTTCACCTGGGTGACGATCTGGATCGCCAGGAGCGAGTGGCCGCCGAGCTCCAGGAAGCTGTCGTCGCGGCCGATCGGCGCGATCCCGAAGAGGTCCTGCCAGAGCTCGGCGAGCCGCTCCTCCACCTCGTCGCGCGGCGCCTCGTAGGGCGTCCGCAGAGCGGGCCTGGCAGACTTGGGCTGCCCTGGCGCCGTAGTGGCGAAGAGGGTGTCGGCGGTCAGGCTGTCGGTCTCCGCAACGAGCCCGGGGAGGTGGCGGGAGGAAATCACCACCGCAGGGGCGCCGGGCAGGGGGTGGGCGAGGAGGCGGGCGAGAGCCGCGCCGCTCCGCTCGGCGGCCACGGCGTGGGCCAGGAGCCCGGCCTGCACCTCCGCCGCCGAGCCCGCGGCCAGGGGACCACCGGCCGCCGCTCCGGCCACCAGCCAGGCGTCCCACTGGTAGGGGTCCCAGAGCACCGCCCGCACCCGCCCGTCCGCACCCGCCGAACCCGGGCGGGCGGCCAGGGCCTCCAGGTAGGAGCTGGCGGCGGCCAGCTCGACCTCGCCGAGGCCGCCGGTGAGCGCCGCCGTGGTCGAGAGGAGGACGACGAAGGCGGGCGATGCCGCCGATTCCGGCCCGCGGGCGGCGGCGAGGAGCGCCTCGGCGGTGCGCGCCACCGGGGCGAGCGCGGCGCCCAGCGCCTCCGGATCTTTCAGCTGGAGGAGGCCGCCGGGGAAGCCGCCGCCGGCGAAAAAGGCGCCAGACACCGGGCCGAAACGGGCCTGGGCCTCGGCCCAGGCAGCGCCCAGGCCTGAGGGCTCGGCCCGCAGGATCAGCAGCCGATCCGGCCCGATTTCTCTCTCCAGGGCGAGCAGACGATCGGAGCTTCCGTCCGGCGGCAGGACGGCGGCGACCCGCGCTCCCACCCGCCGCGTCAGGTGCTCGGCGAGC
>DASQPA010000548.1:0-4031 GCA_035644215.1 Thermoanaerobaculia bacterium
TCCGACGAAGGCCGAAAAGTGGCCGCCTTCACGTCGGAACAGGTGGCCGCCTTCTCCTCGGAACGGGTGGCCGCCTTCACGTCGGAATGAGTGGCCGGCTTGCCGTCGGATTGGGTGGCCGGCTTGAGCCGGAATACGCACCCCCTCTCCCAGAGGGGATGCTCCCGGTGTCCCGTCCCTCCTCGGCCCCTTACCCGAGATCGGGTAGCGAAAAGAGGGTTTGCTCAAGAGAGGTGGGCCCTCCGAGGGCCCTTGGAGGGCCCTGCACCGCGGCGGCGGGCGGAAACACGGCAGCACCGGAAGCTCCGGAAACGGTTTCCGGCGCTCCCAAAGTCTTTCCGGAGCCCCGGAAACCGTTCCGGACGCTCCCGAAGTCTTTCCGGAGCGCCGGAAACCGTTCCGGGAGGCTCCCGAAGTCGTTCCGGACGCTCCAAAACCGTTCCGGAGGCTTGGAAAGTCGTTCCGGATGCTCCGAAAACCGTTCCGGATGCTCCGAAAGTCGTTCCGGATGCTCCGAAAATCGTTCCGGATGCTCCGAAAACCGTTCCGGACGCTCCGGAAGACGTTCCGGAAGCTCCCGAAGACGTTCCGGAGGTGCCGGAAGCGTTTTGGAAGGTCCCGGAGGGATTTTGGAAGCTCCGGAAGAGTTTCCGGAGGCCCGGGAAAGCTTTTGGGAAGCTCCGCCGCCCCGGTCCTACCCCGGCGTCACCGCCGCGATCTTCCCGGTGCCGATCTCCTGGATCCCCTTGAGCAGGTTGGTGGGGATGAGGAGGGTGTTGCTACCTGCCGGGGGACTGGCTGCCGGAAGGCGGGCTGGGAGAGCTGGTAGGCGACCCGGCCGGGGCGGCGGAGGAGTTCTTCCGGGTGATCGCGGCGCGACGGTAGGGGGGAGCGGCTAGCGATAGGCATCCCGGCGGTGCCGGATCGATTTGATGTCGACCACCCGCAGCCGGTCGTCGATCGAGTAGATGATCCGATAGTCGCCGATTCGAATCCGCCAGAGATTTTCCTCGCCTTGGAGCTTGCGGCAACCCCCGGGTCGCGGTTCCGTGGCAAGAGCTTCGATCTTGGGCAGAATCCTGTGCACGATCTGTCGGTCGAGAGCATGGAGCTCCTTGCTCGCCGACCGAGCAAGGCTGATCTGGTACTTACCCATCGAGCTTGCCGTGCCGGCGCAGGCTCTCTTTCACAGACTCCAGAGACTCGCGCGGCTCGTCCTTGCGGGAGTGGGCGACGACCCGGTCGTAGAAGTCCTCCCACAGCTCACCGTATTCTCTGAGGTCGATCATCACCGCGGTCTTCTCACCTGCCTCGTCGACAACATACTGGATGCCTTTCATCAGCGCCTCCTCCTATCAATGTACGCGAAGAGCGCTCCAGATGCACGCCTACCGCACCTCAGGGTAGCGAACGCCCACTTGCCCTGAACGCCCTGTGCATGCTATGCATACTCGATGTGGTTGGAATGGGACGAGGACAAGGCCGCCCGCAATGAGCGCCGGCACGGCGTCACTTTCGAGGAAGCGGCGACCTGTTTCTACGATCCCCTCCAGGTGGCCTTTTCCGACCCGGACCACAGCGAGGACGAAGATCGGGAGATCCTGATTGCACACTCGGAGCACGACCGACTGCTGCTGGTCGTCTACACCCTTCGTGAAGAGGCAGTCCGGATCATCTCGGCACGGCGGACGACGCGCAAGGAGACGCAAGTTTATGAGAAAGGAATATGAGCTCGACAAGCTGAAGGTCAAGCGGCGGGGACCTTTGCCGGCGTTTCGCGATGCTGCAGGGCGCCCGATGAAGGTCCGCATCACGATCACCCTGGACCAAGACCTGGTAGAGCACTTCAAGACAGAGGCCGCCAAGCCCGGTGCGCTGCCGTACCAGACCCAGATCAACCAGACGCTCCGCAAAGCATTGATCGGCGAGGAGGCACAGCCTGGACAGAAAGACGCCATCAAGGATGCGTTGCTCAAGGATCTGGATTTTTTGCGCGAAGTTGCCCATCAGCTCGAGGTTCTGGGGAGCCGATAGGTCAAAAGTACGCGAAGAGGGCGCCTGGGCAGGCTGTACATCACCCGCCCCTCCCTCAATGCTTTTGTGCCATAATCGACCCCAGCAGTCTCACCTGAAGATTGAAGGGAGGGTTCGACGATGGGCCGCAGAAGCATTCCGTCCGCCGCTGCTTCCGTTCTCCTGCTGGCCGGCGGGCTGTCCCTGGCGCCGATTCCGGCCGCGGGGGGCACCGCCGCCTGGACGCCGATCGCGCCCGAGAGCTCGTACATCCTGTCCGTGACCGCCGATGCCCAAACCGGCCAGGTCTACGCCGTGACGATCAACAGCGGGGTCTACCGAAGCGACGACCGGGGGATGACCTGGGTGAGCGCCAGCCGGGGGCTGCCGGTCTCGCGGTCGATTCTCGCGCTCAGCCCGATCGTGGCGGGGCTCCGGGCCGGCGCGGGCATCGCCTACGCGATCGTGGACGGCCTACTCTACCGATCGATCGCCAGCGCGGATTGGGAAGTCGTCCCCGGCTCCCCGGGGTCGTTCCTGAACCTGGCCCTCTCCCCCGCGACTCCGCGGACGGTCTACGCCATCATCGGGCAGCAGGTTTTCCGTAGCGTCGACGCTGGAACGAGCTGGACTCTCGCCAGCCCGTTTTCTCCCGCGCACCCCATCTCCCTGGCCGCCGACCCCGGCCAGCCGGATCTCCTCTATGTCTGGACGAGCGATGGCTCTTTCTGGAGCAGCCGGGATGGCGGAGCCCAGTGGACGCTCCTCGCCACCCTCTCTGCCAAGGAGTACCGGGAGGCTCTGGTCGTCGATCCCGGCACACCCAGCACCCTCTACGTCATCGAGAACCTGAAGCTCCTGCGCAGCCTCGACGGTGGAGCCCATTGGAGCCGGAGCGACGGGGCCCTGCCGGCGGACGGCGAGGTCGTCACCCTGGCGGCCCTGGGCCAACCCGTGCCCCGGCTCTACGCCGGCGTCCGGCGGACCCCGGCGAACCGGCCCGCGCTGCCGCTGGTCTACGGGAGCAGCGACCAGGGGACCACCTGGCAGTTGGTCAAGCGCCTCCCCGGTATCATCTCCGTGGCGGTCGACCCGAGCCACCCGCGGCGGCTCTACGTCGGCACCGGTGCCGAGGGAGTCCTGTGGAGCGCCAACTTTGGGGCGCAGTGGGCCCAGGGCCGCGGGTTGCTCGACAGCTATGGGCAGGACGTCGCGCCCGACCCGACGACCCCGGGAACCCTCTACCTGCTGGCCGATTCGCGGCTCCAGAAGAGCACGGACGGCGGTTCCACCTGGACCTTGCTCGAGACCCCTCGCATCTTCGGCCTGACCCGGGTGGTGGCCGACCCGAAGAGGGCCGGCACTCTGTACCTGGCCGCCGCCGTCTTCGACGAAGGGCCCTACTCCAGCCTCTACAAGAGCGTCGACGGGGGGGCGACCTTCGAGGCGATCGCAGAGCCTCTCGGTCCGGTGAGCATCGAAGACCTGGCGATCGATCCCCAGGATCCCCGTACCCTGATCGTCGCCGGCTGGACCCAGCAGGCGGCCTGCAACCCTGCCTACTGCCTCGACTACCGCCATTTTCAGGCCCTCCGGAGCGCCGACGGCGGGAGCACCTGGACCTCCTTCGCCGACACCCTGGTGGACCCGCAGGCGGACGGCAGCTTCACCGGCGTGCGGTTCGACCCGGTTCAGCCGCAAAACGTCTATCTGGTCGGCGACGACAAGAACTTCCGGAGCACCGACGGCGGGGTCACCTGGGCTGCCTTCCGTCCCACGGGGGGATTCCTGCACGATCTGGCGACCGATCCGTTCCAGGCGAACGTCCTCTACGCCGTCACCCCGCACCTGCAGAAGAGCCTGGACGGGGGCCAGAGCTGGCAGCTGCTCTCCGATCCACCGGGGGTCGCCCAGAGCCTCACCGCCGACCGCCACCATGCGGGCACCCTCTACGCCCTCACCAACGACCAGAAAGTTTGGATCTCGACCGACGGAGCGGCCCACTGGGCGTCGATCGG
>DASQPA010000549.1:0-3094 GCA_035644215.1 Thermoanaerobaculia bacterium
TTCCAGCACGTTGCGCAATGCGGCCTGCACCACCCGGTCTCGAACCGTCGGGATCCCCAGGGGGCGTTTCTCCTTGCTCCCTGGCTTCGGGATCCACACCCGGCGGATCGCCTGAGGGCTGTACGTCCCCTCTTGCAGCGACACCGCAAGGCCTTGCAGGTTCTCCTCCAGATGGGCCTCGAACATCCTGATCGTCACGCGGTCCACTCCTGCGCTCCCGTCGTTGTGCTTCACTTGCGCGAAGGCCGACTTCAGGTTGCGCAGCGAGCTGGCCTTGTCGATCAGGCTGTACCACTTTCCTCCTTTGACCCCCGATTCGAGGGCCGTCAACATGCGCTTGGTCCAGACACTCGGTTCCACCCAGGACCAGCGGCCCGGGGTCTCTCCGGCTTGTTTAGCCCGTATGGGCACTCCCGCCGGTTCTGCTTCCGACTGGCTGTCCCTCATGCATCCACCTTCCTGTCCCCCTTGGCTCCACGCCCATTACGGCGCTTCTTCGCTACTATGAGGACTGTGACTCCTCGGGGGGCTCCTTCTACCCTCGCCCGAGGTCTCCCCGCTTCACGTCACCCGCTCCTACGAGACCATTCTGCCTTCAACCACCCCGTGCCCCCCATCGCCGCTTTCACACGCTACCCCTTAGCTCGATGGGCTTCCCTTCCGGGTCTGGGCTTCGCCGGTGCTCCGGGAGCTCGCCGGTTACACGAGGCCGAATCAAGTTCGTCATCCTGCGGACTGGTCTCTCACCTCCGGTTGCTCCCCACCCCGCCTCACGGCGACGCAGTTACCTTCGGTTTCCAGGCCGGAGAGCGTATGCCTGGAGAGGACTTGCACCTCTCTGAACGAGTGCGCTCACGGGCGCACGGAGCGCCGGCGTCCCGCCGGCCGGATAGCGAAAACGGCAAGGGCGGGCGAGGACGGCGGCGGTCCTTCCCAACTCGTACCGTCGCCCCTTCGGGGCTGATCTCTCCGGCCTGCGATACACTCTTCCTTCAAATGCCGAATGCGAGCCCCGGGCCGGACCGTCCGACGGTTTTCGTCAGCTACAGCCATGAGGACGAGGGCTGGAAGGACCGCGTCGTCCAGCATCTGAAGGTCCTGGAACCGGAGGGCGTGCTCGAAGTCTGGCATGACCGTAGTATCGGTGCCGGCGCCGACTGGCAGCAGGAGCTCGAGAGCGCGATGGAGCGAGCGGCGGTCGCTGTGCTGCTCGTGTCGGCCGACTTCCTGAGCTCGGAGTTCATTCTCGAAATAGAGGTCCCGTATCTTCTGGAGCGGCGGACCGCCGGTGCGCTCACGATCATCCCTGTGATCGCGCGGCACTGTGCGTGGAACGAGGTGGCGTGGCTCTCCGGGATCCAGTGCCGGCCCAAGGATGGCATCCCCCTCGCACGCCCGAAGGACCGCGAATATGAGGTCGACGAAGCCCTCGCGGCGTTGGCATCGGAGATCCGCAAGATCTTGGGTCTCTCTCGGCGGCCGCCCCGCAACCACCTCGACATCGGCCGCCTCCCCATCACCAGCGAGAATTTCGTCGGCCGCGAGCCGGAGCTCGCCCGGCTCGATGCGGCCTGGGAGGACCCGCGCACCCACGTCCTCACCTTCGTGGCCTTCGGCGGAGTCGGCAAGTCGACCCTGGTCGCACGCTGGCTCGACCCCATGGCCGCCGACGGCTGGCGGGGCGCCCGGCGGGTGCTCGACTGGTCCTTCTACAGCCAGGGCACCGAGGAGCGCGTCACCTCGGCGGACCGGTTTCTCGACCATGCCCTCGGCTTTTTCGGAGATCCCGATCCCACGAAGGGCGCGGCGCGGGACCGCGGTCTGCGGCTGGCCGAGCTGGTCCGGCGGGAGAAGACCCTGCTCGTGCTCGACGGGGTCGAGCCCCTCCAGCACCCGCCGGGTCCCCTCGCCGGCCGGCTCAAGGACCCGGGCCTCGCGGCCCTCTTGAAGTCGCTGGCCGGAGGGAACCCCGGCCTCTGCGTCGTCACCACCCGGGAGAGGATCGCCGATCTGGAGAGCTTCCCGAAGACTGCGCCGCAGGTGGATCTGGAGACGCTGTCTCCCGAGGCTGGGGCGGAGCTGCTCCGGCAACTTGGGGTGAAGGGGAAGGACTCCGAGCTGCGGGCCGCCTCCGCGGAGCTGGGGAACCATGCCCTGGCGCTGACGCTCTTCGGAAACTATCTCTGCGGGGTCTACGGCGGCGATGTGCGGCGGCGCAAGGAGGTGGATCTGGGACGAGCAGACGAGCGGCAGGGGGGCCATGCGCTGCGGGTGATTCGGGCCTACGCCGGTTGGCTGGGAGAAGGGCCAGAACTGGCTGTCCTACGCTTGGTAGGCTTGTTTGACCGGCCAGCTTCGAAGGAGGCCTGGGCTGCCCTGCGGGCAGCGCCCGCTATTCCGGGGCTGACGTCAATAAAGAAGCACTGGTGGCAGAGGGCGAAGCCACCATCCGAGGAGGAGTGGCAGTGGGCCGTGTCGAGCCTGCGGGAGCATGGTCTCTTGCTGCCGGCCGACCCCCAGCAGCCGGAAGTGCTCGACGCCCATCCCCTGGTGCGGGTCTACTTCCAGGAGGAGCTGGAGAGGGAGCGGCCCCAGGCGTGGCAGGAGGGAAACCTGCGCCTCTACGAGTATCTGAAGAAGGCGGCGCCGGATCTTCCCGAGACGCTGGAGGCGATGGAGCCACTCTTCACCGCTGTGCTCCACGGCTGCCGGGCGGAGCGGCAGCAGGAGGCATTCGCCGAGGTCTACATGCGGCGGATCCAGCGGCGTAAGGAATTTTACAGCACCAGGAAGCTCGGTGCCTTCGGCTTGGACTTGGCGGCGTTGGCGGGCTTCTTCGATGGCATCTGGGACCATCCCTCGGCCCGCCTCACTGCGGCATATCAGTCATTCGTCCTTAACCAGGCCGCTTTCCGGCTGCGTGCGCTGGGTCGGCTGGCGGAGGCTGTCCCGCCGATGCAGGCCGGGTTGGAGAGGCAAATCGCCATTGAGGCCTGGAAGAACGCCGCAGCCCAAGCCAGCAACCTCAGCGAGCTGACCCTGACCCTGGGGGAGGTGGGGCGGGCCGTGGCCTTCGGGGAGCAGAGCGTCGCTC
>DASQPA010000550.1:0-24603 GCA_035644215.1 Thermoanaerobaculia bacterium
GAGGAGAGGTGACAGCGCGGGGTGGCGAACGGACGGCCCGACTGACGCTCGCCCAGAAAGACTCCGGGCTCCACGCCCGGCGTCCGGACGGCAACGCCGTCGAAGCTCTCGCCCTCAGCTGGCAGGATGCTGCTGCCGATACTCTGGAGGGCCACGCCGTGCTGACCACCCTCGCCGATTTCGCGGCGGTCGACCAGGCGCTCGACACCCTGGCGCAGAGCACGACGGCCGGGGAGAGCGACGCTTTCGCCGACCGGCCCTTCCGCCGCGCGATCCTCGTCCCCGCCCTTTTCTCCCGCCTGGGGATGGGGAGCGCGCCGGGCGAGCCCTGCTGCCTGGATACGGCGGGGATGCCCCTGGCGGCGGTGGACGCCGGAGCCGGCGGCGTGGGTCCGGAAGAGGCGGAAGCGGCCCGGCTCGCAGCGCGCTTTTCCGAGCCGGCCCTGCGCACCTTCTTCCACTACTGCGCCACCTGCCACGCGACCGACCAGCCCTCCCCCCCCAACTTCCTGCACGGCGAGCCGGCCGAGGTCCAGGCCCACCTCGCCCAGTGCGCCGAGCGGATCTACTTCCGTCTCGCCATGTGGCAGGTCCCCCACGACGACCGGCCGAAGACCGCGATGCCCCCCGTCCACGCCCTCCGGCGGCTCCACCTGGAACCTGAGGCGTGGCCGGGAAACCCGGATCTCCTGCTCCTGCGCCAGCATGTCGCCGAACTGCTGCGGGCGCAGACCGGCGCGGTGCCGCGGTTGGACGATCTCACGGCGCGGGGATATGAGAACCTGCGGGGGTGCCTGGCGGGGACTGCTGGGCCGACCGGTCGTTGATGGGCGCCAGGTTGAGATCCAAGCGGCAACGACCGCTCCGCCGATGACTGAATGAAGAGGGGCAGCCGCTGCCCCTTGGACCGGAATACCCGGCGGCGGAATGGGTCCAGCGGCGCGCTAACTCCTTGCCACTGGCTCGACGATGAAATCGTCGAACACCTTCCGCACCAGCCGGTCCCCCAGGACCGCGAGGCCGGCGGCGAGCTCGGCCAGATGCCGCGGCAGGAGCTGCAGCTCGTGCTCCTCCGGCTGGTACGTGGTGCCCGAGGGATAGGCAACCCCCGGTGTGCGGGTCATCTCAATATGGCAACCGAGGAGATAGGTGACGGGATGGGTTGCCGCGAAGCGGGCCAGGCGGTCGATGCTGGCGCGGTAGGCCGCCCGGTCGCGGACGTAGAGGAAGCCGGGATAGACAACGTCGCCGGTGATGAGGATTCCCGTCCTCTCATCATAAACGGCGACATGGCTGGGCTCATGGCCCGGCGTCGGGATCAGGGTGAGCGGCCGACCGCCGAGGTCGAAGACCGCGCTCCCCTCCGGCCAGTCGGCGAGTCCGAAGAAGGCACCGACACCGTCAAGGGTCGGAGGCACGATCGTGGTCCGCGGCTGGCCGGCGAACTGGTCATCCCCGAAGACGTGGTCCTCGTGCCCGTGGGTGTGGGCGACCACGAGATCGGCCGGCCGGCGGTTCCCGGCGCTCCATTCCGCGACGAGACCCGAGACGACTTCCCGGAGCGGCAGCTGCCGGCCCGCCACGGGTTGGGCTCCCGTATCGAACAGGATCGCCCTCTCCGTCCCGAAGAAGAGATAGAGGAACGGCGCCTCGAAGCTCAGGCATTTGCTCTGGCGTAGGATGAAGGTGTCGCCGTCCAGGGCATGGACCTGGAGCGGCGGGTCGGCGCTCGCCACGCAGTCGGGCGAGCCGTGAATCCAGCGGACGTCGAGGGAGATCGCCATCGTACAGAAAGCGATCCTACCGCGATGGCCCTCCCGGCCAGGCACTTCGCGGGGCACTTCCTTGAAAATCCGCAAGTGACTTGAGGATTTTCAAGGATCGCCCGCCCCCGCCCTCTACTCCCGCAACGCCTCGCTGGGCGGCACCCGCGCCGCCCGCCAGGCCGGGCCGGCGCTCGCCAGGAGCGCCACCCCGGCGAGGAGGACCGCCATCGCGACGAGGAGAGCCGGGTCGGTCGCGCTCACCCCGTAGAAGAGGCTGGCGAGCGCGCGACCGAGCGCCAGGGCGGCGGCGCCGCCGACGAGGATTCCCAGGAGCGTCGGCCGCATCCCCTCGACGACCACCAGGCGGAGCACGTCCTGGATCTGGGCTCCGAGCGCCATGCGCACCCCGATCTCCTGCACCCGCCGGCCGACGGTGTAGGAGAGCACGCTGTAGATCCCCACCGCCGCGAGGAGCAGCGCGAGACCGGCGAAGACGGAGAGGAGCAGCATGTTGAAGCGCTCCCGCGAGAGATAGTCGGCGACGACGGTATCCAGGGTCGCGACCTCCAGCAACGGCAGGTCCCGGTCTTCCGCATGGATGGCGCGGCCGACCGCCGGCACCAGGCTCTCGGGCCGCGTCCTGGCGCGTACCACGATCGTCGTCGCGGGCCACGGCCTCTGGGCCAACGGCTGATAGACGGTCGCGACCGGCTCGGCGACCCGCAGGCCGTCCACCTTGACGTCGGCGACCACCCCCACGACCTCCTGCTGGACCTTGGGGGCGAGCCCGAGGATCAGCCGCTGTCCCAGGGGACTTTGGCCGGGCCAGAAACGCCGGGCCATGGATTCGCTGATCAGGACGACGGCCGGCCGGTCCAGGGCGTCCGCGGCGGTGAAGTCACGCCCGCGCCGGAGCGCGATGCGCAGGGTGCGCAGGTAGCCGGGAGAGATCAGGCGCACCGCCACCTCGGGCTGCTCCGCCATGGTTCCCGTCGACCGGCCCGCGATGGCGACCGGCTCGGTCAACCCGGGCTCGGTCAGGGGAAGCCAGTCGATCGTGGAGGCGGTCTCGACCCCCGGCAGGGCGCGCAATCGCGTCACCAACCGATCGAAGAAGGCGCTCTGCTGGCGGGGCTCCGGGTACTTCTGGTCGGGGAGGCCGAGGAGCAGGGTCAGCACGCCATGGGGATCGCAGCCGGGATCGGCGTGCCGCAAGGCCCCGAGGCTCTCGATCATCAGCGCCGCGCCGACGAGGAGGACGAGCGACAGCGCGACCTCGGCGACCACCAGCGCGCCGCGGGTGCGGCGGCCGGTGGCGGAAGCGTCGGTCCGTCCCAGCCCGCGTTGCAGCGCCCGTTGGGGATCGCCGCCCAGGGAGGACCAGGCCGGCACCAGGCCGGCGGCGAGCCCGGTCACGAGCGAGATCGCCAGCGTGAAGGCGAGAATCCGCAGGTCGAGATGGACCTCGAGCCCCGGGGGGAGCGCGGTGCCCAGGAACCCGCGGAGGAGCGCCATGAAGAAGTGCGCCAGGTAGAGGCCCAGGGCGGCGCCGGCCAGGGCGAGGAGCAGCGCCTCCGCCACCAGCTGCTGCACCAGCCGCCCGCGGCTCGCCCCCAGCGTGCCGCGGATGGCCATCTCCTTGCTCCGGCCCAGGGTCCGCACGAGGACCAGGTTGGACACGTTGGCGCAGGCGATGAGGAGGACGAAGGCGACCGCGCCCAGGAGAAGGAGGAGCGTCGGGCGCACCCTCTCCACCAGGTAGTCGTGGATCGGCCGGACGAGGACGCCCCAGCCCTTGTCGGTCTCGGGATACTCCCGGGCCAGGCGGCCCGCCAGGGCCTCCATCTCGGCCTGCGCCTGCCGGCGGTCCACGCCGGGCTTCAGGCGGGCGACGACGGTCAGGGTGGGATCGTTGCGCACCGCGCGCTCCCGGGCGGTCCAGGCGAGCGGCTTCCAGACCTGGACCATCGCCGGATACCAGGACGCCACCCGGAGGGCGGGCAGGACACCCACCACGGTGTGGCGCCGGCCGTCGAGCACGAGCTCCCGGCCGAGGACCTTGGGATCGGCCCCGAAGCGGCTCTGCCAGAGGGACTGGGAGAGGATCACGACGTCGTCATGGCCGAGCTCCGCTTCCCCGGCCGCGAAGGCCCGGCCGAGGAGGGGCCGGACCCCGAGGACGGAGAAGAGGTCGCCGGAGACGGTGGCAGCCGTGAGCGCCTCGGGCTCCTGCCCACCGGTCAGGGTCAGGGAGGTGCCGTGGTAGGCCGTCATCGCCGCGAAGGCGTGGCTCCCGGCCCGCCAGTCGAGATAGCGGCCGGGCGACACCCCCAGCATCTTCCTCCCGGGTTCCAGCGACTCCACTTGGAGCCGCATCAAACGTTCGGGCTCGGGGAGGGGCAACGGCCGCAGCAGCACGGCGTCGACGAGGCTGAAGATGGCGGTATTCGCCCCGATCCCCAGGGCCAGGATGCCGACCGCGGCGGCGGCGAAGCCCGGGCTCTTCCGGAGGGTGCGGAGGCTGTGACGGAGGTCCTGCCCCATGGTCTTCATGGGGGGCCATTCTACCTCTTGTCGGCTTCGCAGGGCAGGGCCGGCTATTCCCGCAGCGCCTCGCTGGGCGGCACCCGGGTCGCCCGCCAGGCCGGGCCGGCGCTGGCGAGGAGCGCCACGAAGGCCAGGAGCAGCGCCACAGAGACGAAGAGGGCGGGATCGGTGGCGCTCACGCCGTAGAAGAGGCTGGCGAGCGCGCGGCCGAGCGCGAAGGCCGCGGCAGAGCCGAGGAGGATACCGAGAAGCGTCGGCCGCAAGCCCTCGACGACCACCATGCCGAGCACGTCCCTGACCTGCGCGCCCAGGGCCATGCGCACTCCGATCTCCTGCACCCGCCGCCTTACGGTGTAGGAGAGCACACTGTAGATCCCCACCGCCGCCAGGAGCAGGGCGAGACCGGCGAAGGCGGAGAGGAGCAGCATGTTGAAGTGCTCCTGCGAGAGCGAGTCGGCGAGGACGGAATCGAGGGTCGCGACGTCCTCTACCGGCAGGTCCGGGTCCACCTCGTGGATGGCGCGGGTGACCGCCGGTACCAGGCTCTCGGGCGGCGTCTTCGTGCGCACCACCAGCGATTCCGCGCCCATCGGCAGCTGGGCTAGCGGCACATAGAGGGTCTGGACCGCCTCGGCGATGCGGACCCCGCGCACCTTGACGTCGGCGACGACCCCCACCACCTGCCGCGAGGTCTGGGGGAAGAACGAGAGGGTCAGCCGCTTGCCGATGGGGTCTTCGCCGGGCCAGAAGCGCCGGGCCATGGATTCGCTGATCAGGACGGCCGCCGGCTGATCCAGGCGGTCCGCGGCGGTGAAGTCGCGCCCGCGGCGGAGCGGAATGCGCAGGGTGCGCAGATAGCCCGGGGTGATCAGGCGGACCGCCACCTCGGGCTGCTCCGCCATGGCGCCCGCCGGCCGGCCGGCGATGGCGATCGGCTGGATCGATCCGCCGTCGACCAGCGGCAGCGCGCTGACCGTGCCGGCCGCCTCGACTCCCGGCAGGACCCGCACCCGCTCGAGCACCCGGTCGAAAAAGGCGCTCTGCTCGCGAGGCTGGGGGTATTTCGCCTGCGGAACGGCGAGCGAGAGGGTCAAGACGCCGTGGGGATCGAGGCCGGGATCGATGCTGCGCAGGGCGCCCAGGCTCTTGATGGTGAGCGCTGCGCCGAGCAGGAGGACGAGCGACAGGGCGACCTCGGCGACCACGAGAGCGCTCCGGGTGCGGCGGCCGCCCGCGGCTGCATCAGTCCGGCTCAAGCCCTGCTTGAGCCCGCGGATCAAGTCGTTCGAGAAGAGCGACCAGGCCGGCACCAGTCCCGCGGCAAGCCCGGTGAAAAGCGAGATCCCCACAGTCGAGATAGTTGGCCGGCGAGACCGAGAACGTCTTGAGCCCCGGGAAGCTCGCGGCCGGCGGCACGTGGAGGACCCGCATCAGCCGTCCGGGCTCTGCGAACGGCATCGGCCGCAGCAGCACGGCGTCGACGACGCTGAAGATGGCGGTGTTCGCGCCGATCCCCAGGGCCAGGATGCCGATCGCGGCGGCGGCGAAGCCCGGGCTCTTGCGGAGGGTACGGAGACTGTAACGGAGATCCTGCGTCATCGATCCCATGACCTCTCCACTCGACAACAGGACAATGCCCCCCCAGGGGCATCCCGAGGGCTCCCACCGTCCACTTCACGGTACGCTCGGGGAGGAGGAAAAGTTTCCGCAGCCGGATTGCCAGAGCCCACTCTTCCTGCGATAGGCTCTGCCCGCCCAAACCCGAGGACCCGAAATGAAACCCAGACCGAGGCTTAGCGTCACCACCCTGCTCTTCGCTCTTCCCCTTCTCACCCTCTCCGGCACGCCCAGCCACGCCGCGGCCCCCCCGGTCACGCTGGAGCAAATCATGGCCGACCCCGACTGGATCGGCAATCCGCCCGAGCGCGCCTACTGGGAGGACGACGGCCGCGCCGTCTACTACGAGCAGAAGCGCCAGGGGAGCGAGATGCGCGACCTCTTCCGGCTCGATCTGGCGACAGGCGCCGCGCGGATCGTGCCGCCGGCCGAGAAGGGAACGGTCGACGCGCCCGGTGGCGACTGGAGCCTCGACCGCAAGTGGAAGGTCTACGCTCGGCAGGGCGACGTCTACCTGAAGAACGCCGCGACCGGCGCCGTGCGCCAGCTCACCCGGACCGCCGAGGCGGAGACCCAGCCGCTCTTCATGGTGGGCGACCACCGCGCCTCCTTCCGCCGCGGCAACGCGTTCTTCGTCTACGACCTGGACTCCGGGCTCCTCTCCCAACCGGTCGAGGTGAGGCTCGAAAAGGACCCCGCCAAGGAGGACGACCCCACCTACTTGAAGGAGTCGCAGCTGCGGCTCTTCGACGTGCTGCGCAAGCGAAAGCACGACCGCGACGAGGCGCGCGAGGACGATCGGGCCGAGCAGCGCGCCGACCCGACCCGGCCGCCCCTCCCCTTCTATTTCGGCGACAAGGTCGAGATCGAGGACGCCACGCTCTCGCCCTCCGGCGACTGGCTGGTGCTCGTCACCCGGCCCAAGCCGTCCAAGGACAAGGAGAAAGACGAGAATCCCAAAACCATCATGCCGAAGTACGTCACCGAGAGCGGCAACATCGAGGTCGAGGACGTGCGCGCTAAGGTGGGGGTCAAGCCGGTGGTCCGCACGGTGTCCCTCCTGGACTTGAAGGCCCACCGGCGCTACGACCTCGATCCCGGCGACCTGCCCGGTATCTTCGACGATCCGCT
The DNA here is from genome assembly GCA_035644215.1 of Thermoanaerobaculia bacterium. Lineage (GTDB taxonomy): Bacteria > Acidobacteriota > Thermoanaerobaculia > Multivoradales > UBA5704 > DASQPA01. The sequence goes on from DASQPA010000550.1 coordinate 7,062, forward strand.
GAAAGACATGCGCGACAAGGCGGAAAAGATCACGGCCGAGGCCAAGAAGGCCCGCGAGGCCAAGGAGGCCGAAGAGCAGGGCAAGCCGGCCGGGGCGGCGACCGACGACGAGAAATCCGCAAAGCCGGGAGAGCCGGAAAAGGCGGACACGCCGGAGAAAGCCAAGAAGAAGCCGCGCCCGTTCGAGGTCGAGGACGCCGCCTGGAGCCGCGACGGCCGACAGGTGGCCCTGGAGCTTCGCGCCGTCGACAACAAGGACCGCTGGCTGGCGACGCTCGACCTCGCCGGCCATCACCTGGTGACCCGCGAGCGGCTGAGCGATCCCGCCTGGGTCAACGACGACTTCGACCATTTTGGCTGGCTGCCCGACAACCGGACGCTCTGGTATCTCTCCGAGGCGAGCGGCTACTCCCAGCTCTACGCCGTGGACGTCACCGCTCCGTCCACCGCCTCCCCTCGCCGGCTCACCCAGGGGGATTTCGAGGTCTCGGCGCCGGTGCCCAGCCACGACGGCCGCTTCCTCTACTATCGCGCCAACGCCGAGCACCCCGGCCGCTACGAGGTCTGGCGGGTCGAGGTGGCGAGCGGCCACGCCGAGCCGCTCACTCGGCTGGGTGGTTTGACCGCTTTTCTCCTCTCTCCCGACGAGAAGCGTCTGCTCCTCGACCACTCCTCGCTCAACCGGCCCGGCGAGCTTTATCTCGCCGAGGCGAAATCGGGCGCCGAGGCACGGCAGTTGACCCATACCGTCTCCGCCGCCTTCCAGGCCATCGAATGGACGGTGCCCGAGATCGTGCCGGTCCCGTCGACCCATGGGAGCCACCCGATCTATTCGCGGGTCTACACTCCGCCCGGTTTCGATCCGGCCCGCCCAGAGCGGTATCCGGCAGTCGTCTTCGTGCACGGCGCCGGCTACCTGCAGAACGCGCATTACGGCTGGACCTACTACTTCCACGAGTTCATGTTCCACACCCTGCTCACCCAGCACGGCTACGTGGTGCTCGACATGGACTACCGCGCCTCGGCCGGCTACGGCCGCGACTGGCGCAGCGCGATCTATCGCCAGATGGGGCATCCGGAGCTGGAGGACCTGGAGGACGGCGTCGCCTGGCTCGCCGCGCACAAGCAGGTCGACGCCAAGCGGATCGGCGTCTACGGCGGCTCCTATGGCGGCTTCATGACGCTCATGGCCCTCTTCCGCCACCCCAACCTCTTCGCCGCCGGCGCCGCCCTGCGGCCGGTGAGCGACTGGGCGCACTACAATCACGGCTACACCGCGAACATCCTGAACACCCCGGAGATCGACCCCGAGGCCTACGCCGCCAGCTCGCCCATCGAGTTCGCCGCCGGGCTCACCAACCCGCTCCTGATCTGCGACGGCATGCAGGACGACAACGTTTTCTTCCAGGACACGGTGCGTCTCGTGCAGCGGCTGATCGAGCTCAAGAAAGAGAACTTCGAAACCGCCATCTATCCGCTCGAAAGCCACGGTTTCCGCCAGCCGACGAGCTGGCTCGACGAATACCGGAGGATTTTCAAGCTGTTCGAGACGCACCTCAAAAGCTGAGGAGGGGGAGGTATGCCGACGGGACTGTTCTCTCTCGCCGACCGGGTGGCGATCGTCACCGGCTCGGCGCGCGGTCTGGGCCAGGCCCTGGCAACGGGTCTGGCCGATCAGGGGGCGAAAGTCGTTCTCTGCGACCTGAACGAAGAAGGAGCGCGCCAGGCGGCGGAGCGCATCGCGTCCACCGGCGGCCAGGCCGCCGCCACCGCCGTGGACGTGGCCGACCCCGAGAGCTGCGACGCCCTGGTGCGCTTCGCCGTGGAGCAGTTCGGCCGCGTCGACATCCTGGTGAACAACGCGGGCATCGACGTCATCGAGCCGGTCCCCGACGTCTCCCCCGAAGGCTGGGAGAAGGTGATGGACGTCAATCTCCGCGGGGTGATGAACGCCTCGCAGAGCGCCATCCGCCAGATGCTCGCGCAGGGCGAAGGCGGCTCGATCGTCAACATTTCCTCCATCGCCGCGATCGTCGGCATCCCGGGCCTTGCCTCCTACAGCGCCGCCAAGAGCGGGGTGAACCTGCTCACCAAAGTGATGGCCGTCGAGCTCGCCCCGAAAGGCATCCGGGTCAACTCGATCGCCCCCGGCTACCTGGAGAACATCATGGGCGGTGCGGCCGCCGAGCACGCCAAGCCGGAGACCGAGGGCCGCATCCGCGCCCGCACTCCGCTGGGGAGGCGGGCACGGCTTTCGGAGCTCGTCGGGCCGGTGGTGTTCCTGGCTTCGGATGCGGCTTCGTATGTTACTGGGACGGTGTTGATGGTCGACGGCGGGTATACGGCGGCGTAGCCGGTCAGATCAATAGGATTTCTTCGCGTCCACCGACCGAGGAGAGGCTTGCACGCCGCACTGCTTTGTGCCTCACCCTGCTCGGCCCAGGCACCGATTTCCGGGCACGAGGCGATCACTTCCGAGATGAGCCCCGTCCAGAGAGGCCCATGCTTCACTCTCCGACCTAATACGTCCGTCGGGTGCTGCAGAAAGCCTTAAGTAGCCAGTCTGCGGGATCTTGTGCGCAGGTTTAGCTCTCTTCTCTTCCCATGAAGCGACTACTCTCTCTAGCGAAGGCCAGACCGATTCTCCTGCTTCTTTGTCCATTTCGGTTATGCAAGGTTGGAAGACTTGATACCATCGAAGAATAACTGGCGCGGCAGCTTCCTCAAGGATGGTTTGGTCGCCAACTTGATACTCCCAGGCAATTGCCAGGTCCTCGAAATAGTTGAGCACGCTCACCAAGTGACTGCGGAGCTCAAAAGCATCTATCCCTCTGATCTTCGTTTCTCCTGGCTTTCTCGCCTTGATAATAGTCTGGCATTCCTCATGCGTTGGTATCTGGTTCGTGTTCTCATCGTTAATTCCTGGATACGCCGCAAAGATAGCTGTTCTATGAGGCGCCACCTCGCTGTTGAACTTCTCCAAGATCGTCAATGCTTGCTGGCGGCGATTCCATTCGTGTTGCTCGCGGATACCCCAAAGAGACAGCACCAGAGACGCAGCCGCAACTAATACCCCCATTGTCTGGATGATCGACAGTATAAGCTTCATGCCAGCGAATCGATCTTCCACTTGCCGATCTCCTATTACATTATGTGAAGGCTACCATATAGCCATTTGCAAGATCAGTGACATCGAGGAGCAAATCTGAACAGAGCATACCCACTACCTTGGTGCGCGTCAACGAAATAGACCCATTACTATAAGAACTCCGCATGGACTTCCTTGGCCGCCGTGGCGCGCTCGCCCTCGCCGCCACGTGTCTACGGCATCATGGCTTACGCCGACGTCCACACGGTGTCAGCGACCGTGACCTGGCTCTCTGCCCAGGTGTTCGAAAAGATTCGGGTTATACTTCTTCGCTACCAAACCGGCCTGAGGCTCGCCGGAGTTTCTCCACGTACTCCGCACCGCTTTGCGCCTCACTCTCTCCGGCCCAGGCACCGATTTCCGGCGACGAGGCAATCTCTTCCGCTGTGAGGCCAGCTCCCTTGAGATCTTCCTCCGCCAACGCGAGATCCTCCTCGGGCAGCGGCTCCAGGGTCACGACAACGCGGCCACGGGGCAGATCGAGCGGCAGATCGACGCGCAGCTGTCCATCTTCCGTGATCTCGCCTTCCACGCGTAGGGCTATCTTCATCATGGCTCGCCAACCGAGAACAGCTTACTACAAACGTTCTCTCGGCCGGCTCAATCCGTGCCGGAGGAGGGCAGGCACAGGGGCTCTGCCCCTACCTGCCCTCCTTGTCTCTTCCTCCCCTGCCCTTTCCGCCCGAGGGCGATGGCAACGAGCATTCCCCAACGCCCTTCGTTTCTCACCTCAATACCCCTCGGCCGTGAGGTGGTAGAGACGGCCCAGGTCCTGAACGATATCGTCCCGCAGTTCACGGGGACCTCGGGCCGTCTCCGCCGGGGCAATGCCCCGGCCCTCCCGATGCCTGCCGAGGAACCACCGGGAGAGGACGGCGCGGATAGCGAGCGACATGCCCCGGCTGAGACGGCCCGCGGTCTCCGTGGACTGCGGGTCGATATCGTTCAGGACCTTGGCCGTCTCTACTCCCTCCAGCCACCGACGACGAAGGTTCGATCATCGCCACCTCTGGTCGGCGATCATCGCGAGCATGGCGGCGGTCATCGCGACTGCACCCGGAGCTAGAGAGGTCTTCGACCTCAAACCGACGAGGAGTGTCCCTGGGAGCGGTGGCGTCCTCGCCGGCTTCTTTTTCCCCCGCCCGGCCGGCGGGGACGCCACCGCTCCCAGGGAAAAATCTGGCTCATTTGTACAGATCTGCTCCAGGTCAGACGTCTAGAGACGCGGCGGAACGAGACGAGCCCTTGGAGAAGAGGCAAGCGCCCTGGCGATGGGCATGGCCGGGGTCGGGGGTATACTCCTTTAGAGTCGGAGGAGATGCGACGTGCAAGCTCATCGATTGAAGGTGATCGTCCCGGAAGACCACCAGTTGGAGATTCGGCTGCCGCAGGACTTCCCTGCTGGGCCAGCTGAGATCATCGTCCTTGCCGGTCCGGCATCGGGTGAAGAGGCTCAGAAGAGCGGCCAGGGGGAGCTCCTGGCAGCCCTGGAGGATCTCCGGTCCATGGAGCGTACGGAAGAGGAAGATCGCGTGCTCGAAGGCTTTGACCGCTTCCGGCCACCGGTCCTCGAGCGCTAACTTCTTTCCTGTGCACCTTCCTATCCCGCCCCTTCCGGCCATCGCCCCTTCGTTCTTACGCATACCGTCGGCCGGAGGTGGTAGAGACGGCCCAGGTCCTGAACGATATCGTTGCGCAGGCCACGGGGACCGCGGGCCGTCTCCGCCGGGGCAACGCCCCGGCCCCGTGGTGCCTGCCGAGGGACCATCCGGAGAGGACGGCGCGGATAGCGGGCGACAACCCTGTATGGAGACGGCCCGCGGTCCCCGTGGCCTGCGAAGGGTGTCGTTTCGGACCTGGCCCGTCTCTACCACCTTCGTCGAACCGGGTCCGCGGATCGTGGCGTTCCGCTATCGCCCTCTGGAGAGGACAAACAGCCTTCAAGTACTGCCAAAATGGCGCCAAAACATCGCTGTACAGCCTTGCGGCGCCTCGAAATCTCCCCCCAGCCCCTCGAGATCGACCCCCAGTGGCTCGAAACTCAAAAAAAGTCGCTCGAAATTCATTTCAAGCCACCCGAATTGAATTTCGAGCCGCTCGAAATGCATTTCTTCCCCTGCGAAGTCTAAAACACGAGGCTCGAAATCGAATTCAAGCCGCTGCAAATTCATTCCGAGCCCCTCGAAATGCATTTCGCGTCACCCGAAATTCATTTCGGGCCGCCCGAAATGAATTTGGAGCCGTTTTGAGGAGATCGAGGGGGCCGCCGGTCGTGTTCCGAGGCGGAGACACACACCCCGGAAGGGCTCTCACGCCATTCCGAGTCGCCAGAATAGCATTCCGAGGGGCTCGGCCTCGATTTCACGCCGGCGGAAGGCCGTTCGCCGGCCTGCCTGGAGCCGCCAGGGGCGCCCCGATTGACGCCGCCTGCCTCAGGCGGTAGCCTCCAGGGGACCACCTATTGCCACTCCTATGATTGCCTCGAAAGCTGAAACGGCCCGCTTCTGGGATCAGCTCCTCCAGTTCATCGAGGAGGGGCGGGTCGTTCCTATCGTCGGTCAGGATTTGCTGGTCTGCGAGATCGACGGGCAATCGACCCTCCTCTACCCGTATCTCGCCGCCAAGCTCGCCGACTACCTGGGCGTCCCGGTCGATCCCCCACCCCCGGAGGGCACCGAGGAGACCCTGAACGCCGTCGCCTGCCGCTACCTGGAGGGCGGAGGGGAGCTGGAGGACGTCTACTCGGCGTTGAAGACGATCATGCCGGGCCGCGACAAGATCCAGCCGCCCCTGCCGCTGCGGCAACTCGCCGGGATTCGGGCCTTCAAGCTCTTCGTCAGCACCACCTTCGATTCGCTCCTGGCCGACGCCGTCGACGCCGTCCGCTTCGGCGGCCAGCCGAAGACCGAGAGCCTCGCCTACTGCCCGACTGCCGCCCAGGACCTGACCTGCGAGATCGCCGCCCTCGACCGGCCGGTCGTCTTTCAGCTCTTCGGCCGCCTCTCCGCCGTGCCCGACTATGCCCTGACCGAAGAGGATGTGCTCGAATTCGTCCATTCCATGCAGTCGGAGACCCACCGGCCGCAGCGGCTGTTCGACGAGATGGGCAAGAGCCAGCTCCTGGTCCTCGGCAGCCGCTTCCCCGACTGGCTCGCCCGCTTCTTCCTGCGCACCGCCCGGCGCGAGCGGCTCTCTCTCGCCCGCGGCAAGACCGACGTGCTGGCCGACTCCCGGACGCGCGAGGACCACGGCCTCGTCCTCTTCCTCCAGCACTTCAGCTCGCGCACCAAGGTCTACCAGGGGGGCGGCGCGGTCGAGCTGGTCGACGAGCTCGCCCGCCGCTGGGCCGAACGCCATCCTGCCCTGCCGAGCGCTCCCGAATCGACCGGCCCGGCAGCCGCCCGGCCGGCCGGCGAGGGCTCGCTCGACATGCTGCCCGGCGCCGTCTTCCTCTCCTATGCCAGCGAGGACCGGCCGGCGGTCGAGGCCATCCGCGAGGCCCTGGAGAGCGCCGGAGTCGACGTCTGGTTCGATCGCGACGCCCTGAAGCTCGGCGACGCCTACGAGGCGAAGATCCGCAACAACATCGAGAAGGCCTCGCTCTTCGTCCCCATCCTGTCGCGCAACACGCTCACCCCCAGCCGGCGCTTCTTCCGCATCGAGTGGGACCAGGCCGAGCGGGTCGCGGTCCAGGTGCCGCCCTCGATGCGCTATATCGTGCCGGTCGCGATCGACGACATCCCGCCCGACGAGCCGGCCATCCCTGAGCGCTTCCGCCGGATCAACTGGGTCAGCCTGAGCGACGGCAGGCCGACCGCCGATTTCGTCGCCGCCATCCGGCAGCTCTACCGCGATTATCAGAAGGCGACCGCGGTAGCGCCATGAGCGGAACCGCCGAGCGCCTCGCCGCCACGTCCCCGGTGCCCGACGCCGGGATGGTCGACGCGGAGAACCCCTGGCCGGGCCTCGCCTCCTTTCGTGAGGCCGACCGCGACTTCTTCCATGGCCGGGACGCCGAGTCCGGCGAGCTGACTCGCCTCGTTCTGCGCGAACGGCTGACCGTGCTCTTCGGCCTCTCGGGGCTGGGCAAGAGCTCGCTCCTCGCGGCCGGCGTCTTCCCCCGCCTGCGCCAGGAAAATGTCCTCCCGGTACCTCTCCGCCTCGATTTCTCCGCCGGCGCCGCGGCCGACCTCCCCGGCCAGGTGCGCCAGGCGATTCTCCGCGAGGCGACGGCGGCTGGCATCGAGGCGCCCCTGGCCCCGCCCGGCAGCACGCTCTGGGAGCTCTTCCACCGCCAGGGAGCGGAGTTCTGGAGCCCGCGGAACCGCCTGGTCACCCCGCTCCTTGCCTTCGACCAGTTCGAGGAGATCTTCACTCTCGGGCGCGGGCTCGCGGCGACCGAAACGTTTATCACCGAGCTCGCCGATCTGATCGAGGGCCGCCCGCCCGCCGCGGTCAAGGCGCGGCTCGACGCCGCTCCCGAGGCGGCCAAGGAGTTCGCCTTCGGCCGCCACAGCTACAAGGTTCTCCTCTCGCTCCGCGAGGACTTCCTCCCGGATCTCGAAGAGCTGCGCGACCGCATCCGCTCGATCGTCCACAACCGGCTGCGGCTGACGCGGATGAATGGCGGCCAGGCGCTCGCCGTGGTCACTCACCCGGGCGGCGCGCTGATCGACGGCGAGGTGGCGGAGCAGGTGGTCCGCTTCGTCGCCGGCGCGGCGCCCGGGGTCCCGCTCACGGATCTGGAGATCGAGCCGGCCCTCCTCTCGGTGGTCTGCCGGGAGCTCAACCACAAGCGCCGGCAGCGCGGCGAAGCGAAGATCACCGCCGATCTCCTGGAGGGGAGCCGGGCGCAGATCCTCTCCGACTTCTACGAGCGGAGCGTCGCCGATCTCCCCGTCGCCACCCGTACCTTCGTCGAGGACCGGCTGATCACCACCTCGGGTTTCCGCAACAGCGTGGCTTTGGACGACGCCCTGGAGGCGCCCGGCGTCACCCGCGAGGCGCTCGACTGCCTGGTCGAACGCCGGCTGCTGCGGGTCGAGGAGCGGGGCGGCGGGGTCGAGCGGCTGGAGCTCACCCACGACGTCCTCACCGGGGTGATCCGCGCCAGCCGCGACCGGCGCCGCCAGCGCCAGGCCCGCGAGGAGGCCGAGGCGGCGAAGCGCCAGGCGGAGGAGATGGCGAGCGAGGCGCGGCGCAAGCTCCAGCAGAGCCGGCGCGCCACGATCGCGCTCGGCGTTCTGCTGCTCGCCGCCCTCGCCGGCGCCCTCTGGGGGTTCTACGGCATCCGCAAGGCCGAGCAGGCGAGCGCGCTGCTCCAGAGCGCGCTCGCCGACTCCGACATGGACGAGGCCCGCCACCTGGAGGACGCCGGCAACGCCGACCAGGCCCTCGCCCACCTGGCCCGTGGCGTGCGCAAGGACCCCCGGAATCTCCAGGTGCGGAGCCTCCTCCTCGCCCGGCTCCTCCACCGCAACTGGGCGCGGCTGCTCCACACGCTCCACCATCCGGCGGCACTCTCGGCCGCCGCCTTCTCCCGCGACGGCCGCTGGGTCGCCACCGCCTGCGACGACAAGGCCGCCTGGGTCTGGAATGCCGCGACCGGGCGGCCGGCGTTCCCGCCCTTCCATCACCAGGCGGAGGTCACGGCAGTCGAATTCAGCCCGGACGGCTCTCTCCTCGCCACGGTCGCCGAGGGCGCCTTCCTCTGGGACCTGGCCCACGGCCGCGGGGTCTCCCGGATCGGGGGTGAACCCGCCCGGGTGGCCCGCTTCAGCCCGGACGGCCACCGGCTCCTCCTCGTCGCGGCCGCTCCCGGCCAGCCGGAGAAGGCGCAGGCCTGGGACGTCGCGACGCGCCAGCCGGCGAGCCCCCCTCTCGGCGGTACGGGCGCCGTCCTCGACGCCGAGTGGAGCCCGGAGGGCGGGCGGATCGCCACCGCTTCTTCCGACGGCACGGCCGCGGTCTGGGACGTCGCCACCGGCCGCCCCCTCGCCTCGACGCTCCATCACCAGAGCCAGATCAACTCCATCCGCTTCAGCCCGGACGGCCGGCGCGTCGTCACCGCCTCGGCCGACGGCACGGCGCAGATCTGGGACGCCGCGACCGGCCAGCCCTCGAAGTCTCACCTCGTCCACCAGGGGCACGTCAACGCCGCCCGTTTCAGCCCGGATGGCCGCTACGTCGCCACCGCCTCGGCCGACGATACGGCGCAGGTCTGGGATGCCGATACCGGTAGATCGCTCCGCACGTTTCGCCACGGCTACGCCGTTCTCTCGGCGATCTTCAGCCCGGACAGCACCCGGCTCCTCACCGCCTCCCGCGACGGCACCGCCCGGATCTGGAACATCTATACCGGCGAGCAGGTGACGCAGTCGATGCGCCACGACGGCACGGTCGAGAGCGCCGAATGGAGCGCCGACGGCCATCGGGTGCTCACCTCCTCCGACGATCACAAGGCACGGATCTGGGACGTCCGTCCCGATGCCGCGCCTTCTCTCCCCCTGGGCGGCGGGCCGGTCGACTCGGCCCGCTTCGGGCCGGAGGCCGGGACGGTGATCACCACGTCGGCCGGCGCGGAGCAGTCGTGGGACGCGGCGACGAACCAGCCCGTGGGGCCGCCGAGCCGCCCCGCCCCGCCGCCCTCCCTCGCCGGGCTGCCCGGGCTGCCCCACATGGAGGAGATCCTCGCCACCGCCTTCGGCCCGGGCGGCCGGCTCGTCGTCACCGCCGAGGCGAACCGGGCCCGGGTATGGGAGGCGCGCACCGGCCGACCGATCCGCGAGCTCACCCTGCCGAACCCTGGGCGGATCACCGCCCTCCTCTTCCCGCCCGGCAACGACCGCCGGCTGCTGACCGTCGCCGCCCTCGACTCCGGCGACTCGCAGGCACGGCTGTGGAACCTGACGACCGGCCTGCCCACCGGCGACCCGATGCGGCACGAGGCTGGAATCGCCGGCGTCGCCTTCAGCCCCGACGGCGAAACGGTGGTCACCGCCTCCGACGACAATACGGCGCGGCTGTGGAAGGCCCGGACCGGCGAGCCCATCGGCGAGCCCATGCGCCACGAGGGGCCGGTCCGCTCGGCCGTGATCTCTCCCGACGGGCAGCGGGTGGTGACCGCCTCCCAGGACGGCACGGCGCGCATCTGGGACGCCCGAAGCGGACACGCGATCGCCGATCCGCTCCGCCACGACGGCAAGCCGGTGCGGAGCGCCGCCTGGAGCGCCGACAGCCAGCGCGTCGTCACCGTCGCCGCCGACGGCGTGGCGCGGCTCTGGGACCTCCCCACCGGCTCGGCCGAGCACGCCGGCCTGCTCGCCGCTCTCGCCGAATCGGCAGGCGGCATGAGCTTCCAGGACCTGGGCGCCCTGATCACCATCCCCGACCGCATCGAGCGCCTGACCCGCTTTCGCGCCCAGCTGGCGAAGTTCCCGGCCGCCGACACCAACGCCGCCCTCGCCCGCTGGTTTTTAGCCGACCCAGCGGAGCGGACGCTCTCGCCGCTCTCGAAGATGCGGCCGGCGGCCCGGCCGGTAGCCAAGCCGCCGCGCTGAACCGCTCCTCACCCCTCGTGCAGCACGCTCGCCGGGTCGGTCCGCGCGGCGTCGAGGGCCGGGAACAGGCAGGCGAGGCCGGCGATTCCGGCGAGGACGGCGGCGACCCCGGCGATCGTCAGCGGGTCGCTGGCGCTCATCCCGAAGAGCAGGCTGCGGACGAGCTGCCCGGCGAAGAGCGCGAGGACGATCCCGACGGCCAAGCCCCAGAGCACCGGGCGCAGACCGCGGGCCGCGATGAGCCCCAGCACGTCCGCGATCCGCGCCCCGAGCGCCATACGGACGCCGATCTCCCGCCGGCGCTGGGCCACGGTGTAGGAGACCACTCCATAGATGCCAAGCGCGGCGAGAAGCAGGGCGAAGAGCGCGAAGCCGGTCGCCAGCTGGACCTGGAAGCGGCGGGCGCCGAGCGACTGCTCGACGATCTCGGCCAGGGTGCGCATCGACGGCACGGGGATGCCAGGGTCGATCGCCCACAGGCGACGGCGGACCGTGGGGAGGAGCTCCGTGGGGAGGGCGGCGGTGCGGAGCACCAGGTCGCCATGGCCCGGCGAGCGCCGCCAGTACGGCACGTAGACGACGAGCGTCGCCGGCTGGTCGAGCCGGCCGTTGTGCACGTCCCCCACCACCCCGACGATCTCGACCTTCCCCACCCGCGAGCCGGTGCTGAACCGCCGCCCCAGGGGATCGCGCCCCGGCCAGAGCTTGGCCGCCACCCGCGCCGAAACGATCGCCACCCCCAGGTTGTCGGCATCCCCACGGTTGCGGTCGCCCGCCTGAAAGTCGCGGCCGTGGAGGAACGGGATGCCCATCGTGTCGAAATAGCCCGGGCTCACCAGGCGTACGTTGATCATCAGCAGCCCGCGGGACTCCGCATCGACGACGTTCTGGTCGGCGCCCTCCAACTGGATACCGTTGACGTTCGTCTCGCCGGTCAGCGGCAGCTTCGAGATGAAGGCGGCGGAGCGCACGCCGGGGAGCGAGCGGACGCTGTCGAGGGCGCGGTCGAAGTAGGCGCTGCGCTCCGGGGCCTTCGGATAGCCCGTCTGCGGCAGCTGCAGGTCGACCGCCACGGCGCGCTCGGCGCGGAAACCCTTGTCCACCCGTTCCAGGCGCGCCAGGCTGCCGACGAGGAGACCGGCGAGCACCAGGAGGAGGGCGGAGAGGGCGACCTCGCCGCCCACCAGGATCTCGCGCAGGCGCAGCGTGGGACGGCTCTCGGTGAGCGAACGGCTGCCGGCGCGGAGGGTCCCCTGCGGGTCCATCCCGGCCAGCCGGAGGGCCGGAGTGAGGCCGGCCAGGAGGCCGCAGACGAGGGCGAGGCCGCAGGCGAAGAGCCAGACCCGCAGGTCGAGTCGCACCTCGGCGAGCCGGGGGAGGTCGACCGGCGCCGCCGCCACGAAGGCGCGCAGGATGGCCCCCGCCGCGACCACCCCGAGGAGACCGCCGGCAAGCGAGAGGAGCACGGTCTCGGTCAGGACCTGCCGCACCAGGCTGGCGCGCGAGGCGCCGAGCGCGATGCGCAGCGAAAACTCCGCCGCCCGCACGCTGCCGCGGGCGAGCAGGAGGTTCGCCAGGTTGACGCTGACGATGACGAGGAGCAGGAAGACCGCCGCCAGGAGGGCGTAGAGGCCGGTGCGCACGGGGGCGCCCATCACCTCCTGAAGCGGCCGGAGGGTCACCCGCAGGCCGGGGGTGGCCGCGTGCTCCTTGACGATCCGCTGCTGCAGCAGGTCGAATTCGGCCCGCGCCTTCTCGGGGGGGACACCCGGCCGCAGGCGGGCGAAGACGATCCAGTCGTAGTCGCCATCCCAGCCCTCCTCCGCCTTCCCCAGCGGACGGAAGATCTCGCTCCGCTCGCCCAGGCGCGCCAGCGGCCCCAGGTCGTCCTTCTTCGGGAAGCGAAACGACGGCGGCAGGATGCCGACGACGGTGTGCGGGATGCCGTCCAAGAGGATCGGCTTTCCCAGGAGCCCGCGCGAGGCCCCGAACCGCCGCCGCCACAGGGAGTCGGTGAGGACGACCACCCGGTTCTTCCCCTCCTGTTCCTCCTCCGGCAGGAACCCGCGGCCGGCCGCGGGCGTCACCCCGAGCACCGAGAAGAGGCTGCCCGCGACCTCCGCGCCCTCGATCACCTGGGGCTCCCCGGCACCGGTAAGCGTCCACGACGCCGCGCCGAAGGCGGCCATGTCGACCGCCGACCGCGCCTCCTGACGCCAGAAGCGGAAGTGCTGGAAGTTGACCGGCAGGTCGGCATAGAAGCTCTGGAGCGGCGGCACCACCTCGCGCAGGAAGACCAGCTGCGCCGGCCGGCGGTAGGTCAGTGGCCGGAGGAGAACCCCGTCGACCAGCGAGAAGATGGCCGCCGCCGAGCCGAGCCCCAGGGCGAGCGAAAGGATGGCGACGCCGGTGAAGACCCGCGAGCGGGCGAGGCTGCGGAGGGCGTAGCGGAGGTCCTGCAACAACCGGTCGAAGAGAGCGCGAGCGGGCATCGGGTTCCCCCCCTGGAGTTCGTAGGCAACTACGCAAGCCGGGGGGAAGGAGTTTCGTCCTACGGCCTCCTCGGACGTCAACCAGGCTTCCAGGGTGATCGCCGGCTATGATAGCCTTCACTGGAGAAGAGTAATTCCTACACCTATCCCCTTCTCTGTTCTTGATCCACACAGCAACCAAACGAAAAGCCAGACGATAGTGAGAGAGAGACCTTTGAAGTTCGAAGCCATCGCATTTCGAGGCTACAAGGCATTCCCGGGCGGCGACACCGAGACCGACGACCTCCAGCGGCTAACTATAGCACCCCTTACGATCATCTTCGGGAAGAACAACAGCGGCAAAAGCGCTGTGGTACGGCTACCCCGGCTGCTGCTCGGTGGCCTCTCGTGCACCGACGAGCGCCTTCTCCCCTTAGAGGTCCGAGGCATAAGATACGGCGGACGATTCGTCGACATCATCCACGGGGGTGACTTTTTCCGCCGTCCGACATTCGAGGTCCAAGCGAGTCATGAAGGCAAGCGGCTTGACCTTTCGGCGACGCTCTTCAGTCGTGGCGCACTCGACGGAGACAAGCCGCCCCAGATCTGGTCATACAGGATGCGCGAGCCCGGAGTTATCGACTTACCGCCACCGACAGAGGGGAGGGCTTCCCAAATATCGTTTCGCGGACTACTCCCTGCCGAGAGTCGGTGGGACCCGTGGCGGGAGGCCGCGTCGGCGCTGCTCGACGAGATGGTCCACTTGGGCCCCATGCGGGCGGACATTCAGCCCTCTTACGTCGAAGAACAGCCTGAAAAACTTGGCTGGGATGGTCGACAGGCCCCGCAGTGGCTCCGGGCCAAACCCGAATTGATGGACGCTGTAGGTTCGTGGTTTGAGGAGCACATGGATGGTTGGCGTCTCTCACTCTCGCAAAGTAACGAGAGTTTCAGCCTCCGCATAGGTAGGGTGGTGACGAACCTCGCACCAGCGGGTAGAGGTCTCAAGCGAGAGATGATAACGAACCTCGCGCAAGCGGGCGAAGGCCTCAAGCAAGTCCTCCCAATCGTCTTGCATCAGCTCTTACGCCAGCAGCAAGAGCTGCATCCGTTCCTCGACGTGGTCGAGCAGCCAGAGCTACACCTGCATGCCGCCGCGCAGGCTCCATTAGCCGACTTATTCATCAAAACCGCCCTCCAGGGACACGGATCATTACTAGTTGAAACCCACTCTGAGCCGATCCTCCTCCGCATCCAGCGCCGGGTCGCAGAAGGTGTCTTGCCCAATGACCGCGTGGCACTCTACTTCATCGATGTTACGGCGGAGGGCAGCCAGCTTCGCACGGTAGGCCTTCAGCCAAACGGTGAAGTCGACTGGTGGCCAGCCGGTGTGTTCGAGGAGGGCTTCCATGAGGTCGCAGCGATGAGTCGCGCACAACGTTACCGTTCGGCCTCCGGGGAGAGGATGTGAGGTTCGTCGTCCACACTCCCATGCTGAATGGCGACGACAGCGTGCTCAGCCTTATCGACCGACTCATCGACCGGCTCTCCGATGAAGTACATCTGGTGGATCTTACCGACGTGGATCTGCTTCAAGAATCGAGTTGGTACCAGAGGGCGCGCCCATGGCGGAAAAAAGTACTGATGAGTGCAGTGTCGAAGCCACCCCGCCTGGCGAAGTCAGGCAGTGGCCCCCACGTTAAAACTGTTGAGGTGCTCGACGCCGAATCGGCAAGATTGGCCGATAGGCTGGCTCATACTCCGCTGGTGATTCTCGTCGAGGACCGTGAGTCCGACGGCGTGCTCCTCGACATTATCGTAGAGGAACTTGGGTGGCCCGAGTTGAAAACGCTTTGGGTAAATGGCAGGCAGGTCACCCCACGCGCAACCAAGGTCGAGACGGCAGGGGGCAAGGATGCCATCCCGCAGCGAGTTGCAAGAGCCATCAGCGAAGCCGCAGAAGAAAACAGGCCTCACCGCCTATTCGTGCTCTGCGACAGTGACGCTAAGTGGCCCGGCGATGATAATGCTCAGCTTGAGCGGGCAATTATCGCAGTGCGAGAGTCATGCGTCAACCATGACGTGCCATACCACGTCTGGCAGAAGCGCTGCGCGGAAAATTATATCCCGGATCAGGTCTTCGAAGCAGTTCGCAAAGATGCCCGCAATTTGAGCAATGCAGCTCGGTTCAATGCGCTACTGGGACGAACTCGGGCACAACGCGATCACTTTCCTATTAAGGATGGCCTGACGGCCTCGGAACGCTCCGAAGCGCTCCAAAAAGGCCTCTACAACACTTCCGAGGAGCAAGATCTGAAACTGTTGGAGGAGCGGCTCTTTCCAAAGCGTCCGCGCCCCATGCTACAGCTCAACAACGAGCGACGAGAATCTTTTACCGCCGATGGACTACGAGCACGCGATGGCAAGGGTGAACTCGATGATCTTATCGGCGCGATTGCACAGGAGCTTTAGGAGCCATGGCCGCCGATAAGGAAGAAGAGACACCCGAAATCACGCCGCAGGTTGTCCACCTGATCGACCTCCTGAAGTGGGCCCGCGAAGGACGCCTGCGTGTTCCAAAGTTTCAGCGAGCCTTCGTCTGGCGTCGGCAGGACATTGTCGACCTGTTTGACTCAATCTCCAAGCAGTATCCTATTGGGACGCTGTTTCTGTGGGGTGCCGATCCCATGCCAGAGCATCGCAATCATATCGGCCCTCTCCACCTTCCTGAGTACAAGGGCCAAACCTGGCTGGTGCTAGACGGGCAGCAAAGGCTCACGACTCTGGTCGGAGTTCTTCTTTTGGGTGACTCCCAATGGGATAAGCAGCTTGACCCAGAAGATCCTGACCGATGGGAAATCTATTTCGATGCCGGAGATGATGGTGGCTTCAGGCATTCCCCACCAAAAGGTGAACCATCGCCTCCCTCATATATCGCTGCACCGGCCCTTCTCGATACGATGAAGCTCTTCAATGAGGCAAACAGAATTCTGAGGGATGGAAGCGCTGAATTGGCCGAGGCCTGGGTGAATCGGGCTCAGCAGGTCGCGCGGGCGATTCAAGGCTACCGCGTTCCGATAGTGCAGTTCACCACAAACAACCTCAGCATTGCTGTGGAAAGCTTCTCGCGACTCAACAAGAAAGGGCGCAGCATCGGACAAGACGAGATGTTTTCCGCTCTCACATATGAAGAGAGCGGCGGCGGAGGTTTTCACCTTGCGGGCGAGATCGATCGACTTCAGCAATCCATGATCAGGTCAGGATTTGGAGGAGTGGACAGAACGATCCTACTCCGTGCAGTTCTCACTGCCGCCGGGCTAGATATGTATCGAACAGATTGGTCCCAACTGGGCCAGAGCGTTAAGGATGCCACTCGACAACGTTTGCCGAATGCGGTGAAAGAGGCCGAAGGCGGATTGGAGAAGGCGCGCGCTTTCCTCAGGGAAATAGGTGTTCTCAACGTTCGGATGCTCCCATATAGCATGCAGCTCGTCGCGCTCTGCGCGTTCTTCGGTCGCTGCTCAGAGCCTACTCTTGATCAGATCAACCTGCTCAAGCGCTGGTTCTGGTCCTCGTCCTTCGCTGGGTGGTTCGGCACCGGCAACCCGGCACGTGTGCGCCGCCTCGTGGAAGAGCTGCGAGATCGGCTGCCTAAGGATAATTCTCCAACAAGGTTGGAACATATGAACTTGGGCCAACCGGCCCTACCGACTCCACTGCGATTCGACTTACGTAGCGCCCGCGTCCGAGCGCTCATCTGTGTGCTTCTGAGACGGTTGCCAAAGCGGCCGACCGGGGAAACTCTGGCTCTCGAGGAGGCAGGACGACTTCTCTTCGAAAATGGCCCCGAAGCAATGAGCGTTGTCTGCGCGACGGTGAAGGACTCGGATCTACGAAAAAGCCCGGCGAACCGAATCCTCGACGTTGCAGCCAACGAGCGTAGGCAGGCCAAGAACTGGTTGCTGAGACTTGATCCATCGCTTCGTGATGAGATACTCGACAGTCATGCTATCCCTCTAGACTCTCTTGATTTACTCCAGAACGGTGACCATGATGCCTTCCTCCGGCGGCGTATGGAACACTTTGGGCGGCTGGAACGGCATTTCATGCAGGAGGTCCAAGTCACTGTTCCAGAAAGCAACGAGCCTGCTCTGAGCCCAATCGACACGGAGGACGAGCCACCCCTCGATCCACCTGACGAGCCGTAGTGACAGACGAGCCTGCACTAGACCCAAAACAAGCGCGTAAGGGGCCTCAGGACGGCGGAGACGCGAGTCGGTTCCTGTCTCCCCTGGACTTACGCCAGACTTCCGTCGCCAGGGAGTTCCCTCTCGTGCTCGAAATTGACTCGACAGGCCCTTGAA
>DASQPA010000551.1:0-20910 GCA_035644215.1 Thermoanaerobaculia bacterium
TCGCCCGAGGTGATGTGGAGGGCGCCCTGCGACATCAGCCAGCAGATGAGGACGAGGAGGCCGAGGAGCACCCAGACCATGGGCCGGGAGAGGGTGCCGCGGAGCTCCAGGCCGAACACCGCCCGGAAACGGTCGCCCCAGGGGCGTCGAGAGGTGTGGGCGAGCGGGACCGCGGCGACCGGGACGGCGGCCGGCGGCAGCGGATCGGCGAGGCTCATCGCAGCCCTCCGAGGGCCGCCGCGGCCAGCTGCGGCTCCTCGGGAGTCGCAGCGCCGTTTGGCTCCTGCATGAGGAGCAGGTAGGCGTCCTCCAGGGTGGCCGGCACCGGCTCGAAGCCAGGCGGCGGCGCCCCTTCCGGCTCGAAGATGCGCACCCGGTTCTTCCCCTCGACGAGGACGGCCTGGGTGATCCGGCAGTGGCGCCGCCGCAGGAGATCGAGCTCGCCCGGCGCCACTCGACCCTCGAAGATCCTGCCGGCGATGGCGGCGCGCGCCTCGCCGGGCGAGGTCTGGGCCACCAGGCGCCCCTGGCGGATGACGGCGAAACGCGGGCAGAGGACCGCCACGTCCTCGACGATGTGGGTGGAGAGGAGGACGATGCGGTCCTCCGCCAGCTCGGCGAGGAGCCGGTAGAAGCGCAGGCGCTCCTCGGGGTCGAGGCCGGCGGTCGGTTCGTCGACGATGATGAGCCGCGGGTCGCCGGCGATCGCCTGGGCGATCCCCAGCCGCTGGCGCATGCCGCCCGAGTAGCTCTTGACCTTGCGGTCGGCGGCGGCGCCCAGGTTGACGCGGGAGAGGAGCTCGCGGGCCAGCCGCGGCAGCCCGCCGGGCGCCTCGATCCCCTTCAGGCGCAACAGATAGAGGAGCATCTTCTCGCCGGTGAGATGGGGATAGAAGCCGAACTCCTGGGGCAGGTAGCCGAGCCGGCGGCGGGCCTCGCGCGGCTGGGCGAGGGTGTCGAGCCCGTCCAGGGTGACCTTCCCCGCGGTCGGCTCGAGCAGCCCGGCCAGGATGCGCATGAGGGTCGTCTTGCCGGCGCCGTTGGGGCCGAGCAGACCGAACATCCCGGGCGGGACGTCCAAGCTGATGCCGGCGAGGGCCGTCACCGGTCCGGGGTAGATTTTGATGAGGTTCTTGATCTGGAGCATCGGTTCGGTCTCCCGGCGGAGTCGGGCCGCCTCTAGACCTTACGAGCAAAGCGGAAAGAGGTTACGGCTGGAGGGCCTGGTCCAGCCAGGCCGCGGTCGGGCCGCCGGTCACCACCGCAGTTTTTGCGGCGCCGGTGGGAAGGTTGTCCTCGCCCAGCAGCCGGAGCTCTTCCGGCGTGAGGAGCCGGCGGCGGAGAGGGGAGGGGGCGAGAGAGAGGAGGACCTGCAGGGCGGGGAGCGGCAGGGGGAGGGGGTGGAAGAGGAGACCATGGGCGGCGAGAGCCCTGGCGAACAGGGCGCCCACGGTGTAGACCTCGGCGCCGACGATCTCCAGGACCGGCGCGGGGTTGGCGAGCGGGTCTTCGGCGAGAAGCGCGGCGAGGAGCTCGGCGGCGAGACCGGTCAGGTCGTCCGCGAGGACCGGCTGGAGGCGGGTGGCGAGCGCCGCCCTGGGGAAAGGGAGCCGGCCGCGGGTGAAGCGGGCGAGCGCCGCGGCGCGGCGGAGCCGCTGGATCAGCATGGTCCCGGGAGTGAGCACGATCGACGGCCGCAGCACGATGGCGGCCCCGGGCAGGGCGGCGAGGAGGCGGCGGTCCGCCTGTCCCTTGCTGGCCAGGAAGGGGGAGGGATGGTCCGGCCGGGCGCCCAGGGCCGAGAGGTGGAGGAGCCGGGGGGCGCCGAGGAGGCGATGCTGGGCGATCAACCGTTCGGCCAGCTCGACGTGGACCCGTACGAAGGTGTCCTCCCCCCGCTCCTCGATGGCGCCGATGGCGTTGACCACGGCGGCGAACCGGCCGAGGGAGGCCCAGTCGTTCCGCCAGGGGTCGAAGGAGGTGAGCGGGCTGCCCGCGACGGTCGGTCCGCGGGTGGTGGCGACCACCTCGTACCCTGAGGCGGTGAGGCGGCAAGCGAGCCGGGAGCCGAGCTGGCCGGCGCCGCCGAGGACGAGAACGCGGGCGGACCGGCTCACCGCACCCGCACGGGAGCGAGCCAGTGGTAGGGGATCACGCTCGCCACCCGGAAGGCGCATTCGAGGCGGGCGGACTCGAAGAAATCGGTCGCGAAGCCGGCGAGCGCCAGCGGTTCGAGCGGCCAGTCCGGACGCTTTATGCGGGTCTCCCAGACGCCGCCGTCCGGGTCGACGGCGTAGGCCCGGTCGAGGGCGCCGACGACGGCGCGCGCCTCGGCCCAGCCGCCGAAGAGGCCCGGCGAGGGGACCTCCGCCCCGAGCACCGCCTTCCGATAGGACAGGCGTCGCCCCCCCTCCCGCACGGCAAGGCCCCGGGGGTCGACCGCCAGCTCCGCCGGGGTCAGCCGGTAGTGGGTGAGGAGGTTCCCGGCATGGGCGAGGAGCGGTCGGTCGGTGAAAGAACGGACGAAGAAGATGCCGCGTCCTGCCGCCTCCGGGTCACTCGGCGGGGGGGGAGCGAGGGCGGGGTCGTCGACGAGCAGGCGGAAGGCGACGTGCCGGTAGGAGAAGCCGACCAGGCCGGGAAGGAAGGTCGGGCGCATCCGGCGCAGGCGCACGTGGACCAGCGAGACCAGGGCCCGCCCGGCGATCCGGCGCGGCACGAGGGGCGGCGGCAGGGCTCGCGCCGCCTCCTCCAGGTCGAGGCTGAACTGCACCAGCTCCACGTCGTGGAGCTCGCCGCGGTAACCGATGGGCAGGGTCTTCCAGGAGCTCATGCCCGCGTCTCTCAACGGAGATAGAAGAACCAGATGGTGGCGGCCATCCCGGCCCACAGGGCCGCCGCCCAGCCGGCGAGCCAGGAGAGCGAAAGGCCGAGGAAGCGCAGCCGCCGGGAGAGGCTCCGGAGCATGAGGAGGAAGCTCGCGGTGACCGAGACGGCGAAGAGGGCGGCGAGAAGCGGTCCCGAGAGGACGAGAGCGAGGAGCATCGAGGGGACGAGGACGAGGAGGCCCACGACCATCACCATGCCGAGGTGGCCGACGAAACGCAGGCGCAACTCGCCCGGCAGGCCGGCCGCGGCGCCAAGGAGGAGAACCCAGCCCGAGCCGGCGGCGAGGATCATCTGGAAGGCCCCCCGCCCGGGGGTCGCGAGTCCGGTGCCCGCCGCCACCGCGGCGCCGAAGAGGGCGGTGAGGCCGAGGGCGAGGCCGAGGAGCAGGGCGATCAGGGCGAGCTGGTAGCCGGGGCGGTCGTCGGGGTCGCAGGCGCAGCGGAAGGCCGGGTTCCCGTGCGAACGGGGCGGCGCCAGGATGCGCCGGTTGTAGGAGACGATCCGGTAGAAGAAGGTGAGCAGACCGAGGAAGGGCTGATGGCCGAGGAGGCGCCCGAGCGGGGCGGCCCGGCTGCCCTCCAGGAGCCAGAGGAAACCGGGGATACCGCTCCGGATCTCCGCCGTCGCCGGGTCGAGCACCGCCATCTCGTTACGGATTCCCGCGGCGTCGAGCCGGCCGGCGGTCTCCCCGGTGAAGCTCTGGAACGGCTGCCGCATCGGCTGGCCGGGAAAGAGCCGCACGGCGAGGCCGCTCGCGCGGTCACACATCGGGCAGTCGCCGTCGTACGCCAGGATCTTGCCGAAGCTCATGACTTGTCTCCCGGGGCGCGAGGCCCGGAGAGCCGGGAGGCGCCCCTCTTGTGGAGCAGCGAGAGGAGGGGACGGAAGAAGGCGTTCTGGTCGAGCTTCAGGACGAGGTCGAGAAGGGTGGCGGCGCGGGAGCCCAGGACATGGAAGCCCGAGAGCAGCTCGCGGAGCTCGGCGACCTCCTCGGGGGGGCCGCTCGCCGGGTCGATCTCCTGGGTCGCTTCGAGCACCTTCATCAGCGGGTCGAGCTCACGCCGACGCCGCTGGATGGCGATGGCGCGGGCGATCTGCCAGGTGTCCTTCTCGGCGGTGAAGAACTCCCGCCGCACCCCGGGCCGGAGCTCCCGGGTGACCAGTCCCCAGTCGACCAGAGCCCGCAGGTTGGTATTGGCATTGCCGCGGGAGACCTGGAGGTGGCTCATGATCTCGTCGGTGTCGAGCGGTTCCGGGGAGCTGAGCAGAAGGGCGTGGATCTGCGCCATGGTGCGGTTGATCCCCCACTCTGCTCCCAGGGTCCCCCAGGCCTGGACGAAGGTCTTTCTGGCGTCGTCGAGCTTCATTTTCTGAACTTTCTGTTTCGACTGAAAGTACAGGAGGAAGCCGGGGTCTGTCAAGTGCGCTATCCTTTTCCTTTCACCGGCCGGTCTGCCGGCCCTCTGGAGGATTCTCATGAGGCACTGCCGTTCTCTCCTTCTGTCCCGTACCCGGCTCGCCGTCCTGGCCGCCGCCACGCTGCTCCTTCCGGTGCCCGCCGTCCGCTCCGAGGAGCCCGCGAAGACCGCTTCCGCCGCTCCGACCGCCGCCGCCAAGCCCGCCAGCTACCCGGAGGAGATCGCGGCCTGGCACCAGGAACGGATCGCCGGTCTGAAGCGCCCCGACGGCTGGCTCAGCCTCGTCGGGCTGTTCTGGTTGAAGGAGGGGGAGAACCGCTTCGGCAGCAGCCCCGCCAATACCGTCATCTTTCCCGAGGGAAGCACCCCGGCCGTGGCCGGCACGCTCGAGCGCCACGGCAAGGCGGTGCGGGTGCACGCCGCCCCCGGCGTGGCCCTGACCCACAAAGGCAAGCCGGTCACCGACCTCGACCTCAAGCCGGAGGCCGGTCCGCCGACCGAGCTGGCCCTGGGATCGCTGCGCTTCTTCATCATCTACCGCGGCGACCGGGTGGGCGTACGGGTCAAGGACACCCAGAGCCCGGCCCTCGCCGCCTTCAAGGACGTCGACACCTTCCCGGTTCAGACGGCCTGGCGGGTCGACGCCCGCTTCGAGCCCTACAACCCGCCGAAGAAGATCGCCATCGCCAACATCCTCGGCCAGGTGGAGGACCAGGACTCCCCCGGGGCGGTGGTGTTCGAGAGGGACGGCCGGACCTACCGGCTGGAGGCGCTGGATGGCGGCCCGGATGGATCGCTCTTCTTCGTCTTCGGCGACCAGACCAACGGCCACGAGACCTACGGCGCCGGCCGCTTCCTCGACACCACGGCTCCCAAGGACGGCCGGGTGGTGGTCGATTTCAACCAGGCCTACAACCCACCCTGCGCCTTCACCTCCTTCGCCACCTGCCCCCTGCCGCCGAAGCCGAACAAGCTGGCCGTGAAGGTCGAGGCGGGAGAGAAGAAGTATGGGGAGGGGCACCCGTAGATAGCCCCCCCGGCGGCGCGGGCCTACCGCCTCGGTGATGAAAGCTCCTCATCTTCACGCGCCCCCTCGTCTACGGGCGCTCCCGTCCGGCGGCAGCGCCGATCAGAAGATCGAAGAGCAGAAGCCCGAAGCTCGTCGCGGCCTGGCCCATCAGAGCCGCCGTCCTGCGAGCCCGAGAGCGCAGCGACTGGCTCGGTGTGGCGGTCGCCTCCAAGGGGGAGCGCACCGGCACCAGGGCGTGACCGCCCTCCGGCGTCTCCCTGGCTTCGAGGAGGCCCTCGGTCTGGAGGTCGCGCAGAAAGTCCTCGGTTCGTTCGAGCGCCGAAAGGGGATAGGCGAGCGCGTCGAGGAGCTTGCGCACGCTCCTGAGCTCCGGGATCTTCTTGCCGCGTTCATACTCGGAAAGGGCGCTGTTGGTCACACCCGCTGCTCTGGCGAGCTGGTCCTGACTCCAGCCGCGCGAGATGCGGAGGATGGCGAGGGCGCGACTGAATTCTCCCGGAGTCCCGCTCATGGCGCAATGGAGACCCCGACCTCCCGCACCTCCCGCGGCGCCAAGGAGAGCGGGGCCGCCGTCATGACTTCTTGCCCCTGGGGGTCTTGCGCAGGTTCTCCCGGACGAGCGCCGCGATGCGCTGGGCCAGATCGTCCGGATCAAGGGGTGCGGCAGGCGACGCCGCGGCGGGCGGCGGTGGCTCCTCCGGCGCCTCCTCCGTGGTCTGGATCTGCTCGAGGAGGCGTGCCAGAGGGCCGCCACTCGTGCGGTCCTCGGGGCGCGGGTAGAGCACGCGAAAGTAGTCCCCTGGGTCGACGCCGATGGCGCTCAATAGAGCCAGGATGTGCTCGTGTTTGAGGCCGACGATGCCATTTAAGACCCGCGTGGCGAACCCCCGGCCCTCCCCCAGCAGTTGATCGACCTGTGCCCGGGTCAGTCCGGCGACCCGGATGAGGCGCGCCAGCAGCTTCGCCGCGCGCTTGACTTCCTGCTCGATGGTTGGTGTCGTCATGGTGCCTGCCTCCTCTTTCTCGTTGCTGTGAAAGAGTAGCACGGGGCTAAAAAATTTAGCCTTCCGTACAGTATCCGTGTCTCAGACAGCATTTCGGTCCGTGTGTTCATGGGGTGGCCTTCTCCTCAAGGAGCCTCCAGAAGCGCCGCCAGGGCAGGCGCTCCAGTCGGTCGGCGATCGCCCGGGCACGCTCGATGGAGCCCGCACCCGCCTGGAGCGCGGCAACGAATCCCCCGAGCACGGCCTGCGATGCCGCGGGTAGGACCTCGTGGAGCTGGGCGAGCGCAGCCGTAAGGGGGGCGAGCTTGGTGGGGCGCCGGCGCAGCAGGGCGAGCCCTACCAGCTCCACCCCCACGACGGCCCCCGGCTCGGGAGCCTTGAGCTCCTGAAACCCGGAGAAGGCCTCGGAGAGCAGCTCATCGGCCTCCTGGAGGTCGCCCGCGTAGAGCGCCAGCCGGCCCGCAAGCCGCACCAGGTCGAGCCTGGGAATCGACGCCGGCAGGCCGGCGCTCTGCCGACGCGCAAAGGCAAGGGCATGCCGGGCCGCTTCGAGCTGATCGTGTAAGGCGAGGGCGAGGGCCATGCCCTCCAGGGCATGCACCACGACCCCCGGGGCCAGACCGTGGGGTCCCAGGAGGGCCGCGGCTCCCAGGGTCTGGGCGGCCTGATCGAGGTGGCCGAGCTCCAGGCGCAGCGTGCCAAGGTCGATCAGGGCGGCGGCCTGCAGGTCGATCCTCCCGAGGGCCTCGGACAGGGCGACCGAGCGCGCGAAGAGCGCTAAGGCCTCCTCCTGTCGCTTCTGGTCCTGGCGCAAGCGGCCGAGCCGGCGGCAGTAGGTCGCCCGGGCCTCGCCTTCAAGGCTCGTTTTCGCGAGAGCCTCCCCTGCCGCGTCGAGGACGGCCGCGGCGCGGTCGTGGTGGGCCTGGAGGCGGCACGTCTCGGCGATCTCGGCGAGCACCAGGGCCCGGAGGTCCTCCCGTTGCTCCGGTGGGTAGAGGCGCCGCGGGACCGCGTCGATGGGAACCAGGGCCAGGCGGGCGAGGACCTCCGCCCGTGCCGGGTCGCCTTCCCCTCGCGCCGTGTCGAGGAGAGCCCAGGCAAGGACCCAGGGCTTGCCCTGGGCCAGCCGGCGGACTTCCTGCTCGCGCTGCTCCGCGCTCCTCTCGAGGAGCGCGACGAGGCGCGGCAGCCTGGGCGGGGGCGACGGCGGCGCGCTCGCCCGCTCCCAGATCTCCCGGAAGTCGATCGCGGACAGGGGCTCGGGCATCCCGGGGGCGCTGCTGCGCGGCCGCAAGCCGGCGAGCAGGAGTCCGGCGCAGCGTCCGCACCCGAGGGCATGGAGCACCATCCCGGCCTGGGCGGTGTCGAGCGAGGCGGCGACCCGTTTGAGCTCCCGCGCGGGCAGGTGCCCGCGGTCGGCCTCTGGCAGCGTCTTGCTCATGATCGTGCCGGCCCGCCTTCCATGGGCGCCTGCCGGGCGGCGAAGGTCCGTCTTCTTTCCCTGCTTGCGACACGGATCGAGTGCTCTTGCGTGTGGATTCTGTGATTCACGTGCGGAAGGCTATACGACCCGCTTCAGAGTTGTCAATCGACTTTCAGTGTCGTGAACACCAGATATCTGGTGCTGAGTAGAGATTCTGTATTTCTCATGTCGCTTTCAAGTCAGCGGTCGACATCAGATTCCCAATCGGAGCCCAGAGGTGGATATCGGAGTAGGGTGTCGGGGAAGTACCTTCGGTCAAGAAATGGCGTGCCTTTCCGCACCTCTTGACCGCACACTAGGGGTAGCGACGCAGAACTGCGCCGCCCCGCGGGCGGCGGGGCCAATTGGGGCGCTCGGGCCGACCCCCGGGAAAAGGAGACCCGATGGAACGATCCACCGCACGTCGCGGCCTGGCGGTCCTCGTCCTGGCCGCCGTCCTCGCCCTGGCCGGCGCGCCGCCCGCCGCGGCGGCAGGCCGGGCCGATGGGACTGGCTGGGACACCCTCTTCGAACACGCCTGGGCCTGGCTGACCCACCTCGGAAGGCTCACCCACCTCCACGGGAAAGAGGGGAGCTACATCGACCCCAACGGCAGCCATCTCTCGGCACCCCCGGGTACCTCGTCGTCCGGCCTGACCCACCTCCGCGGGGATGCGGGCGCCTACATCGATCCCAACGGCAACCCCCAGAGTGCCCCGCCGAGCGGGCAGGCAGGGAGCTTCATCGACCCCAACGGCGGCTAGCGCCGGGAGGGAGACCGCCGGGAGGCGTCTCCCGGCGGTCCGCTTCCGTCACGGTCTTGTGCGAAAATACACACTGTCTTTTCAGGACAGGAGCACAGGAGGAGGCGAGATGGTGCAGGATCACCCGACACCCGAGGTGCTGGAAGCCTGGCTGCGGGCGGAGCTCCCCGTCCCCGCAGGGAAAGCCGTCCTGGTCCATCTCCTCCACGGCTGCGCCGGCTGCAGCCGCGCGGTTGCGGCGCGCTGGCCCGGCCTGAGGGCCGCCCCGGTCGACCCTGCCGTCTACGACTTCCCGGTGGCCCGGGTGCTCCGGCGGGTGCTCGGCCAGGTCCGGGCGGAGGAGAGCGAGCGGGAGCGGGCCTCGGGCCAGCTCGCCACGCTGCTGCGGACGGGGAAGGCCCCTACCCTCCGTCCGGAGGAGCTCGCCGGCGGCGCCGGCTGGCAGTGGTGCGAGGAGCTCCTCGACGGGAGCCGCGAGCTCCTGCGGGACGATCCCAAGGGCGCGGTCATGCTCGCCGCCCTGGCCGCCACGCTGGCCGAGCATCGGCTCGCAGAGGACCGGTTCCCGCCCGGCCAACTGGCCGACCGGCGGGCCCGGGCGCGCGCCGAGCTGGGTAACGCCCGGCGGGCGGCCGACGACCTGGCCGGCGCGGAGCTCGATCTCGCCGGCGCGCTCGAGCATTACCTGCAAGGGACGAGGGACCCGCTCCTCGGCGCCTGGATCCTCGATCTCTGCGCCTCGCTCTTGCGGGACCAGCGGCGGCTCGACGAGGCCGGCCGGTGTCTCGATCGGGTCTACGTCCTCTACCGCGATCACGGCAAGCCGCAGCTCGCCGGCCGGGCGCTGATCAGCAAGGGCTTGATCCTCGGCGAGCGACAGGACTACGTGGGCGCTCTCCGGCTGCTCGAGCAGGGGCTCATGACGATCGACCGGGAGGAGGACCCGCACCTCGCCTTCGTGGCCGTACATAGCACGGTCTGCTTCTTGGCCGAAGCGGGCAGCTTCAGGGCAGCAAGCTACCTGCTCGACGCGAGCCGCCCCCTCTACGATTTCCACGCCGGCGACGTCGACCTGGTGAAGCTGCGCTGGGTCGAGGGGAAGATCGCCGCTGGGATGGGCGAGCTCGGCCAGGGCGAGGAGGCCTTCGCCGAGGCGCGGAACGAGTTCACGAAGCTCGGCAAGCCCTACGATGTCGCCCTGGTGACGCTCGATCTCGCGGCCGTCTACCTGCGCCAGGGGAGGCCCGCCGAGGTGGGGCGCCTGGCCGCGGAGATGCTGACCACCTTCCGCGCCCTGGGCATCCGCCCGAGGCGATCGCCGCGGTCCTCCTCCTGGAGGAGGCGGTACAGACCGGGCGGCTCACCCTGGCGCTGCTGGAGGAGCTGGCGCGGGAGCTCCGGCAGCTGGAAGCCTGAGGGGGCAAGCGCGCTTCGAGCAGCGCTGCTGCGGCCAAAAAGGGCTCGAATTCCAATTCGAGCGGCTCAAATTCGGAATCAAGGCGTAAGAGTTCGAATTCGAGCCGCTCAAATTGAAAAACAAGGCGTAAGAATTTCAATTCGAGCCACTCGAATTCGGAAACAAGGCGTAAGAATTCGAATTCAAGCCGCTCGAATTCGAATTCAAGTCACTTGAATTGAAATTCGAGTCACTTGAATTGAAATTCGAGGCGTTTGGGGAGAGCTCTGCGTCCCCTCCCCCTCCCCTCCATGCACATGGAGCGCCATTGGGGGGACCCTACGGCCCTCCGCGCAGAATCGGATACGGGTTGACCGGCGTCCCCTGCCACCAGTGCTTCTCCGGGGTGAGGAGGAAGATGGCGAAGTGGAGGTGCGGCGTCTCCGGGGGGGCGTTGCCGGAGGTGCCGACGTAGCCCAGGACCTGGCCGCGGCGGACCGGGTCGCCTTCCTTCAGGCCCGCGGCGTAGCGCTCCAGGTGGGCGTAGTAGTAGGCGTAGGTCGAGGTGGGGTCGAACTGGTAGACGGTCAGGCCCCCCTGCTTGCTGGTGAACAGCTTGGCGACGCTCCCGTCCTCGACCGCGAGCACCGGGGTGTTGCGCGGGGCCAGGATGTCCAGCGCCTCGTGGGTCCGGTTTCCCCCTCCCCGCGCGTCGGTGTAGGTGTCCTGCAGCGCCTCCGGGCGGACCCCCTGAACCGGGAGCAGCAGCTGGCGCCGGGCTAGATCGGCGCTTTCGGGGGGCGGAGGCGCCGGAGTCGGCAGGGGTAGGGGCGCCGGGATTGGCGTTGGTATCGGCGCCGGTAGGGGAGCCCCGGGCGGCGCCGGCCGGGGCGGCGGAGCCGGCACCGCGACGGGCGGTGGCGGAGGGAGGGACGGCGGCAGGCTTGCGACCTCGCCGCCGAACCGCCCGGAGGCCCAGACGATCAGCAGGACGGTCGCCGCGCCGAGCACGAAGCCGCCGAACACGGCCAGGCCGATGGGGCGGCCGCCCGGCTTGCGGCTCATTGGAAGAGGACGGGCGTTCCCGGCTTGACCAGGCTGGCCACCGTCAGGGCGTCCCAGTTGGTCAGTCGCACGCAGCCGTGGGAGAAGGTCTTGCCGATCCTCTCCGGCGCCGGCGTGCCGTGAATCCCGTAGTGCTCCTTGCTGAGGTCGATCCAAACCACTCCGACCGGGTTGTTGGGGCCGGCCGGAATCGTCACTTTGGCGTCCTTGGGGTCGGCGTTCCAGAAGAGCTTGGGGTTGTAGTGGAAGACCGGGTTGCGCGCCACGCCCTTGACCTTCCACTCCCCGAGCGGCAGCGGGTCGTGCTCGCTGCCGGCGGTGACCGGGGCGAAGAAGAGGACGTCGTCGCCGTTCTCGACGGTGAGCGTCCGGTTGTCCTTGGAGACCACCACCCGCACCTCGGAGGATTTCGCCTGCTTGGGATCGGCCGGTGGGCGGACGTTGGGCACCCGGATCACCTCGCCGGGAGCGTTGAACGGAGCGCCGGGGTTGAGCTGCTGCAGGAGCTGGGGAGTCGAGTGGAAGGTCTCCGAGAGCAGCTCCAGCGGCGAGGTGTAGGAGAGGGAGGGGAGCTTCGCCTGCGCCTCCAGGTCCGCCGGGATCTGGGGCACGAACGGCCCCGCCAGGTCGGCCGGGGTGAGGGTGTAGGCGACCAGGGTCTGGGGACCGCCGGCGGCGAGGAGGTTCTGCCAGGTCACTGCGTCGACCTTGCCGGTGACCGGCAGGTCGTGTGCCGCCTGGAAGGCCGAAAGGGCCTTGGCCGTGTTGCCTCCCCCCTTGCCGTCGATCACCCCGGGCGAGAAGCTGACGCGGTCGAGGAGGACCTGGACGTCGAGCGCCGATTGGGGGGAGGGCGGTGGGGAGGGGGGCAGCTGTGGCGGAGGGACGGGCGCGGGGGGGGCCGGCGGAATCGGGGTGCCGGGCTGCTGTTGCGGGGCCGCGGGCGCGATCGGCTGGGGAGCCTGCGGCGCGGCGGCAAGCCCGAGCGGCGCGATGCCCAGCGCCAGCACGAGCGGGAATAAGCGTAGGTTCATAAGCGTCGTTTCTCCTGCCCGCATCGCAGGCTTCTACCCAGGAGATGCAACCGGTGGGCCACCCGGGCGTACAATAGCCGAGCGCCTATTTCTCCAACTACCGAGGGAACATGACCCGGGACAAGCTCTTGAGCCGCTACTTCTTCGTCGCCTTCCTCCTCGGGACGACCCTGCTGTTCTTCGGCATGGTGCGGCTCTTCCTCGTGCCGGTGCTCCTGGCGGCGGTCTTCTCCACCCTCTTCTACCCGCTCTACGAGAGCGCCGTCCGTAAACTCCGCGGCCGGCGGGGTTTCGCCTCGCTCGTCTGTTGTCTCCTTCTCCTCCTCGTTCTCATCCTGCCGCTCTACCTGGTGGGCCACCTGGTGGCGCGGGAGGCGGTCGAGTTCTACGGCATGGCGACGCGGCAGGTCCACTCGGTGCTCGTGGAGGGGGATGCCGGGCCGTTGGGGCAGCTCCGGCGTTCGGCCGTCTTCCACGACCTGAAGCTCGACGAGGTGGACTGGAAGGCCACCGGGCGGCAGATCGCCTCGACCTCGGGCGCCTTCCTGGGCGGGCTCATCAATCTCACCTCGCGCGGCACGCTCCAGGCCTTCGCCCTCCTCTTCATCACCCTCTTCACCATGTACTACTTCTTCCGCGACGGCGAGGCGCTGATCGCCCGGATCAAGTACCTGGTCCCCATGGAGGAGCGGTACGAGGAGGCGATCATCTCCCGCTTCTCCGCCGTCGCCCGCGCCACCATCCGCGGCACGCTGCTCATCGCCCTCCTCCAGGGGATGATCGCCGGGACCATCCTGTGGATCTTCGGCTTCGCCTCGCCGGTCCTCTGGGCGGTGGTCGCCGGCGTCTTCGCAGTCGTCCCGCTCTTCGGCGCCTGGCTGGTGCTCTATCCGGCGGCGTTCGTGCAACTGCTGACCGGCCACCCCTGGCAGGCCCTGGGGCTCGTCCTCTGCGCCCTCTCGGTCATCGCCTCGATCGACGTGCTGCGCCCCCGGCTGGTCGGGCAGCGCAGCGGCATGCACGACCTGATGGTCTTCTTCTCGACCCTGGGAGGCCTCGCGACGTTCGGCGCCATGGGGTTCATCGCCGGGCCGGTCATCGCCGCCCTCTTCCTCGCCATGATCGACATCTACAGCAGCGAGTTCAAGCAGGAGCTGGAGAAATTCGGGCCGGCCCTGCCCACCTCCGCGATGCCGGAGGACCTGGACGCCACGGACCCCGCCCTCCCGGTGCCGACGACGATCGGCATCGTCGAACGCATCGAGCCCGATCCGACCTGAACGCGGGATAGAATCCCGCCCCCATGCTGACCCTGCACGACCTCCCCGCGCTCAACGCGAGCCTGAACGCCCTCTCGACCGTCCTCCTCGTCACCGGCTACCTGCTGATCCGCGCCCGGCGCTGGCAGGCGCACCGCAACGTGATGGTGGCGGCGCTCGTCTCCTCGACCCTCTTCCTCACCAGCTACCTGATCTACCACGCCCACGTCGGCTCCAAGCACTTCCCGGGCACCGGGATGGCGCGCACGGTCTACTTCGCCATCCTTCTCACCCATACCGTCCTCGCGGCGAGCGTCCCGTTCCTCGCCGGGATCACCGTCTACCAGGCCTTCCACCGCCGTTTCGTGAAACACCGGCGGATCGCGCGGTGGACGCTGCCGATCTGGCTCTACGTCTCGGTCACCGGAGTGGTGGTCTACTGGATGCTCTACCAGATGCGGTGGTGAGGGCCGTTGGTCCTGCGGGCGGCTCCTCGGGCTGCTGCGCAGGCGCCTCGCTCGCCGTCCTCGGATCCAACGGCCCGCGTCAGGGTCGGTCCTGGTCCTGCATCGCCGCGTGCAGGTCCGCCACCGCCTCTTCCGCCCGCCGGGCGAGGTCGGCGCGGTCGTCGCGGCGGAGCCCCGCGGTGGGGATCGGCGTGCCCAAGGTCAGGCGGATGGTGCCGGGGCGGGGCCGGAAGCCGCCGGGGGGGAGGACGCCTCCCGCCCCCTCCAGGGCCACCGGGACGACCGGCACGCCGGCCTGGATGGCGGCGGCGAAGCCGGCGCTCTTGAAGCGGTGCACCCGGCCGTCGCGGCTGCGCGTCCCTTCCGGGAAGGAGAGCACCGAGAACCCCTGCGAGAGGCGCTCCGCCGCCTGCCCGACGCTCGCCGCCCCCGCCTGCCGGGCGCCGCGCTCGATGAAAACCATCCCCATGGCCTGGATGTACCAGCCGAGGAAGGGGACGCGGGCGAGCTCGCGCTTGGCCATGAAGAGGAGCGGCACGGGGAGGGCGGTGAAGAGCGCCGGGATGTCGATCCACGACTGGTGGTTGGCGACGAAGAGGTAAGGCCGGGAGAGGTCGATCCG
Source organism: Thermoanaerobaculia bacterium (assembly GCA_035644215.1). GTDB lineage: Bacteria > Acidobacteriota > Thermoanaerobaculia > Multivoradales > UBA5704 > DASQPA01. The sequence continues at coordinate 14,411 of DASQPA010000551.1, forward strand.
CTCGCGCCCGGAGACTTCGAGCCGGGTGCGGAAGATGAGGAGACCCGGCGCCCAGACCCGGCGGGCGAGCGCCAGCGCCGGACCCCGCCGCCAGGTCAGGGCGGTGACGAGGAGGGCGATCGAGATCCAGAGCGCCGACCACAGCGCGGTATAGAGCGCCTGGAAGGCATTGGCCAGGGCCCAGAGGAGAGCCGTCCATCTGCCGGCGCCGCCGGCGCGGCGATCCTCCCGAGGGCGGACCGAGGTCGCATAGTGCAGATCGCTCATGGGTGCGCAGAGACCGTAACCTTCCTATTCTATCGCACGCCTGCCGCCACCGCGTACACCTCCTCCAGCGGCCCCGGCGGGCTGACCCAGTTCCCCTGGGCATAGTCCACCCCCAGCGTGCGCAGCCGCTCGAAGGCCGCCCCGCTCGCCACCCCCTCGCCCACCGTCTGCAGCCCCATCACGTGCCCCACCTGGTTGATCGATTCGACCATCGCGCGGTCGAGGGGATCGGTCGCCATGTCCTGGATGAATTTGCCGTCGATCTTCAGGAACGAGACCGGGATCTCCTTCAGGTAGCTGTAGGAGGACATCCCGGTCCCGAAGTCGTCGAGGGCGAAGCGGAAGCCGGCGGCGGAGAGGCTTTCCAGGAGACGGCCGGCCTGGTCGAGGTTCTCGATCGCGGCGGTCTCGGTGATCTCGAAACAGATCTTCCCGGCGGGGACCGGGAACCGGGTGAACTGTTCGAGGACATAGTCGAGGAAGGTCTCGTCGCCCAGCGAGACCGCCGAGAGGTTGATGGCGCAGGTGCCGAGCGAGTCGAGGAACGTTTCCGGCTGCGCGAGGAGCGCCTCGGCGCAGTGCCGCACCACCCAGCGGTCGATCGAGCGCATGAGGCCGTAGCGCTCGGCGGCGCGGATGAAATCCGAGGGGAGGTGGAGGCGGCCGTCCTCCTCGATCATGCGCAGGAGCACCTCGAAGTAGAGCCCCTGGCCGGCCCGCGCCGACAGCGGCCGGATCTCCTGCGAGAAGAGCCGGAAGCGATTCTCCTGCAGAGTCTGGTGGATGCGCACCACCCAGTTCATCTCGTCCTGGCGGCGGACGAACTCGGCGTCGTCCTCCTGGTAGACCTGGACGCGGCTCCGGCCCTTCTCCTTCGCCAGGTAGCAGGCGCGATCGGCGGCGGCCAGGAGGTGGGCGACGCTCTTGCCCCGGCGGGTGATCGGCACCAGGCCGATCGACGCCCCCACCGCGAAGCTCTTCTCTTGCCAGACGTAGGGCGAGCCCTGGAGCTCCTGGTGGAGGCTGGCGATCCGCCGCTCCGCCTCGGCCAGGGAGCAGCGCGGCAGGAGAAGCCCGAACTCGTCCCCCCCGAGCCGGGCCGCCAGGTCCTCCTCGCCGAGGCCGTCCTGGAGGAGGCCGGTCACCCAGCGCAGCAGCTCGTCGCCCGCCAGGTGGCCGCAGGTCTCGTTGACCAGCTTGAACTGGTCGAGGTCGAGATAGCAGAGGGCATGGGTCGAGCCGTCCCGCCGGCTCTCCTCGATCATCCGCTGCAGGTGGGTGCCGAAGGCCCGGCGGTTCAAGAGCCCGGTCAGCTCGTCGTGGGTCGCCTGGTGCGCCAGCTGGAGGGCGAGGAGGCGCTGGTCCTCCTTCTCGGCCGCCAGCGCCCGGATCTGCTCCTCGTAGGCGCGCGTCGTCTCCGCCAGGAGGTTCCGGAGGATGGCGTTGTCGAGCTCGGTTGCATCGAGCGCGTCGGGCGCGGTGGGCGGGGTGGGGGTCACAGTCTGGGCTCCGGGGACCGTTTCGGCAGCTCCGGGATCTCCGGCAGCTCGCGCAGGAGGACCAGGATGGCGGTCTGGTTGTAGAAGGCGAGGCCCCCCCGGTCGCTGGGGCCGATCTCGCCGTTGGTGAAGAAGCCGGAGAGGGAGGCCCCGCCCAAGGCGCCCTGGATGGCCGCGAGCTCGTCCCCCGCCATGGTGCCCAAAACCGCCTCGCGGCCGATGCAGGAGTAGAGGATGGCCGCGTCCGGTGGCGTGCCGGGGGAGAGGTCGGCCGCCGTCCGCACCAGCGAGACCTGGTTGCCCATCCCCAGGCGCACCCGGTCGCCGGTGTGGAGGCTGCCCCAGAAGGTCACCGCCCCCTTCGGATCGTCGAAGCTGCGCATGGTGCGGTAGACCCCCTGGCGCTCGGCGGCCGGCCCCTCGAGGATCAGGGGGAAGCGGAAGGCGGTCTCGGGGAGCGGCGCCAGGGTCCCGTCGACGGTGAAGAAGCGAGCGTACCAGTCGACCGCGGGCTCGCCGTTGATCTCGTAGAGGGCGGTCCCGGCGGCCCGGGTCACCGTGTAGACCGGGCTCGCCGGGTCCCAGCCGCGCACCACCTTGATGCGCAGAGAGACGCCGCGGAAGGTGAGGGCCAGGCAGGCCGCGGGGAGGACCTCGTCCTGGTAGAAGACCCGGCCGCCCTCCGAGGTCCGCGGATCGCGTTGGGAGGCGAGCCCCCCGGCGAGCCGGGGCAGGGGGCGGGAGAAGCAGGGGGCCAGGCGGCCGAGCAGGTCCTCGGCCGGGAAGCGGACACCATCGGCGAGGAGGAGGGCGCCGCCCGCCTGGGCCAGGCCGCGGGCGAGCGCCGCCACCGCCGCCTCGTCGGGCGGCTCGTCCCGGGTACCGCAGACGACCTCGACCGTGGCGCCGTGACCCGGGAGCTCGAACCAGAAGAGCTGGAGGCTGCCGCTGCGGGTAACCGCCGCGTCGGCGAACTGGGTGTCCGCCTCGCAGCCGAAGCGCAGGCTCTCCGGCCAGGTCGCCGCCAGGGTCCGCAGGGTGCCGGGGAGTTGCTCGTCGGGGGGGAGGAAGCCGAGGACGAGGTCGGGGTCCCGCCCCTCGGCCGTCGCCGCGGCACGCAGAGTCCCCTCGGGGCAAGGGCCCGACGGAAGAGAGACCGTTCGGCTCCGCATGGCTCGGAGACCTCCGGGGCGAGGGCAGCCCCCCTGCTCTGGGACACGCTACGCAGTGGGCGGATTCTACGCCCACCGCCCCCGGCGAGGGAAGGGAACCCCGCCGCCGCTCTCCCGCTGCTCACATCGCCGGCAGGCAGGCGAGGATCTTCGCCTGGGTCGGCGCCAGGGCGGGCGACGGCTTTGCCGCGGCCACCATGGCCAGCTGCACGTAGAGACTGCGCAGGAAGTGCTTCGAGTTCTCGACCGCGGCGAAGCGCCGGGGGTCGAGCCGGCCCTGCCAGAGCGGCTTCGCCTCCTGGAGGAAGCCGTCGGTCATGGCGGCGAAGGCGGCGCCGTCGAAATCCGGCCGGCGGACGAGGGAGAGGGTCGCCTCGGCGAGCTGCGACTCCTCCCCGTGGGTGAAGACGCCGTCGGGGTTGTCCATCTTCCGGCCGATCGCGGTCAGGATCCGCCCCTGGTCGGCCGGTTTCAGATAGCGGCTGCGGCCGAGCGAGGTGAGGATGTCGGCGGTATGGGCGGCCGAGTGGATCCAGCCCTTCTGGAGATCGTAGCCGCGCACGTCCTTCTCGCCGTTCAGGTAGTCGAGGGTCGCGTTGAGCAGGCTCTCGAACTCGGCGGCGGTCAAAAACGGCTTCTGGGTCTCGACCGCGGCGATGTTCGACAGGCCGAGAGCCGAGAAGGAGCGCAGGAGGACCGAGTCGGTGCCGCTCTCCCCCAGCCCGACCTTCAGGTTCGCGGTCCAGGCGGTGAGCAGCTCCCGCAGCTCGGCCGGAGCGAGGAGCTTCTGCTCGAAGATCCACTGCTCGGCGATGCCGGCGGCGAGCTCGTCGCGCAGCTCGGGGTCGGGCGAGCTGAAATAGCCCGACAGCTCGCGCAGGAGGACGAAGGGCGACTCGCCCGCCGGCACGGCGAACTCGTGCTTCACGATTTCGCGCCAGTACTCCCGGGAATGCGCCGGCGCGGTGGGAGCCGCCGGTACTGGGGCGGCGGCCGCAATACTAGCGACGAGGAGCAGGGCGAGGCTCATGGCAACCGTCCTTCCAGGAGGGCGCTCATCGTCGGACCGTCGACGTTGCCGCCGGAGAGGATCACCCCCACCCGTTTGCCCTTCGCCACGACCGCTCCCGAGAGCAGCGCCGCCACCCCCAGGGCGCCGGAGGGCTCGACGACCAGCTTCATCGTATAGAAGAGGAAGCGGACCGCCTCGGCGATCGCCTCCTCGGTGACCGTCTGCAGGTCGGCCACGTATTCGAGGACGAGGGGAAAGGTGACCGTCCCCAGGGAGGGGGTGCGGGTGCCGTCGGCGATCGTCTGCGGGTTGTGGACCGTCTGCAGGGTGCCGGTGCGGAAGGAGCGGGTGGCGTCGTCGGCCAGGGCGGGCTCGATGCCGATCACCCGGCAGTCGGGGTCCATGCCGCTGGCGGCCACCGCGCTGCCGGAGAGGAGGCCGCCGCCGCCGCAGGGGGTGAGCAGGACATCGAGCCGGGTCAGCTCCTCGAACATCTCCAGGGCCACCGTCCCCTGGCCGGCCACCACCCGGGCGTCGTCGTAGGGTGGGACCACCGCGTAGCCGTGCTCCGCCTGGAGCCGACGGGCGATCTCCTCGCGGCTCTCGGTCTCCGGGTCGTAGTCGATGACCTGGGCGCCGTACCCCTCGGTCGCCGCCCGCTTGAGGGTCGAGGCATTGCGCGGCATGACGATCACCGCCCGAACCCCTTGCTCGCGGCAGGTGAGGGCCACCGCCTGGGCATGGTTGCCGGAAGAAAAGGCGACGACGCCCCGCTTTTTCTCCTCGGGGGTGAGCTGGGAGACGGCGTTCCAGGCGCCGCGGATCTTGAAGGCGCCGACGCGCTGGAAGTTCTCGCACTTCAAAAACACCTGGGCGCCAACCTGTTCGTCCAGGGTATGGGAGGTCAGGATGGGGGTGCGGTGGGCGACGCCACGCACGCGCTCCGCGGCGGCCTGGATCTCGGGGAAGAGGGACATGGGGGAGGATTCTTCCACAGACCCGCGAGGACCGGTAGGCGGAAGTCTACCGCGGGGCGGCGGAACCCGCGCAGGCCAGCTGCGCGATACTCTATCGACCTTATGGCCGCTTCCGATCCTCCCGAAGTCTGGCTCCGCGGCCCGGTGGCCGACGTTCTGCCCCTCCTGCAGCCGGTGGCGCACGCGCTCCTTCAGGCCGCGGAGGAGGTGAATCGGGTGGTTGTTCCGCTGGCGGCGGGTCCTCTCTGGGCCCGTCCCGGCGGGGCTCCCTCGGTGGGCTTCCATGTCCGCCATGCCGCGGGCAGCCTGGATCGGCTGTTCACCTACGCGCGCGGCGAGGCTCTCTCCGCGGAGCAGCGAGCCTTCCTGGCGAACGAAGCAGAGCCCGGAACCTCGCCGCCTTCCGCGGCGACGCTCGCCCAGGAATTCGAGCACCAGGTCGATCGCGCCCTGGTGCAGCTCCGCGCCACCGCGGAATCGATCCTGCTCGAAAGGCGGGGAGTCGGCCGCCAGCAGCTCCCGTCTACCGTGCTCGGCCTGTTGTTCCATGCCGCCGAGCACACGCAGCGGCACGTGGGACAGATGATTACGACCGCTAAAATCGTACAGGCGCTTGGGGAGTCATGGCTGTAAGAGGAGCCGGCGGCGTTCCCGCTCGAACGGTTCCAGGTCGCCGGCGCGGCGCATCACGTAAAGCTCGAACTCATCGCATTGGTACGGATCGTTACAGAAAACCCGCTCGCCGCGGATGACGTCCAAGGCGAGGAAGGCGTTGGCGTGGCCGACATCCACCATGTCGACCTGCAGGCCCAGGCGTTGCTCTAGGGCATCTTCGAGGAGAAGAACGTCGCGCAGGGAGACCTCCTCCCGAAAGAGGGCTCCGACGTCGACGTCCGACTGCTCGGTCGCCTCCTGTCGGGACCGGGAGCCAAAGAGGTAGAGCGCCAGGATCCGCGGATCGCTCGCGGCGAAGGCGGCAAGCTCCCCTTCGAGGACATGGGAGGAAGCGATCCCGGCCGCAGCGTCTGCCATGCGGTAAGCCTACCACCGGCGGCTCTGCAGGGGGCCGCGGGAGCCCTGCAGGCGATGATCGCCAGCCTGAATTCGGTGACCGCCGTCCTGCACGCAGTCATCGGCTGCCTGCATTCGGTGAGCGCCACCCTGCTCGCCGGTCATCGGCTGCCTGCATCCGGTGAGCGCCACCCTGCTCGCCGGTCATCGGCTGTCTGCATTCGGTGGCTGCCACCCCCAATAGGGAGACCTACTTGCTGGCGCGAGTGTTCTCAGGCAGAAGAACGCGGGGGCTGGATCAGGTGTCCAAACTGCTTCTCCAGCAGGCGGTGCATCATCAGGAGCCATTCCCAGCGCTGCTCCACGGTCAGAGCCGCGAATCGCGCGCGGTCCTCGGGCGTCGGCTCGGCGACCGGCCGCGCCAGCCGCCGTCCGGGACCTCCCCGGAACCACCGCCGTCGGGGCGTCTCCGCAGGTCGGGGACACTGAGATCTCGGCAGCGTTGGAGACGCCCCGACGGCGCGGTAACGGCAAGGATTTCGATAGCGCCTGGGGCGTCTCT
>DASQPA010000552.1:0-45033 GCA_035644215.1 Thermoanaerobaculia bacterium
GAGGAGAGGAGGGCGCGGTCCGAGGGGTGGAGGCGGAGGAACTCGACCCCCACCTGGTGCTCCTTCTCCCCCTTGGGGATCTCGTAGGCGACCCGGGCGTCGGCGCGGATGACCCGCCCCTGGACGGCGATCAGCAGCTCCATGAGCGAGCCGTAGCCGAGCGACTCCCGGTTGACGAACATGCAGCCGCCGAGGCCGATCACCCGGGTCTTGGCGAACCCCTCGAAACGGGGTCCCCCAAGGAGGCGGACCATCACCGCGTGCTCCGCCGGGACGCGAGGGAACCGCCTGTCCTTCCGGTAACCCTGGCCCATGAGGCCCTCCGATCTGACGACTTTGGACAACGCGCTTCACTGTACACCCGTCCAGACCGCCCGTCGAGGGCTTGCGCGCGATTCCCGCGGGGGATTGCCGAAAAAGCGCTTCCCCAAGGGAGCGTCCCCGGCTATGCTTACGGTTTCCGATGATCGCCCAGGAGATCTCCCCAACGGGCCTGCCGGCGACCCTGGAGCCCGAGCCGGCCACCGCCCGGAAGCCCCGCCGGTGGCGCTTCGCCCTGCTCGGCCTCGCCGTCGCGGCCGGGGCCTGGCTCGCCTGGGAGGCCCTGACCTGGCCGGACGTGGCCGCCCTCGCCCGCCACAACCCCAAGACCACGGCGTTCATCGAGGAGTATCGCTACGGCTTCCTGGGTGCGCTCGGCCTCGCCTCCCCCAAGCCGGTCCTGCAGCGGTGGGTCGCCTACGGGCGGATCTCCCCCAACCTCAAGGTGGCGGTCCTGATCGGCGAGGACGCCGACTTCTTCGCCCACCACGGCTTCGACCGCGAGGAGATGGAGGACGCCCTGCGCGAGGCCTGGGAGGAGAAGCACCTGCCGCGCGGCGCCTCGACGCTCACCCAGCAGCTGGCGAAGAACCTCTGGCTCTCCCGCTCGCGGAACCCGTTGCGCAAGGTCAAGGAGGCGGCTCTCACCCGCCAGCTGGAGAAGAACCTCCCCAAGCGCCGCATCTTCGAAATCTACCTGAACGTCGTCGAATTCGGCGACGGGATCTACGGCGCCGAGGCCGCCGCCCGCCACTATTTTGGCAAGCCCGCCGCCGCCCTCTCGCCCCACGAGGCCGCCCAGCTCGCCGCCAGCCTCCCCTACCCCCACGGCTGGCATCCGGGCAGCCGGAGCCGCGGCTATCTCTGGCGGGTGCGCATGATCGAGCGGCGGATGGGCAGGGCGCGCTGGCTGTGGGGCGAGGTGTGAAGCCGGGTCACGAGCGAAGGAATCGAGTCATCGCGGCTGCGAACTCCTCCAGGTCCCCGAGGTCCTCCCGGATGGCGGCGTAGGACTTCCCGTGGTCGATCTCCAGGTAGAGGTGGACCAGGACATTTCGGAAACCCATCCAACGCTTGAGCCGCTCGGCGAGGCTGGCGTCGAGAAGCCCCTCCTCCTCCAGAACCTCGATCGTGTCTTTGTAGTTGTCGGATTGGCGATATCCCTGATCAGAGATCAAGTGCTGGGCGATGTCGAGGACACACTCGCAGGCCAGATGGAGATATCTCTCTGCCAGGTGGTGGAGCGCCGGTTCGCGGACGTACTCCTCGCGGCGTAGCGTGGCGAAGGGGCGCAGCTCAGCGAGGTAGCCTGCCAACGCGCTCAAGCGAGCGGAAAGCACGTCCCGATCGACCACTGGGTTCCCCCCTTTCGAGCCGGCGCAGCTGCCCCTCCCGGTAGAGTCGTCGCGCCCATTCCTGATCTCCATACTCCCGCATCGTGTCGACCCGGAGGTCGCTCCACGCCCGGCGGTCCCGGCAGAGGACGAGACGACCGGTCTCCAGGGCGCGCTGCCGAAGGAGGACCGGAGCCTCATCGAGGAGGATGACGTCGACCCTCCCCTCCGGCGCCAGGTCAGCCAGAGCGACGGCGAGATCCGCCTGAAGATACCGGCGCGCTCGCGGGTCTACTGTCGCGGGCAGCACCGCCACGTCGAGGTCGCTTTCCGGATGCGGGTTCCCACGGGCGCGCGAGCCGAAGACCAAGAGAGAGGAGATCCCAGGAATTGGCGCCGCCAGGTGGGCAATCTCGTCGTCCAACGCCGTCATTGCCACATCTTACATCCCTGGAGGCGAAAAAGCCCGGAGGGCTTAAGCCCCCCGGGCAGGTAAACCGTCGGACGACGGACCGAAGCCTCGATCCGTATCTACTCTTAGTGGACGCGCGGGACCGGCTGGCCGTCGGCGCGCACGCGCAGAGCCCAGAGGTCCTGGCTGTTGAAGAGGCCCTGGTTGATCTGGAAGCCCTGGATGCGGGCCGTCCAGGTGCCGGCGACGGGGTTGTTGACCACCACCCGCTCCGGGCTGTTCAGGGTCGCGCCATCCACGATGACGTTGCCGTTCGGGTCCTCTACGATGAGGTCGATGTCGTTGGTCGGGTAGAAGCCCCAGTCGTGCAGCCAGGAGAGCTGGAAGGTGAGCTGGCTCTTGCCCGCCGGGACGTTCAGCAGGACGACGTCCTCCTGCCCTTGGCCGACCGTGCCGGCCGAGGTCGGCGCGCCCTGGTTGACCGAGGTGCGCTGGACCACCAGGTCGGCCGAGATCGAGCCGGCGTTGGTCGAGTCACCCTGGACCGCGACGCGGAGCAGGCCCGACTGCGGCGTGCCGACCGGGATGGTGGTGTCGGACACCAGGAAGCCCTGGGCCAGGGTGACGGCCTGGGAGGTCGGGGTGTCGAGGACGGTCAGGAAGACGTCGTCGCCGAAGAACGCGTTCTGCTGCGCCGGCGGCAGGGCCGGGGTGATGTTCTTGAGCGTGACGGTGACGTTCGAGGTGTTCTCGAAGGTCCGGATGTAGTACTGCGCCACCTGGCCGGGCTTCAAGTTGGAGACGTGGGTGGTGAAGCTGTTGCCGTCATGCACGAGGATGCCCAGAGGCAGGATGTTGATGTCGACGATCGGGGTCGACAGACCGGTGGTGGGTAGCGACGAGCTGACGTGACCGCCGGCCAGCTTGGCGGCCGCCGCCGGGATGTCGAGGAAGCCGGAGCCCTGGTCGATCTTGCCCGAGCCGTCGGCGATCGTGTTGGGGTTGGCGCCGGCGATGATGGCGTTCCGGATCTGCGTCGCCGTGGCGGTGGGGAACTTCTGGCGCAGCAGGGCCGCGGCGCCGGCCGTGGTCGGCGAGGCGAAGGAGGTCCCGGAGACCAGGCTGAAGCCGCCGTTCGCCCCCTGGCAGAAGTTGGCGAAGCCGTTGGTCGACACGTTGACGCCGAAGCGGCCGTCGGCGGACGGACCGCGCGAGCTGAAGGTGGCGGTCTGGATGCCGTCGAACGGCCGGTAGAGGTCGCCGACGCCGAGGCCGAACTGGAGGTCGCGCAGGATCCGCTCGTGGGGAGCGGTGCTGGCGGCCGCCGCGGTCAAGGCGCCGGGGCCGGTGCCCGGGCTCTCGGAGGTGAAGGCGCCGGGGCCGGCGTTGCCGGCCGCCACGGCTAAGGTGATGCCGGCCTTCAACATCTCGGTCGTCAGCAGGTCTTCGACGTCACGGCCGGCGAAGAGGGTGAGGCCGCCCAGGCTCATGTTGACCACCTGGATGTTGAGCGAGTTGTAGACGCAGGGGTTGTTCTCGGCGCCGCAGCCCGGGTTGATGGGCACCGACGGGACGCCGTTGTTGAAGTTCTTCTTGAGCGTGATGGCGCGGTCCATGGCCGCCGCGATGCGCGAGGTCGGGGCCCCGCCGCCCAACGAGCTGAAGACTTTCAGGGCATAGATCTTCGCCCCCGGCGCGACGCCGATCACGGGGACCGCCGCCAAGGTCGTGGGGCAGCCCAGGAGCGAGCAGGGGATGACGCTATTCGGGGCGTGCAGCTGGAGCGACTGGACGAGGGTCGAGCCGGCGTTGAACAGGAAGATCGCGTGACCGGCGATCATCGTGCCCACCCAGGTGCCATGGGCGCCGTTATGGGTGCTGGTGGCCGAGGTCACCGGGTCGCCGGTGACGAAATTCTCGCCGCCGAGGACCGAGCCGGCGATGTCCGCCACGACCGCCGGGTTGTTGGCCGTGCCGGTGTCGATGATCGCGACCACCACGCCGGCGCCGGTCGTCCCTTGGGCATGGAGCGTCGAGGCGCCGATCAGGTCGTTGTTGAACTCGTAGTCCGCGGGGTGGCTGCCGGCGAGCGCAGTCACGTCCGCGGTGGCCAGGACCTTCTGCACACCGTCGGCGGCGAGCGGCGCCGAGGCGAGCGGCTGGGGCGGGGCGACGAGGACGTCCTTGGCGATGGCGACGACATCCGCCCGGCTCTGCAGGGTCGGGACGGCCGACAGCGGCACCGTCGCGACGAGACCGGTGATGTTCTGGAACTGATAGTCGACCGAGGCGCCCGGGATCTGCTGGACCGCGGTGGCGACCGCCGAACAGTTGGCGTTGCACTGGATGAGGTACCGCTGGGTGGGCTCGGCGGCGAGCGCTCCGACACTCAGCAGCACTGCCAGAAGGGTGAGGACCAGGGAGGACGGGACACGGGATCTCCTCTGCATACAATCTCCTTTCAGAGGCGGGGGGGAAGGTAATGGTCCCGGATTTGAGCGGAGAGACCTCGAACGCTCCGGGAAGTCCGGCCGAAAACCGACGTCATACCTAGAGGTTGCACGAGAGGGTTCAAACCGGGACATGCAAACTCAAAATTGTTACATCCAATGTATTGAACTTAGCTCAATCTATTGAATGGCTCTCCAATCAGATTCATAAACCGTACAGCTCCCTGTACTTGGCCCGCAGCCGGGCGAGGAAGGGACCGGGCTGGGGCGGCGCTCCGGTGGCATGCCGCAGGAGCTCGGCAGCCCGGTAGCGCCGGCCATGCCGGTGGACGCGCTGGCGCAACCAGCCGAGGAGAGGGGCGAAACGCCCCTGGCGGAAGTCGCCCGCCAGGTCCGGGAGCTCCGCCTCCGCGGCGGCGAAGAGCTGCGCGGCGCAGACGTTGCCCAGGGTGTAGGTGGGGAAGTAGCCGAACATGCCGGTGCTCCAGTGGACGTCCTGCAGGCACCCTTCGGCGTCGTTCTGCGGCGTGATGCCCAGGACCTCGGCATAGGCGCGGTTCCAGGCCGCGGGCAGCTCGGCGACGGGGAGGTCGCCGGAAAGGAGGGCGCGCTCGAGGTCGAAGCGCACCAGGACGTGCAGGTTGTAGGTGACCTCGTCGGCCTGCACCCGGTTGAGCGAGGGGGCGACCTGGTTGACGGCCAGGTAGAAATCGTCGAGCGCCACGTCGGAGAGCGCGGGGAAGGTCTCCCGGGCCGCCGGGTAGAAGCGCTCCCAGAAGGGGAACGAGCGGCCGACCAGGTTCTCCCACAGGCGGGATTGCGACTCGTGGATGCCCAGCGAAGCGGCCTCGCCCATCGGCGCCCCGAAGCTCTGCGGGTCGAGCCCCTGTTCGTAGAGACCGTGCCCCACCTCGTGGAGGATGCCGAACAGGCCGTCGGGGAAGTAGCTTTCCTGGTAGCGGGCGGTCAGGCGGCAGTCGCCGGGAGCCACCCCCATGCAGAAGGGGTGGACGCTGTCGTCGAGGCGGCCGCGCGCGAAGTCGAAGCCGAGAACGGCGGCGATCTCCGCCCCCCAGGCCCGCTGGCGCTCGACCGGGAAGGCCCGACGGAGGAGGCTCGTGTCCGGCTTCCGGGGGGCCGCGGCGAGCGCCGCGGCCAAGGGCACGAGCTCCTGGCGCAGGGCGGCGAAGAGGGCCTCGAGCTCGCGGCAGGTCATCCCCGGCTCCCACTCGTCGAGGAGGGCGTCGTAGGGGTCTCCGCCGCTCCCGTTCCCCGCCGAGAGCGCGGCCGCCGCCTCACGCTTCAGGGCGACCATGCGGGCCAGCCAGGGCTCGAAACGGCGGAAGTCCGCTGCCTTGCGCGCCGCCGCCCATTCCTGCTGGGCGAGGGCGGCGGTCCGCGCCGTCTCCTCGACCAGGGCACGAGGGAGGCAGGTGGCGCGCGCGAAGTCGCGGGCGAGCTCGCGGACGTTGACCGCCGCCGCCGAGTCAGGCTCGGCGGGCGGCGCGAAACCCTGGGCCTCGTCCAGAAGCTCCCCCAGCCGCGGGTCGGTCGCCCGCTCGTGGATGAGGCCGGCGAGGAGCGCCCGCTGCTCGCTCCGCGCCTCGACCCCAGCGGGCGGCATGCCGGTCTCCTCGTCCCACTCGAGGAGGTTGGCGCACGAGACCAGGAGGGCACGCTCGCGGGCCCGTCGAAGGAGCTCTGTGTAGGCGGTTTCCGGCTGCATCAAGACTGCTTCGTCGCACACGTAAGCGCGGGACGAGGATACTACACGAAGAAGCAAAAGAAGCGGCAGGGGTTTCGCCGCTCGCCGCGGGTACAATACCCGGACTTCGAGGGAGGGTTCTATGCGTCTCTATGCGTTCGAGGGGTTACGCTTCACGGGGAAGGCCGGTGCTGCCGGCAGTGCCGGAGAAATTGGGGAGGCCGGGGAGGCGGCGGCCGTGGGCGCGCTCGCCGCTCCACCCTATGATCAGATCGACGAGGCGGCACGGGACCGCTACCATGCCCTCTCGCCGTACCAGTTCGTCCATCTGACCCGCCCGGTTCCGGAGGGCGATCTCGACCTCTACCAGCATGCGGCCGCCCTCCACGCGCGTTGGCTCGCGGCGGGAGAGGTGGCCCGCGACCCCCGGCCCGCCCTCTATCCGTACGTCATCGAGCTCGCGGGTACCGCCGGCTTGCACCGGCTGGGGATGTGCGGCCTGGTCGAGCTCGCCGACGCGCGGGAGATTCGTCCCCACGAGCAGACCCTGGACAAGCCGCTCGCCGACCGCCTGGCTCTCCTGCGCGCCACCCACGTCGACCTGGAGCCGGTCTTCCTCCTCTCCGAGGACGGCGGGCGCCTCAACCGGCTGATCGAAGAGGACGTCGCTCAAGCCTCTCCCCTGGTCGACCACCGGGACGCCGAGGGGAATCACCACCGCCTCTTCCGGGTCGACGATCCGGACCGCATCGCGCGCTACCGCGACGTCCTCAAAGCCCCCGCGGCGATCGCCGACGGCCATCACCGGTACAAGGTGGCGCAGCGCTTCGCCGCCGAGACCGGCGCCGCACCGGGCAGCGCTGGGGACACGAAGCTTGCCATCGTCACCAGCCTCGAATCGCCGGCGCTCACCATCGATCCCATTCATCGCGCCCTGCAGCGCGCCCTGACCACCTCGGTCGACCTCGACCGCCTGGCGGCCGCCGCCGGTGCCCAACGCCAGGTCTGGCCGGGGGAAGGGGGCGCCGCGTTCGCGGCGGCGGTCGCCGCAGCCCCGGCGCCGGCCCTGGGGGTCTGGACCGCCGGGCACCGCCCCGAGATCTGGCGGCTCGACCCCGCCCAGGGTCCCGCCGCGCTGCCCGCAGGAGGGCGCGACCTCTCCGTCCTCCTCCTCCACGAGGTGGTCTTTCCCGCCCTCGGCCTGGCCCCCGAGGCGGCGACCGACGGCACCGTCCTCTACCGCTCCGACCCCGACGTCCTCTACCGGATGGTGGCCACGGGGGAAACGGGCACCGGCCTGTGGCTGCCGCCCATGCAGCCGGCCGCCTTCGCCGCCGCCATCGCCCAGGGCGACATGCTGCCCCCCAAGTCGACCCGCTTCCTTCCCAAGGTGATGTCCGGCCTGGTGTGGAGCGACCACCGCTCGCGGCTGCTCTAGGAGGCCCATGCCGACCCGCTTCCGGGAGGACGACGCGACCCCCATCGTGCAGTTCGACCCCCAGCTGGAGGTCTCCCCCTTCGCCGTCTTCCGTCGCCTGCGCGAAGGGCAGGCACCGCTCCTCGTCGACGTCCGGCCGGAGCCCGGAACGCTCGGTCTGGCCGGCGCCCTCCCCTACCCCGGCCCCGACTGGACGCCGCCCGCCGATCGGGACGTGGTGCTGTTCGACGACGACGGCTCGATCGCCCTGGACGGCGCCCGCCACATGCAGGCGGCAGGCTACCCCCGGGTCCACGCCCTGTTCGGCGGCCTCGAGCTGTGGGAGTTCTCGCTCGACCCCGAGGTGGTCGGGGAGGAGACCTACCTCCTGCGGCGCCCGGCGGCCGGCTGACCCGTGCGGCGGCGCCCGGGTTTCATTGCCCGCACGGCTGCTCGGAGACGGGCGAGAAGCCGCCCGCCCCCAACCGGTCCCGCGCCTTGAAGGAGACCCGCTCGCCGGGGGCGCAGCTGACGCTCTGCGTCCAGGGCCCCTTCGGCGAGGAGGGGAGGTTGACGTAGTTGGCGTCGTTCACCCCGAAGAGGGCGACGTACCCCCACTCGCCGCCGGTCGCGTCCCCCGTGCAGGTTCCGGTACAACGCCCATCCTTGCAGGACCAACCGGTGCAATCGAGCCGCGAGGTCATCCCCTGGCAGGGGAGGTCGAAGAAAGCCTTGACGGTCTTGCCCAGGGGGAGGCAGTAGACGGTGCGGCCGTCCTCGACGACGCTGGGAAAGGCCACGATCTCGAAGACGTGGCTGCCGCACTCCTTGAACTCCTCGCTGTAGCGCCACTTGCCGGCGGTCCCGCTCTGCGTCTCGGCCTGGTAGCGGTCGCTGTCCAGGCGATATTCGAGGAGCACTCCCCGCGCCGGGCCGCCCGGCGTCTCCCAGCTGCCGCTCGCCTTCACGATGCCGCCCTCGAAGTGGAGGCCGTCGTTGACCACCTTGATGCCGACCTCTTTGCACAGGCCGGCCGCGGGCTTGTTGGGCCGGTCGTTGCTCTCCGCGTGGAGCGCCCCGGCGACGACGACCGCAATGAACAGAAGGAGACCCAGAATCCGTATACCTCTCATGAGCTCTTCTCCAGAAGGTGAACCGCGCCCGCGTACCCTACCCGATTCGCGGGCTGGACGCGAGCCGCTACGGCAGGCCCAGGCCTTGCAGGAGTAGCTTCTATGGCATATGACATCCAGCCTGTCGAACTGATGATCCAGGGCGCCCGCCGGGGCGATTCCCGAGGCGCCTATGAGCCGGTGACCGTGGAGACCGATCGTGGTGGCATCGAAATGCGTCTGTATGGCGTGCCGGAAGCGCGCGCCGCGGCGGTCTTCGTCGGAGGTGAGGGTGGCGGCTGGGATTCCCCGGGCCGCAACCGGCTCTTCCCCGACCTCTGCACCGACCTCCAGACGCTGGGCATCGCCGGCCTGCGCGTGCGCTACAGAAACCCCAATGACCTCTCTGACTGTGCCCTGGACCTCTTGACCGGCCTCCACTTCCTGGCCGGCGACGGGGTCGAGATCGCGGCACTCATCGGTCACTCCTACGGCGGTGCCGTCGTGGCACAGGCCGCTGCCAACTCGGACGGGGTGCGCTCCGTCGTTCTCATTTCTACACAGTCGCATGGAATCGAGGCGATCGCCCAGGTGCGCAGCTGCTGCTCGACCCTGGTCATCCATGGCACCGCCGACGAGGTGCTCCCGCCCGAGTGCTCGACCTACGCCTACGACCTCGCCCCCGAGCCCAAGCGGCTGTCCCTCTACGAGGGCGCCCATCATGGGCTCGACGAGGGCGGTGTCCGGCTGCGCCGCGAGGTGTGCGACTGGATCGCCGGCGAGCTCGGGGTGAAGTCTCAGCCCTACGGCTAGGCCGTGGGGTAGTCGATATAGCCGCGCTCGCCGCCGCCGTAGAAGGTGGTGCGGTCGGGGGCGTTGAGCGGCAGCCCCTGGGCGAAGCGCCGGGGCAGGTCGGGGTTGGCGAGGAACAGCGAGCCGAAGGAGACCAGGTCGGCTTGTCCCCCGGCGAGGACGGCATCGCCGGTCGCGCGGTCGAAGCCGCCGTTGACCATGAGCCGCCCGTCAAAGCGCGCGCGCAGGTGACGGACCATGGCGGTGGCGGCGGAATCCGGCTCGGCGCTCCCCGGCGCCACGACGTGGAGGTAGGCGAGGCCGAAGCGGGAGAGGCCGGCGGCGGCGTGCCCGAAGGTCGTCTGCGGATCGGCATCGCTCATCCCGTTGAACGGGCTCAGGGGCGACACCCGGACGCCCACCCGGTCCGCCCCCCAGACGCGGACCACCGCCTCGGTCACCTCGAACAGGAAGCGGGCGCGCCCCTCGACAGGGCCGCCGTAGTCGTCGGTGCGGCGGTTGCTGCCGTCGCGCAGGAACTGGTCGATCAGATAACCGTTGGCACCGTGGATCTCGACGCCGTCGAACCCGGCGGCGAGTGCCCGGCGGGCACCCTCCTCGAACTGCCCGACGACCCCGGGGATCTCGGCCGCGTCCAAGGCGCGCGGCACGCCGAACGGCTGTGTCCCGGTTGGAGTACGGAACAGTCCTTCCGCGGCGACGGCCGAGGGAGCGACCGGCAGGGCCCCGCCCGGCTGCAGGGAGGGATCGGAGATCCGCCCCACGTGCCAGAGCTGGAGGAACATGCGGCCCCCGGCCGCATGCACCGCCGCGGTCACCTGGCGCCAGCCCTCGACCTGCTCGTCGCTGTGGATGCCCGGGGTCCCCGGGTAGCCCACCCCCTGCGGCGAGATCTGGGTCCCCTCGGTGACGATCAACCCCGCCGAGGCCCGCTGGCGGTAGTAGGTGACCACCATGGGGGTGGGGACGCTCCCCTCCCCCGCCCGGTTGCGGGTCATCGGCGCCATCACCATCCGGTTCGGTAGCGTATACGGTCCCATCTGGACCGGCGAAGAGAGAGTGGGATGCTCGGACATGTCAGGTTCTCCCGGCTAAATCCTTCGGTTGTTGAAAGTGCAGCTCTGAACTATACGGGCCAAAAAAAAAGCTCAGCCCTCCCGGCGGATCCGGCGGATCAGCTCGGCCAGGGTGGCCCGCTCGGCTTCGCCCAACCCGGCAAAGAGCTCTCCCTCGGCCTCCTTGAGCGTGCGGGCGCCCTCGGCGTGGCGCACCCTCCCCTCGGCGGTCAGGGCGGCGCGCACCGAGCGGCGGTCGGAGGGATCGGAGACCCGCTCGACCAGCTGCTCCGCCTCCAGCCGGTCGACGAGCTGGGTCATGTTCGAGCGCACGCAGCTGCAACGCTCGGCCAGGCAACCCAGGGCGACCGGCTCCCCCGCGTCCACCAGCTTCGAGAGGACGCCATACTTGGCGAGGGACAAACCCACCCGGCCGAGGGCGGTCTCGAGCTCCGCCTCCAGCTCGTGCACCGCACGGAGCAGGAGGAAGGCCATGGGGGCGGGAGGCCGGGGAGGGGCGGAAGCGGTTTCGTTCACAGCTGAAGTATATGGGGGAACGAGGGGCTCCGCAAGGGCCGCCCCCTGGCCGGCCCCCCCCGGCCTCACCTCTGGACCCGGTCGATCTCCTTGGGCACGGCGGCGGTCAGGACCTCCGGCTCGCCGTCGGTCACCAGCACGTTGTCCTCGATGCGGATGCCCCCGAAGCCCAGCCTGCGGTCGACCTTGTCCCAGTCGACCTGCTGGCGGAACTTCTCCCGCCGCTCGCGGTTCTGCAGGAGAACGGGGACGAAGTAGAGGCCGGGCTCGACGGTCGTCACGTAGCCGGCTTCGAGCGGCAGGTCGAGGCGCAGGGTCTCGAGCTCCGGCCGCTCGTCGCGCTTGCGGCCGGGGAAGAGGCCGGAGGCGTCGCGCACCCCCAGGCCCACCAGGTGGCCCAGGCCATGGGGATAGAAGAGGAAGTGCGCTCCCTGCTCGACGAGCGACGGCGGATCGCCCCGCATGTATCTCAGATCGACCAGACCGCGCACCATGTCCACCGCGGTCTCGATATGGAGCTCGCGGAACTCCTTGCCGGCCCGGCACTTGGCGACCGCCTTCTTCTGCGCTTCGAGGACCACGGAGTAGATGTCGCGCTGCTCGGGCGAGAAGATGGGGTTGACCGGATAGGTCCGGGTGATGTCCGAGTCGTAGCGGTCGATCTCCGCCCCGGCGTCGATCAAGACCAGCTCTCCCTTCTCAAGCACCCGCTTCGAGGGCGAGAAGTGGAAGATCGCGCTGTTGAGGCCGCTCCCCACGATGGTGTCGTAGGCGGTCCGGTCGCCGCCGGCGCGGAAGAAGGCGGTCTCGATCTCGATCTGGAGCTGGCGCTCGGTCACCCCCGGCCGGATGAGCGGGAGCACCGCGGCGTAGCCCGCGGCCGTGGCGGCGGCCGCCCGGCGCATCCGGTCGAGCTCGGTCGCGTCCTTCGGCCGCCGGGCGTGCAGCAGCCGCTCGCGCAGCGGGTCGCTCCGCTCGGCGTTCCCCGCGATCTTCGGCAGCGGGGTGCCGAGCTGCACCACCGGCCTTCCCTGGCGCGCCGCCAGCCAGGGTTCGAGCTGGCTCGCCGGCGTCCCCTCGGCCGGCTGGTCGCCGACCCAGACCTTCTCCTTCTCGGTCACCTCGGGGATGAAGTCCACCCACCCCTCGTGCGGGTCGAAGGCGAGGACGGCGCCGGGCCGGTCGCGGTCGGCCAGGTAGAAGTACTCGTTGTGGGCGCGGAACGGGTAGGTCTGATCGGCCCCCCCGGGCATCGGCAGGTAGTCGCCCGCCCCGACGAGGAGGATCTCGTCCTTGAGGTCCAGGGCCTTGGCGACGGCATCGCGGCGTGCTGCAAGGAAGGTTGTCATGGCGGGCGCGATTGTAGCAAACGGGCCGGGGTACGAAACCCCGGCCCGGGCAAGTCTTACCGTGAAAGCTTCAGCGCGGCGAAGGACCGCTGAAGTTGGCGTCGCGGATCTCCCAGCTCCCCACCTCGCGGCCGGTGGTCAGGTCCACCGCCCGGAGGCGGAGCGGCTGCTCGGTCCGCTTGCCGTCGATCATCCGGGTGACCGGCTGGACGACGTGGAGGAGGCGCGTGCCGACGACCGCGAACGGGGCCATCGACACCCTGGACTCGGTGCTGCCGAGCACGGTGCCGGTCGCCGCCGCCGAGATCGTCCAGCGGTAGGGGGCCGGCGAGGCGGCATCCCCGACCTGGCGGCTGGCGAGCACGTACCGGCCGTCCACCGAGGCGAAGAGGCGTTCCGGGGCATCCGCCGGGGAGAGGGTGGCGGCGAGGACCGGCCGCAGCGCGGCGAGCTGCCGCGCCTCGACGGCCTTCGGGAGCGACAGCCGCCCGGCCGACGGATCGAAGAGGGCGGTGCCGGCGAAGCTCCCCGGCGTGGCCCGCCGGTCGGTCAGGCCCACCCCGTCCGGCAGGCCGCCCCGGCGGTCGGAGAGGAAGCGATGCGCCTCCCAGGCGAGGGTGACCCCCTGGCCGGTCGGCACTGCGGTGACGCGGAACGTCTGCTCGACGGTGTCGGCGATCCCCGCCCGGATGCCGCTCGGCAACGCAAGGGTGACCCCCGACCGCCGGGCGCCGGCCTGACGGACGTCAAGCGCCACCACCGAGAGCTCACCGTGCTCGCCCGATGCGGCCTGGGCGACGAGGAGGTCGCCGGCGAGAAGCAGCGGGCGCTCTCCTTCCGGCGAATGCCAGAGGAGGGTCCCCTGCGCGAGGTCGACGGCGTCGATCCCTCCTCGCGGGTGGGTGAGGTAGGCGACGGAGCGGGCGGTGTCGACCACCACTCCGTCGTGCAGGGCAATACTCGGCGCCGCTGGTGCAGCGACGGCTGTACCGGCAGTGAGGGCAGTGAGGACGGCAAGGGCGGAGGTGGCGAGGAGCGTGGCCCGGAGGCCACCTCTCGTCAGGCGGTGCGAAATCTCGTTCGGTTGCATGGCTTCCTCCTAGTCCGCCTGCCGGATGGCGAAATCGATGTTTTTGAGGGTCCAGATGCCGCGGCCGAGCAGGCCGGCGATCACCGAATCGGCGGCCGGATCGTAGCGCAGGCTCAGGACGGGCGCCGTGGGGAGGAGATGGCCGAGCCGGCTCCAGTCCACGAAGCCTTCCCGCGCGGTGGCGAGATAGGCGCCGCGGTTGGTGCCCACCACCAGGCCGTCGCTGTGGGCGTTGGGGACGAAGGCGACCGAGCGCAGCAGCGAGGGATCGAACCGGTTCAGGTTCCCGGTGACGTTCGACCAGGTCGCCCCGGCGTTGGTCGTCTGGTAGACGGTGTCGGCCGTGGTGACGACGGCGTGGTTGGCGTTGTGCGGATCGATGGCGATGGCGCTGATCGGCGAGGTCCCCGGGAAGGTCAGGGAACGGACGAGCGGCGCCGGCGGGGCCGCCGTGCGCACCCAGAGCTTGGTGCCGGGGAAGACGTGTGGATCGTCCGAGCCGCCGACGTAGAGGACGTTGGGGCTGCCCGGTATGCCATAGGCCAGCGCTTCGCGGCCCAGGCTGTTGATCTCGATGCCCGGACCGATCTCGGTGAGGGTGTCGCCGCGGTCCATCGACTCGTAGACGCCGTTCTCGGCGCCGAGGACCAGCCGCATGGGGTCGCCGCCGTCGAGACGGACCGGGGTGAGGAACTGCGCCACGAGCGCAGCGCCGCCGTCCAGCACGGTGAGGGCCAGGCGATCGAAGCCCAGGAAGTTGCCGACGTTGTCCCAGCTGCTGCGGCTCAGGTTGCGCAGGAACTGGACGCTGTGGTAGCGCAGCGACATGCCCGGCGTTCCGGTCTCGTCGATGTTGACGTCGCCGCCGTCGCCGTAGAGGAGAAGGCCCCAGTCGAGCGAGCCCGGCGTGTTCTGCACGATGGCGTCGGTGTCCTGCGCTCCGGCGAGCATGAAGCCGTTGACGTGGTCCAGGGTGGCGTCCTTGATCTCGGCCACCTGGAGGTTGCCGTTCAGGGCGAACCAGTCGCCGGTGTTGCTCTGCGGCGAGGTCCGCTTGTAGACCCCGCCGTCGTCGCTCTCGATCAAGTTGCCGGCGGCGTCGAAGACCAGGAGGCGCGAGTCGACGTGGGGGGCGCTGCCGCTCGCCGTGCCGCCGCCGGGGGGTCCCAGGGTGTTCGAGTGCGTGAGGTGGACCCACTGGCTGCCGGCGGGCTTGCTGGCGTCGCCGCGGAAGAGACGTCCCCAGAAACCGGTCGAGCCGATCGAGTTGGGGAACTTGTTGCGGGTGGCGTTGGGGTCGCCCTCGTTGGCCGACGGCTGGCGGTCGCCGCCGATGTAAACCAGGTTGGCGTTCGCCGGGTCGGCGACGAGCGAGGTGTTGAAGTCGCCCTGGTGGCCGGGATGGATGCCGAACGTCTCGAAGAGCTCGACGGTCTGCGGCAGGTCCATCTTCACCCAGCTCGTCCCGCCGTCGCCGGAGCGGAAGACCGCGGCGAGCTGGAAGTCGTTGACGATCGCCACGTAGACGTTGTTCTGGCGGCCGACCGCGAAGCGGACGTTGTCGGTCTTGCCGCTCACCAGGAAGACGTCGACCGCGGGCGGGCTCACCTTGGTCCAGGTGGCGCCGGTGTCGTCGCTCCGGTAGAGACCGTTCTTGCCGCCGGACACTTCGGCCTGGACGATGCTGGTGAACAGGCGATTGGGGAGGACCGGGTCGCCCGACATGCCGTAGGCGACGCCGGCCGGCAGGCCGGTCGCCGTGCCGTTGCCGCGCGAGATGCGGACGAACGAGCTCCCCGTGTTGGTGCTGCGGAAGATGCCGACGGCACCCAGGTTGAAGGGGAGCGACGAGCTCACCGCCGTCACCAGGGTGCGGCCGCGCGGCGCGATGGCGGAGAAGCTCTTGCGGAGCATCAGGCCATTGCCGGTGAGGCGTTTCCAGGTGGCGCCGCCGTCGGTCGTGCGCAGCAGGCCCGCGAGGTCGCCGTTGTCGCCGAAGCTGCTGTAGAGACCGGGACCGGCGACCAGGGTACGGAACGAGCTGTCGGTGGGATCGAAGGCGAGGGCGCCGATCGACTGCGAGGTCTGGCTGTCGGTCAGCGGCCGCCAGGTCGGTTTGACCGCGGTGGCGTTGGTGGTGACCCAGACGCCGCCGTTGACCGCTCCGGCGTAGAGGACGTCGGGGAGCGTCGGATGCGGGATCACCACATGGACGGCACCGTCGACCGAGTTGTCGGGGGCGACGTGAACCAGGTCATCGGTGGTCGGCGCCGGACCGTTCGCCACCCAGACGCCGCCCAGGCCGACCAGCTTGCCGACGGTATTGGCGGCATCGGCGGCATTGGCGGCATCGGCGGTATCGGCGGCGGTGAGCGGCAGGGCGACGGCGAGCAGGGCCAGGAGCAGGACAGCGCCGAAAAGGCATCGAGGAACGAGAGGGGACGCGGCGGGGGGAAGGGAGAGGTGGGGTCCGGGAGAAAGCGGCTGCTTCAGGCGCAAGGCTCTCCTCCAAAAAATGGATGACGTTTTTTTGAAGTCCTCTATGGACGGTCTCATTCTACAGCCTCCATGCTAAACCGGCGCCCGGACAAGCTCCAATCTTGTAAACTCCCGGGCTCGGTAGAATGAGATCGATATTAAACAGGAGTAAACCTGTTATAGAGAATTCGCAGACTGCTCCTCGCAGCGCCGCGCCAGCTCGGCGAGCGGGAGCGAGAAGATCTCGGCCACCGTGGGCCGGTAGCCGAGCGCCTTCTCGGTCCGGTTGGCGACCATGCTCGCGAGGAGAGAGTTGCCGCCCAGGGCCACGAAGCTGTCGGAGCGCCCCACGTTCTCCACCTCCAGCAGCTCCTCCCAGAAGCCGGCGAGCCGGCGCTCGGTGGGGGTGGTGGGGGGATCGGCAAGGCCGGTCGTCTGCGGCGCGTCGCTCATCCGCATGTCTCCTCGGGGGCATAGGCGGCGGTCACCGGCGACAGGGCGTCGACCGGGCTGCCATCGGTGATCGGAAAGAGGCGTGGCCCGGCCGGCTCTGCCGGCGCCTCGCTCGCCGCCCACGTCTCGAACGGCCCCTCGTCGATCGGCAGGGGGAGGTCGGCGATCGGCTCCTCCAGCCGCTCGGTGAGGGCGAGGAGCACCTCCTGGTAGGAGGCGAGGAGGGCCGCGGCGGTCGGCTCGGCGATCCGGAGAGGATCGGCGAAGACGGAGAGAGTGTAGCGGCCCCGGACCTCGCGGCAGAAGAAGGTGAGCGGCACGTCGGTCGCGGCGAGGAGCGACCGCGGTCCCAGCTCCGCCAGCCCCCGGGCTCCCCCGGGGTCCAGGTGCAGACCGGTGACCGTCGCCCCGGCGAGGGCCAGGGCGTCGAGCGGATAGCGGTCGACCTGGAGCACGGCGGCCGGGATCGTCCGCGGCGGAATCCCCAGCGTCTCGGCGAGCGCCCGGGCGACGGCGGGGAACGGCAGCTCCTGGCGCTCCAGGGCGGGGAGGGTGCCGTCCACCGTCCGCAGGAGGGCTTCGCCCAGGGGGATGTCGCCCGGCAGGTCGGCCCGCAGGAGGAGCGGGTTGTAGTGCGCCCCCATCACCTGGGCCGATTCCGGCGTCGGCCGGTTCGCCACCAGGGTCCCCACCACCACCTCGGGGGTGCCGGTGAAGCGGGCGAGGACGACCTGGAGGGCGGTCAGGAGCAGCATGAAGAGCGAGGCCCCCCGGCGCTTGGCCGTGACCTGCGCCTCCGCCATCAGGTCGGGAGGGAGGAGGGCGACCTGGCGCATCATCCGCACCAGGGGCGCCACCGCCGCCGGCGCCACCGCGGGCCGGGCCGGGTCCCCGGGCAGCCGGAAGCTCGCCGCCGACACTCCGGCGAGATAGCCCCGCCACCATTCCAGCTGGTCGCCGGCCTCCGCGCTCTCCAACCAGCGGCGCTGTTCCATCACCACCTCGCGCAGAGACGGCAGCGCGGCCCGCTCGGCCTCCCGGCCTTCCCGCAAGTGGGCATAGAGGGCCGAGAGCTCGCGCGCGAAGAGGTCGAGCGACCAGCCGTCAGCGGTCATGTGATGGAGGTTCAGCAGGAGGACGTGCCGCTCCGGGGCGAGCCGGAGGAGGGCGGCGCGGAGGAGGGGGCCGGCGAGATCGAAGCGGTGCCGGGACTCCCCCGCCGCCCGGCGGGCCGCCGCGGCCGCCGCCGCCTCCCCCGGGAGGTGGGAGAGGTCGACCTCCTCCCAGGCGAGACCGGCGGCGAGCGGCTCGTGCCGGCGAGTCATCGCTTCCAAAGCGCCGCGGAGGGCCGGGGCGGCGAGCGGCCCCGCCACCTCCAGCGCATAGAACATGTCGAGCGCCTCGGACGCCGGGATCGCCGAAAGCCCCGCGTGCAACCGCCAGAGCTGCTCCTGGGCCGCGGTCCGCACGTGCCTAAGCACTCGTCAGGCCGCCGCGGCCGAGACCTGGCGGATCACCGGTACGTAGCTCTTGATGCTGGTGATCACCCCATAGCAGTAGTTGTAGTTCTTCTCCAGGTTGTCGGAGCGCATGAACGGCATCTGCTGCCGGTCGTGATCGACGACGAAGACCGGCGAGACCCCCTGGCCCGGCTCCAGGCTCTCGGCGTAGCGGCGCACCAGGGGGAGGAAGCGCATCGGGACCGCGATCCGGTAGCCGCCGGGCACCGTCTCGACGTCCAGGTGCTCGAAGGCGTAGCGCTTCTCGGCGATCTCGGTGTTGCTGTAGGCGTAGGGCCGAGAGATCAGATCGAGCTCGAAGAGCACCTGGGTCGTCTCGTCCCACCAGGGCTGGGCGGCGGCGAACTCGTGGACGAAGGCATCCACCTCCTCACGCAGGACGTGAGCGCCGAGATGGAGGATCTCTCCCCAGTAGGACCAGTGGCAGTAGCCGTAGTCCGCGATCGCCTGCTCGTAACGGGCGACGTAGGGGAAATCGGTGCGCCCCTTGCCCCCCTTGCAATAGTCCGCAAATGACTGGAAGAGCCCGGCAAAGGAGAGCCGCCCGGAGTCGTGGAGATAGTGGGCGACGGTGTAGAGCGAGCGCGCGTTGTAGAGGGTCGCCACGGCGTGCACGAAGCGCAGCCCCTCGTCGTGCTCCGTGCGGCCGACCTCCTGGGTCGCCACCACCAGCTCGTACTCGCCGGCCTGGTAGCCGGGGGCGCCGCCCAGGTGGTTGGCGACGGTGACGAAGCCGTGCTCCTGCCGCTTCTCCCACATGGTGGTGTTCTGGAGCAGGAGGAGCGGGTAGATGATGAAGCTCTGGGCGCCGATCTCGCACATCGTCTCGACCCCCTGGCGGAAGGAGGCGGCGGTCTCCCCCGGCAGCGGCCAGATCAGCTCGACATAGGAGGCGATGTGGCGCTCGTTCATCTGCTCCTGGGCGGCGGCGTAGGCCGCCACCTTGATGTTGCCGCGATCGACGGTCTGCAGGGTCCCCTCGTCGAGCGACTGGACGGCGATCGACTGGGTGGTGTTGATGCCCGCCTTCTGCAGGGTGGCGGCGACCTCGACCAGGCGCTCCGGCCGGTTCTTGGCCGAGTTGACCGCCACCATGTAGGGCAGGCCGGTGCGCGCCTTGTTGGCCACGATGTGCTCGGCGAGGCCGACGTCGCGCGGCAGCATGCCGAAGTTGGCGTCGGCGAAGAAGATCGCCCAGACGCCGTGGTCGGAGAGCCAGGTGAGCTCCTCCTTGATCCGCTCCTCCTCGAACTTGGCCACCCGGTGGTCGCCCAGCCCCCAGAAGCAGAAGGAGCACTTGAAGGGGCAGCCGCGGTTGGTCTCGAAGACCGCCTGGGTGTAGCGGTCC
This sequence comes from Thermoanaerobaculia bacterium, assembly GCA_035644215.1. Classification (GTDB taxonomy): domain Bacteria; phylum Acidobacteriota; class Thermoanaerobaculia; order Multivoradales; family UBA5704; genus DASQPA01. Next base: position 19,395 of record DASQPA010000552.1, read on the forward strand.
TCCGGGTAGATGCCGGAGAGGAAGGGGGAGGGGATCTCGTCGAGGCTCAGGATCTTCTCCTCCGGCTCGGTGGTCACCAGCTCGCCGTCGCGGCGGAAGGAGAGGCCGCGCACCCGGGTCAGGTCGGGCGCGCCGGAGAGCCGCTCGCGCAGGAGGTTGGCGAAGGTCTTCTCCCCTTCGCCGTTACAGAGCAGGAGGTTGTCGCGCGGCGAGATCAGGTACTTGGGCTGGGAGACCACCTGCGGCCCGCCCAAGAGGATCTGCGCCCGCGGCCGGGCGGCGAGGAGGGGCGGCAGGAGCTGCTTGATGAGCCCCATGTTCCAGACGTAGCAGCTGAAGCCGTAGACGTCGCTCTCGGTCTTCAGCAGGTCGGCGAGGATGGTCTCCGCCGGCACGTGCACGGTATGGGTGTACATGGAGAAGTCGTAGGCCGACTTCACCTCCGGGTCCTTGGTGGCGTAGGTCTGGAGGTAGCCCGAGACGAGCGGCAGGATGCGCTCGTAGACGTTGAGCTCGACCAGGGTGACCGACTGCGACGCCATCCGCGACCTCCTCCTCCTGGCGAGGGTAGCATAGCTTCTCTAAGCTACGCAGGTGTGAGTGCTAGACTTGGACGCCGCTTCAGTCTCGCGAAAAGGAGAGAGCCGGATGAGAAAGCTGCTCTGTGTCGCAGGGGTGCTGCTGTGGGCCGGGATGGCGCTGCCGGGGATGGTCTCCCAGGCGGCCGGGCAGGTCCCCGCCCCCGCCGCCCCGATCGTGCTCAAGGCCGCCCGCGTCTTCACCTCCACCTCGGAGCACCCCCTGACCCCGGGGATGGTGCTGGTCGAGGGGAATCACATCACCCAGGTGGGGGCGAGCCTCCCGGTGCCACCCGGCGCGCAGGTGATCGACCTCGGGGACGCGACGCTCCTCCCCGGCTTCATCGACGCGCACGTCCACCTGGCCATGGAGCTCGGGCCCGACTACTACCGCGATTTCTACCAGGGCGCCCTGCGCTTCCCCGCCGAGCAGGCGCTCTATGCCGCCAAGTATGCCCGGCTGACCCTCGAAGCCGGTTTCACCACCGTGCGCGACGTGGGCTCCGGGGAGTTCATTGCCCTCGGCCTGCGCAACGCGATCAACGCCGGCATCGCGGCAGGGCCGCGCATGCTGATCGCCAACCACGGCATCGGCTCGACGGGCGGCCACGCCGACGAGGCCCCCTTCCCGCCGGACCGCATCAAGCCGGGCGGCACCATCGAGGGGATCTGCAACGGACCGGCCCAGTGCCGGGAGGCCGTGCGGTACCAGATCAAGTACGGCGCCGACGTGATCAAGTGCATGCCCTCGGGCGGCGTGCTCTCGCTGTCCGATCCGGTGGACGTCCCCGAGCTGACCCAGGAGGAGATGAACGCCATCGTCTCCGAGGCGCACGCCTGGCACCGCAAGGTCGCCGCCCACTGCCACGGCGACGCCGCCGCCAAGATCGCCATCGCGGCCGGCGTCGACTCGATCGAGCACGGCTCCTTCCTCCAGGACGACACTCTGCGGCTGATGAAAGAGAAGGGGGTCTATCTCGTGCCGACCCTCTTCGCCGGGGCCTGGGTGGGCGAGCAGGCGGACCACTTCCCGCCCCCCATCGCGGTCAAGGCGCGGGCGGCTTCGGCGGCGATGCAGTCGATGTTCCAGCGCGCCCTGAAGGCCGGCGTCAAAATCGCCTTCGGCACCGACTCCGCGGTCGAGCCCCACGGCCTCGACGCCCGCGAATTCGCCCTCATGGTGAAAAACGGCATGACCCCGGCCCAGGCCCTGCTCTCCGCCACCAGGAGCGGCGCCGACCTGCTCGGCCTCGCCGACCAGATCGGCACGATCGAAACCGGCAAGCTCGCCGACCTGGTGGCGGTGCCGGGCGATCCGTTGCAGGACATCAAGCAGACCGAGAAGGTCAGCTTCGTCATGCAGGGGGGGAAGGTAGTCAAGAACCCGGCGCACTGAGGGGGCGAGCCCGGTAGCAGCTGCGTGAACGAGGGGCAACCCTGAGGGTTGCCCCTCACCGGCGTATAATCAATCCGGGAGGCAGCCAATGGCAAAAGCGTATGTACTTACCGGCACGCTCAAGGATGAGCAGACGGTCACCTTGGATGAAGCTTTGCCGCTGACCCCCGGGAGATTCCGTCTCACCCTGGAACCGCTTCAACCGGAGACGCGGAAGCCCTACCTGGAAGTCGTCGCCGACATTCGCCGGCGGCAGCACGCCCGCGGACATGAGCCCCGGACCCGTGAAGAGGTCGATGCCTACCTGAGCGCCGAGAGAGAGAGTTGGGGCCAATGACCGGTGCGCATCTACCTGGATAGCGCTGTCGTCATCTACACCGTCGAGCAGGTTACACCGTTTGCAGCGGCGGTGGACTCTCGCCTCTCAGAGCGCGATGTCGTGACCGTGGCGAGCGACTTGACGCGGCTGGAATGTCGAGTGAAACCTCTGCGAGACGAGAACGCCGCAGTGCTCCAGGACTTCGCAGACTATTTCGAAGGAGCTGTTGAAGTCATGGTTTCCTTGTCTCGCGAAGTCATCGATCTGGCAACCGGAATTCGCGCAAGATACGGCTTCAAAACTCCCGACGCGATACATCTCGCTGCTGCGGTCTGGTCACAGTGCGAGGTCTTTCTGACCAACGACCATCGCCTGGATCGGTTCCGCGAGCTTACTGTGGAAGTTCTCCTGCCGTAAGGACGGCGAGGCCGCCTCTTGGCCCTCCCAGTAGCTCATGGTCGCCGTCGCGCCAAGCCCCCCCGCCTATGGCTGGGGCGGAGCCGCCAGCCGGCTTCCTTCTCTCCACGGGTACAATCGTGCAGGAACCAGAGACCGGGAGAGCAGCCGATGGCCACGATCACCTACGAATTGCCGCCCAGCGTCTTTGCCGCGCTCCACCTGTCCCCCAAAGAGTTCGCACGAGAGATGCGGACAGCCGCCTGCGTCCAGTGGTACGCGCAGGGCCTCGTCTCCCAAGAGCGGGCTGCCGACATCGCCGGCTTGAGCCGCGCCGAGTTCCTCGAGGAGCTCTTTCGGCGCAAGGTCCCTGCCTGCCAGGTGACCCTGGAGGAGCTCGTCGAAGAGATCGAGCATGAGTAGGCGGTGGGTCGTCATGCCTCACCGCTCATTCTTTTGGCCCATCTCGGAGAATAGGTTCAACCCGAAGAATCCGTCCTACCGCCGTTTCTTCCGTCCCCGGAGCGCTGCCTCAAACGCCCCTTGCGCCCAGGCGACCATCTCCTGCGGGTCCTCCAGGGCGGGAGGCGGGGCCTCCCAGTAGCTCATGGTCGCCGTCGAGCCGTCTCCCTTCTGATAGACGAAGGGCTCCATGCCGGCGGTCTCGAACCCGCCTCGGTTGGTGGCGTCGGCCTTCAGATAGAGGACGTCCTCGGCGATCAGGCCGAACATCACCCCGCGATGGTAGAGACCCCAGCCGCCGAACATCGACCGCGCCGTGACCTCGCCGAAGGCCGAGAAGAGGTCGATCGTGTAGTCGACGAACTCACGGGACGAGGGCATGGGGTCAGCTCCGGCCGCGGAAGGCCCGGGTCACGGCATTCCGGCGAAGCGGTCGCGGGTTTCGCGAAAGATCTTCCAGCGCTCCTGGGGGCTCAGGGCGCCGGCGAAGGGGCTCGACTGGCGCAGCTCGTCCGCCAGCTCGCTGCGCTCGACCAGGAAGGCGGCGACCGCGACCGGATCGCCGGCGAGGACTTCCGCCCACTTCCGCGCGTAGAAGGGCGCCTCGGCCTGGACGCCCAGCCAGCCCTCCACCCGTCGGCGGGCCCGTTCGAGCACCTCCGGCTCCCGCCGCAGACGCTCGGCGATGGCGCCGTGGTAGGCGACGCTCCGTTCCTCCGCCAGGCGATGCGGGTCCATGGCAGAGGTACGCTACCATACCGGGGGAGAGCCGCTCTCGGGCCGAGAAAAGTCCTCCGGAATCTCTCCGGACGCGTCCGAAACGCCTCCGGACGCTTCCGCAACCTCTGGAAAGTCCTCCGGAACCCCTGGAAAGTCGTCCCGAGCCTCTCCGGACACTTCCAGGACCTCTCCGGACGCTTCCCGGACCCCTCCGGGCGCTTTCCCAACTCCTCCGGACGCTTCCAGACTCCCTCCGGCTCCTTCCGGAACCTCTCCGGAGGCTTCCGGAATCCCTCCGGGAGCTTCCAAACCCGCGGAAAGTCTTCCCGGACGCGTGGAAAGTAACTTTCCACGCCCGAAAAGTCGAGCTGCACGCGTAAAAAGTAAAATACCACGCATGAAAAGTCTTCCCGCACGCGTCAGAAGTTACTTTCCATGGACGGAAAGTCGACCCGCACGCATGAGAAGTCGACCCGCACGCGTCAAAAGTCGACCCGCATGCATCAAAAGTCCACCCGGAGGGGTCAGAAGTCGACCCGGAGACCTTTCTGACGACTTTTCACGGGTTCCCCAGGACTTTCCACAGGTTCCCCAGGACTTTCCAGGGGTTCCGGCGAGTCCCGGCGACTTCCTCTAAGCTTCGCGGGACGAAAGGAGGCGATCCGATGCGGCGAGACGTCGAGATCGAGGCCGACGGCGCCCGCCTGCGGGGGTGGCTGCTGGCGCCGGAGATCCAAGACGGAGCGGCCGGGCCGGCGGGGCCGGCGCCAACGGTGGTCATGGCGCCCGGCTTCGGCGGGGTCAAGGAACAGTTGCTCGACCGCTACGCCCAAGTCTTCCGGGCGGCCGGGATCGCCACCCTGGCCTTCGACCACCGCGGCTTTGGGGCCAGCGACGGCGAGCCACGGCAGGAGGTCGACCCCTGGCGGCAGGTCGAGGACTGGCGCCATGCCCTGACCTTCGCCAGCCTGCAGCCGGAGGTCGACCCGGCGCGGCTGGCGGTCTGGGGGACGAGCCTCGCCGGCGGCCTGGCCCTGGTGGTCGCGGCGCTCGACCGCCGGGTGCGCTGCGCCGTGGCCCAGGTGCCGGAGGTCGGCGGCCACGCCGGCTGGCTGCGACGGGTGCAGCCGGAGATGATCGAGGCGGTCGAGCATGAATTCGCCGAGGACCGGAAACGCCGGATGGCCGGCGAGCCGCCCGCCACCCTCCCCCTGGTGGCGAAGCGGCCCGGCGCCCCCGCCGCCATCCCCGGCCGCGAGGCCTGGGACTTCTTCTCCGCCCTGGAGACGGCGGCGCCGCTCTGGAAGAACGAGGTGACCCTGCGCTCGCTCGACCTCCTCCGCGGCTTCGAGCCGGGCGCCTACGTCGAGCGGATCGCCCCCACCCCGCTCCTCTGCATCGCCGCCCGGAGCGACACCGCCTCGCCCCTCGACCTCCTCCTCGCCGCCTACGAGCGCGCCCGCCCGCCCAAGCGGCTGCTCCTCCTCCCCGGCGGCCACTTCGAGGTCTATACGACCGGGTTCGACACCGCGGCCGGGGCCGCCCGCGACTGGTTCGCGGAGCACCTGGGGCCGGAGCGGCCGCTGGTGGTGTAAGGCTCAGAGGCGGTGAAAAAAATCGGCCCGCTACCTCACGGGCATTCGTAGAGACGTCCCCAGCCGCCGTCCGGGACCTCGCCGGAACCACCGCCGTCGGGGCGTCTCCGCAGGCCTCGGACGCCCGAGATCTCGGCGGCGTTGGAGACGCCCCGACGGCGCGGTAACGGCAAGGATTTCGATAGCGCGAGGGGCGTCTCTACGGAAATCTCCGCATGCGACCCGCTTTTTTCACCGCTTCTCAGGCCCCGGCCGGCGACACCTTCCCCAGCGCCCGGGCGTGGCGCGCCGAGAAGCCCCAGGGCGGGAGGTCGGCGAGCCCCGCCGGCGACTCGATCGTTGCGGCCGGCGGATCGGTCCCCACCCCGGGGGCCACCGCGGACACCCGGGCGCCGCTCTCCAGGCCGTCGAGCACCCCGGCGAGGATCTCCCGGTAGCTCGCGAGCAGCCAGCGGATGGTCGAGTCGGCAACGCGGTGCATCTTGTAGAAGAGGTAGAGGTCCAGGCCGTCCGTTTCCTCCCGCACGTGGAAGGAGAGATCGGCGGTCCGGGCCATCCGGCCGCGGGTGATCCCCGGGAGAGGAGCCTCGCGCGGCCCCGTCACGGTCCACGCGACCTCCGGTCCACGCGCCAGGCCGTCGACGCTCCAGTCGAGATCCGTGGCCGTCACCCCGTCGAGGCGGAGGCGGCGCAGGGGGTGCTCGTCGTGCTGGAACATCACCTGGAGCAAGCCGGCCGGGGGATTACCGACGGCGGCGAGATCGCCGGCGAGCGCCGCGGCGACCCGGCCGAAGGGGACCCCCTGCCGCTCGTGGACCTCCTGGGCGGTCTGGCCGAGCCGCGCCAGGAGCTCGCGCACCGTGGGATCGCCCGCCAAGGAGAGGCGCAGGAGGGCGGTGTTGTAGAAGGCGCCCAGGACGTCGGTGCTCTCCGGTCGCACCCGGTTGGCCACCAGGGTCCCCACCGCCAGGTCCTCCCGGCCGCGGAAGCGCCGCAGGAGGAGCGCGAAGGCGGTCAGGCCGAGCAGGAAGACCGAGCTGCGCTCGCGGACTCGGGCGGCACGGACCCGTTCGGTCAGCGCGTCCGGCAGCGCCGCGGTCTGGAGGGCGGTCGGCGCGTAGGGATCATGCTCATCGGGATCAGCGATCTCTTCCTCAAAGAGGCCGGCCAGATAACCCCGCCACCAGGCGAGCTGCGCCGCCGCCGCCGGCCCCGCCTCGAAGCCGCGCTGCCAGGCCGCGTAGCCGAGGCTCTGGGCTTCCAACTCGTCCAGGCGGCAGGGCTCGCCGCGCACGAGGCTCCTGTAGAAGGCCGAGAGGTCGCGGCTCCAGAGCACCATCCCCCAACCGTCCGCCGCGATGTGATGGAGGGCGAGGAGCCAGGCCCAGCGCTCCCCGGGGAGACGGACCAGGGCGCTGCGGATCGGCCGCCCCTCCGCCAGCCGGAAGGGGCGACTGCAGATCCGGTGGACGAGCCGGTCCAGGCGCTCGGCGAGCCGGCCGGCGGAGAGTTTTGCAAGGTCGTGGCGCTCCCAGCCGAAAGGGACGGAGGGCAGGACCTCCACCTCCCGCCCCCGCAGATAGCGGCTGCGCAGCGGCTCGTGGCGGGCGACGGTCTGGTGGAAGGCCGCTTCCAGGGCCGCGGGGTCGAGCGGGCCGTCCAGGGCGACCGCGGCCGCGATGTTGAGCGCCGCCCCGGGCACCTGCCGGTCGAGGCGCCAGAGGATCTCCTGGGCGGTGGAGAGGGGGCCGCTCACGGGAGCCGTCTCCCCTCCACGATGTGGAACAGCCCCGCGACCTCCCGTCCGAAACGTGCCTCCATCGCCTCCCCCGAGAGCACCGAGAGATCCCAGCCGGAGAGCCAGGAGAGCACGGTCTCCAGGGAGACCAACCGCTTCCAGGGGAAGCCGGCGTCGCCGCGCTCGCGGGCGAAGGCGACGAGGGCCGGGTCGAGAACGGCGGCGATCAGCCGGCTCCCCGGGGCGGCGGCGGCGGTGAGGGCGGCGAGGAGGCCCGGGGCGACCGAACGGCCGAGGAACTCCAGCACCCCTTCGAGGACCCAGCCCACGGGACGGCTGAGCTGCACCCCCGCTCCGGCGAGACGGCCGAGGAGGTCGGCAGGGTCGCCGAGATCGGCCGCCACCGGGACCACCCGGGCGAGCGCCGGGCGGTGGCCGAAGAAGCCGGCGGCCCAGGCGACCACCGCCGCCGAGTCGACCGGAAAGATTGCCGTGCCCGGGGGAAAGGGCAGGCGGTAGGGGCGGGAGTCCACCCCCGCGCCCAGGTTCACCAGCTGGTCGATCCCCGGCGGGTCCTCGCTGACCGCCCAGGCGAGGAGCCGCTCGTCGAGCACCCGGGTGCGGCAGGCGAGGAGGTCGACGGTGGTGGCGAAGAGCGGGCTTCCCGTGTACTGCGCCCGCTTCGCCGCGCCGAGGCGGGTCTCGGCGATCTCGACCGCGAAGGGATCGCGGACGAGCGCGTCCGGCCGGCGGCTCTCGGCCGCCCGGAAACAGGCGACCATGAGGCTCGTCTCCTCGATCGGATCGAGGCCGGGCGCCTCGGCCGTCATCCCCGTCTCCTGCCGCCGACGATCCGCTCGACCGAGCGGAGGGCCAGGGCGCAGGCGGTCAAAGTCGGGTTGCTCGCCGTGGGGCCGGGGAAGGTGCCGGTGCCGCCGACGTAGAGGTTGTCGAAGCTCCACACCCGGGAGTCGAGGTCGACGACCGCGCTGCCGTCTCCGACGGGACCCATGCGGGTCGTCCCCAGGAAGTGCATCGAGCGGCCGGCGGGGAGGAGCTGTGGCGGCGCCATGGGCAGGAAGCGGCCAAGCAGGCCGCCCACCTCTTTCAGGTCCGCCAGCATCTCGCGGTTCCGCGCCCGGGCCTCCGGAGAGAGCGTGTAGTGAAAGGTCGGCTGGGGCAGGCCGTGAAGGTCGCAGCGCTCGGCGCTCCAGGTGATCCGGTTCTCCCGGCGCGGCTCGGCCAGGGCGTACCAGTAGAGGTTCAGCAGCAACCGCTCGTCGAGCCCCCCTTCGAGGAGCCGGCCGTCGTAGGTGTCGGCGAGCAGCAGGGAATGGAAGGGGCGCCCGGCGGCGAGCGGGATGGCGAGGAACGGGTAGGGGTCGTCCGCCACCTCCGCGATCTCACGCGACAGGGCGACCTGGGCGAAGGCCAGCGGATGGTCGTGGAGGTAGCGGCCGAGCGGGGAGTCGTCCTCCCGGAGGATGCCGGAGGCCCAGAGGAGCTGGGGCGAGAGGAGGGCGCCCGCGGCCACGACGAAAATCTCCGCCCGGATCTCCTTCTCCGCCCAGGGGTCGAGGCTCCGCACCGTCGCCGCGCGCACCCGGCCGCCGCGGTGCGCGAGCCGGGTCACCACGTGCTGCGCCAGGATCCGCAGGCGGCCGCCGCCCCCGGCTTTGGCCTCCTCCTCGAGCCCCGGTTCCAGAAGGTCGGCCGGCCCGGTCCAGTGAACCTGGCGGGGGTCGTCCTCCCGCCGCCGCGCCGCGACCGGCGCCAGCTCGGCGCTCTGCCCGGCAGCGTGGAGTTGGGCGAGCAGGGCCGCCCCGCGCCGCGAGCCGCGGAAGGCCTCCCGCCCCACCCCGAGGTCCGTTTCCGCGCGCGCGTAGAGATCCTCCCACTCCTCCGGCGAGAAGAAAGGAAAGCGCTCGATCCCGGGGTGCAGGCGCGGCGCGAGGCAGGTCCAGAGGACCCCCATGCCGCCCACCGCGTAGGTGACCGCCGCCCCCGGCAGGTTCCGCCGCGGGTCCTGCTCCGGGTTGACGGCGTTCCCCCCCGCCGCCTGAGGCGGCAGGTGGGCCTCGCCGGGGAACAGGGGCTCGGCCGCGGCCGGCACCGAGGGCGGATAGAGGTGGGCGACGAGGGCGTCGTAGTAGAGGCGGAGATCGCGCTGGTGGAGGTAGCGGTTCCGCAGGTGCTCCCCCGGCCGCGCCGAGAGCTGCGGCCCGGCGTCGACCATCACCACCGAGAGCCCCGCCGCCACCAGGTGCCGGGCGTAGACCGCCCCCACCAATCCGGTGCCGACGATCAGAACGTCGCAGTCGAGGGTCGCGGCCACCGGCCTAGGCTATCGCACATCTTTGTACCAAATTTACCTTCAAGCCGGCTCGCCCAGGTGTCCTTCCCACACCAGGAAAGGTAGTAGCACCGTATACGGCCCGACGTCGGTAGAGTCGTCTCTCGTCTTGTGCAGGCCCTGACTGGATTTCGTCGGCGGTTTCGCCGACGTAGGAGGCCCCATGCGTGCTCGTACTCGAAGAGGGCTCATCGCCCTCGCCATCTCGATCTGTGCCCTCTCCGCCACCCCGGATCTGCATGCCTGTGGCGTGGAGCGCTGGTCGGTGAAGACCGGAACCGACGCCGACATCGGCAAGATCAACTTCGCCTCGACGACCCCCCAGACCATCGCCACGATGCGGAGCTGGACGGCGCCGAGCCCCATTCCGGCCAACAACCGGGTGTCGCCCTTCGAGACCACCGTCTGGGTGTTGAACGCCACCCTCACCCTCTACAAGCTGGAGACCGACCAGGACTACCACCTCGTCCTCCAGGACGCAGGGGGGCTCACCCTGATCGCGGAGATCCCCGCGCCGAGCTGCGTCGGCACGGGCAGCCCGTTCGCCACCGGGGTCTCCCAGGCGCGGGCGGCCTTCGATGCGATGTTCAACGCCACGACGAGCTTCCAGACCGCCAACGTCCCGGTGCAGATCACCGGGATCGGCATGTTCGACTTCCTCCACGGCCAGACCGGGGTGGCGCCGAACGGCATCGAGATCCACTCGGTCCTGAAGATCGTCTTCAATCCCACCACCGACTTCGCCATCTCCGCTTCCCCGACCGCGGTCACCGCCGCCCAGGGGACCTCCGCCAATACCACGGTGTCGACCTCGATCACCGGCAGCTTCAACTCGGCGGTCTCGCTCGCCGCCTCCGGGCTCCCGGCCGGCGCCTCGGCGAGCTTCAGCCCGACCTCCATCGCCGCGCCCGGCTCCGGCTCCTCGACCTTGACCCTCTCCGCCGGCACCGCCGCCGCCGGCACCTACACCGTGACCGTCACCGGCACGGGCGGCGGGAAGACCCACTCGACGACAGTCTCGTTCACCGTCACGGCGTCCGGCACCCCCGACTTCGCGCTCGCGGTCTCCCCCACCGCGGTCTCGGCCGCCCAGGGGACCTCGGGCACCACGACGGTCTCGACCACCGTCTCCGGCGGCTTCAACTCGGCCGTCTCGCTCGCCGCCTCCGGGGTCCCCGCCGGCGCCACGGCGACCTTCAGCCCGACCTCCATCGCCGCGCCCGGCTCCGGCTCCTCCACCCTCACTCTGGCGGCGGGGACGGCGACGGCCGGGAATTATACCGTCACGGTCACCGGCACCGGCGGCGGCAAGACCCACACCGCCACGGTGTCCTTCACCGTGACCTCGGGCACCGTGCAGCAGCTCCTCCAGAACCCGGGCTTCGAATCGGGCAACACCATCTGGGTGGCCACCGCGAGCGTCATCACGAATTCCACCTCCGAAGCTGCCCACGGCGGTTCCTGGAAGGCCTGGCTCGACGGCTATGGGACGACCCACACCGACACCCTCTACCAGCAGGTGGCGATCCCGTCGACGATCACCACGGCGACCCTCACCTTCTGGCTCCACATCGACACCGCCGAGACGACGACGACGACGGTCTTCGACACCCTGACCCTCCAGGTGCGCAACTCGTCGGGGACGGTGCTCGCCACCCTCGCCACCTACTCCAACCTCAACCACAATACGGGGTATGCTCAAAAGAGCTTCAACCTCGCGGCCTACAAGGGGCAGACCATCCGGGTCTACTTCGTCGGCGCGGAAGACTCGATCGACCAGACCTCTTTCGTCGTCGACGACTTCGCCCTGAACGTCCAGTAACCGAGGAACGAGGAAAACCATGAAGACGAAATACATCGTAGGCACCTTGGCCCTCGCCTGGACCGTCAGCGCCGTCGCCCAGGCCGGCGAGATCCCCGAAAAGCAGCTCCAGTCCCCACCCGCGGTCCTCGAATCCGCCGCCGCAGGCACCGTGGTGTTCGACGACGACGGCGGCCGGGCGCAGATCATCCCGCACCAGGCCGTGCCCAAGCGCGAGCCCTCCTTTCACGGCGGCCCGGTGGTCACCGGCGCCAGCGTCCAGGCCCTCTTTCTCGGCAGCGGCTGGCGGGAGAAGGCGAACCGCGCCATGGAGTCCCGCGCCCTGGAGTCCCTCACCCGCCAGGCTTCCGGATCGGGTCTTCCGGGGATGCCGGGGATGCCGGGAGCATTGCAGGAAGACCTCCTCGATCCGCTGGACGGCAAGGCGGTTTCGGACCTCGAGATCCAGCGGCGCCTGGACGCGCTGGTGACCAGCGGCCACGAGCCGGTCGACGCCGGCGTCGTGTTCGTCGTCTTCCTGGCGCCGGGCCTGCGCTCGACGCTGGGGACCAGCAGCTCCGAGAAGGACTTCGCCGCCTACCACAACCACTACCACTCGGCGGCCGGCGTCGTCCGCTACGTGGTGGTCCCCTACGAGGGAGAGAGCTCCCGCTGGCTGGGCAACGCCCGCGCCAGCCTCGCCCAGACGCTGATGAACCCCGAGGGGAACGCCTGGTACTAAAACACGCTCCGCTGTTTCCGGCGGTTGTTCCGGCGCCATGGATCGCTCGCGGTTCATGGCGCCTTTCCTTTTCGATAGAATCCCCGCCCCGGAGGGAACCCGATGAAGTCGATCGTCCGCATTCCCGGCCTCGCCGCCGGTTTCGTCCTCGCCGGTGCGCTCGCCAGCTCGGCCGCGTCCGCCCCCAAAGATCCCGGCCATGCCGCCCATGCCGCCCATGCCGCCAATACCGCCGGCATGGCCAGCTTCCGCGGCAACCCCGAGCACACGGGGGTCTATGCCTCCCCCGCCCTGCGCCTCCCCTGGCAGGTACGCTGGCGCTTCCCGACCGGTGGCCCGGTGCGCTCCTCCCCCGTCCTCGCCGGCGGCACGATCTACGTCGGCAGCGGCGACGGCACCCTCCGCGCCGTCGATCCCGGCAGCGGGAAGGAGCGCTGGCGCTTCCCGGCGGGAGGGGCGGTCGACTCCACCCCGGCCGTCGCCGGCGGCACGGTCTTCGTCGCCGCCCGCGATCGCCGCCTCTACGCGCTCGACGCCGCGACCGGCCGCGAGCGCTGGCGGTTCGCGCTGGGCGACGACCTCCCCTTCGAGTGGGGATGGGACTACTACCTCTCCTCGCCGGTGGTGGCCGACGGCCGGGTCTTCGTCGGCAGCGGCGACGGGCATCTCTATGCCGTGGACGCCGGCTCGGGCCGCGAGATCTGGAAGTGGAAGACCGGCGGCCGGGTGCGCTCCTCGCCGGCGGTCGCGGCGGGCCGCGTCTACGTCGGCAGCATGGACGGCCGCCTCTACGCGCTCGACGTGGCGACCGGGAAGCTCGCCTGGAAGTACGACACCGAGGGGACGACCCTCGACTCCGCCAAGTTCCGCTACGACCGCACCTCCGTCCAATCCTCTCCGGCGGTCGCGGGCGGCCTCGTGGTCTTCGGCTGCCGGGACGGCTTCCTCTACGCCGTCGACGCCAGGAGCGGCGAGCGCAAGTGGCGCTTCGACCACCAGACCTCCTGGGTGATCACCGCCCCGGCGATCGACGGCGGGCTGGTCCTGGCCGGCAGCTCGGACGGCCACTTCTTCCAGGCGCTCGACCTCGCGACCGGCCAGGAGAAGTGGCACCACCCGACCGACAACAACGTCTTCTCCTCGGGCGCCGTGGCGGGCGGCGTCGTCTACTTCGGCACCTGGGACGGCACCCTCTACGCCCTGGACGTCCAGACGGGGAACGAAACCGCGCGCTTCCGGCTGGGGACCGGGATGATCCTCTCCTCGCCTCTCGTGGCGGACGGCACGCTCTACTTCGGCAGCGACGACGGCACGCTCTACGCGCTCGCCGGCGGTAGGTCGACGGGTACGGGGAAGGCGGCGGTGCACGCCCCGGCGAAGCGGGCGGTGTACTGGAACGAGAAGGCGGTCGGCAAGTGGTTCAAGGGGGACGTCCCGGTGCGCGACTTCTTCGTCGCCGCCGGCTACCAGCTCCTGGGGACGACGAACCTGGCGGACTTCCTGCGCGAGCGGGCGGCGGACCCGGCGCCGAGCGTCATCGTCTTCGCGAGCGACGGCCTGCCCGACACGGTGGCGCCGAAGAACGCCGAGGCGCCGCTCCTGAAGCAGTATCTGGAAAAGGGCGGAAAGGTGGTCTGGCTCGGCGCCTTCCCGATCCTCTACGACCTTGATCCGCAGACCGGGGTCCCCCTGGCCGCCGACACCGAGCGCACCTCCCGCCTCCTCGGCGTCACCCTCAGCAAGGGGGTGTTCAAGGACGAGTACGGCGCCCAGGTGACGCCCGCGGGCGCCCGCTGGGGCCTCCACGGCTGGTGGGTGGCCAACCGCGCGGTCCCGGTGGGCGAGGTGACGACGGTGCTCGCCCTGGACGACAACGGCAAGGCCGCGGCCTGGGTCAAGAATTACGGCGGCCCGGAGGGCAGCGGCTTCGTGCGGCTCTGGGGCCGCCAGGACCAGGTCCAGGACCTGATCTCGGTCGAGGCGGCGGCGGAGCACGGTCTGGAGTAGGAGTCCCACGGGCTCAGGCGGCCGTGGAGACGATCCGCGGCCGCCCGCCGTGGATCACCACGGGATCACCGTCGCATAGTGCGCGCTCGTGCTGCGGTAGTAGTACCTCCCTTCCTTTACATACGTTGTCGGCTTCTTTCTCACGCCGAATTGCGGGAGGCCGTCTTCGTTCCCTTCAAGGGCCTCGTTGTAACCGTAGGTCGTCGTCGCTTGCCGTTGATCGGAGTTCGGACGGCGGTAGAAGTAGGTGAACACCAGCGAGGCCGCGCAGTTGGCCCCCACTGCCGCTCTCTGCCACTCGGACTTGAACTTCTTGATCCTCTCCTTGCAGCCGTCGCAGGGACCATAGGGCCCCAGCAGGGCGACGAGGTGCCGCCGCCCCTCGCCGGTGTTCGGGTGGTCGTCGAGGTCCTCTTTGCACTGCCGGAACGCCTCGGGGAGCACGTCCACCTCCCCGTCTCCCTTCGAGACGTCAATCTCGTGGTTATGGCTCGAGAAGGGGGTCTTGAAAAGGGACCGGTACATGCCGGGGTTGCCTTCGCCCTTCTGCAGGTGCTGGACTTCGCCATCCCCGATCTGGAGAACCAACTCGACGTCGCTCGCTTCCGCGTGCTCGGACACCTTGGAGAATGGCGTCCACACGAGGTCCAACGGCACGTGCTCCCGCTGCGTCTGCTTGTCTCTTTTGGTGTTCGTGTACACCGTGGGACTCGAGTACTTTTTATCCGTTCCGATCTTGTCCTGGCTGGAAGGCGGCACTCCGAGCCGGTGCCTCGGTTCCTGGTTTGTCTTCCCGCCTTTCTTGTTGGTTTTGGTCTCGATCTTCTTCCTGTTGCCCTTTCTCATCATCTGCAGGACGGCAGGAACCGGTACGGGAGAAGCGACCGGGCGTGGGCTGGGCACAGGGACACCCGGCACTCTTGGGGGAGGAGCCGGGAATCGCTGGACGGGAGCGGGACGGTGAGGAGGAGGGCAAGGCGGCGCCCCTCTCCTGGCCGCAGGTGCCACGGGCGGCGGAAGCGCCTGCGCCGGACCAACGCGTAGACTCGCCGCCCGCACCCCCAGCCGCTCGGCCTCGGCCTCCAGGGCCGGGTCCTGCACCACCGCGACCCCGCTGCCGAAGGGATTCCGCACTCGCCCCTGGCGCTGCTGCACGACGTGCGCGAGCTCGTGCCCGAGGAGGCGCCGGCCCTGCGGGGTGTTCGGCGCGTAGTGCCCGGGAGCGAAGTAGAGGTCGGAGCCGTGGGCGAAGGCAAGGGCGCCGATCGCGGCGGCCTCCGGCCCGACGTGGACGCGGACGTCGGCGAAGCGGGCCCCCAGCGCCGCCTCCATCTGCTGGCGCACCGCCTCGGGCAGCGGCTGGCCGCCCGCCCGTGCCCCCAGAGTCAGGGCCGTGGTCGGGATCTCGACCGCGTTCCCCCGCTGCTGCACCACGGGACCGCCCGGCGCGCCGAGGCGCGGCCGGCCGCCGATGAAGCTGCCCTGGAGGACCCCACCCGGCCGGAAGAGAGGTGACATGCGGGGTATGGTAAACCAATCCGCGCCTCACGCGGCCGTGGCCACGGCCCGCGGCCGCCCGCCGGGCGCCGTTTCCACGACGTAGCGCTGGGCGCGTTCGACGAGCGCCTCGAAGGTGGGCCGGAACGGCAGCCCCTGGACGAGGCCGTCCAGGACGTGCTCGCCCAGGCTCCGGTAGCTTTCGAGCTGCGTCTCGGTGTAGAGCTGGTCCGCCGTCGACTCGTGCGGGAACTCGGGGTGGAGCCGGGCGTAGTGGAAGACGTCGATCGGCTCGCTGCCGTTCAGGCAGGGCTTGCCGTAGAGCAGCCAGCCGTCGATCTCGGAGCCCAGGTCGCCCGGCGTCTCCCGGTAATCGACGTGCGAGTAGCGGATGCGCCCCACCGCCCAGTAGGGGAAAGTCGCCCGGTGCATCGCCGGGGCGCAGCGCGGCTCCCTTTCGCCCCGCGCTTCCATGTCGACGCGCTCGAACTCGATCGGCACCCCCAGGTCGATGCGGATCTTGGCGATCGCGTTGCCGAGATCCTCGAAGGTGAGGCCGGCGTCCTCCCCGGCGTCCGCCACCACGACGTAGCGACAGCGGCGCAGCACCATCTCGTAGAGACCCAGGTTCTCGAAGTGCCCGCCGTCCGAGAGGTAGACCCAGGGGTGCCGGTCGCCGGTCAGCCCGAACGCCTCGGCGACCAGGGGGCGCGGCGAGAAGCCGGGGCCTGCCATGTCGTGGGTGGCGTCGCCCGCCGGCCCCGGGTTCCCCAGCCACCAGCCCAGCCGCACGTTCCACAGGGCGAGCAGAAAGGTGATGACGGGCGAGGAGTGGTAGCCCATGTTGGGGGAGGCCGCGGCGCCGGAAATGGCGAAGGCGGTGCCCAGGGAGATCCGCCGACCGTTGCTGCGGTGGCGGCCGTAGCGCTCGGCAGGACGGTAGCCGAGGCGGAAGCTGCCGCAGTGGAGGGCCGAGAAGGTGAAGCTCACCGCCTTCCGGTCCTGCCAGGCGAGCTTCTGGCCGTGGACCAGGTTCAAGGCGACGTTGACGAGGTGGAAGGGTTCTTGACCAGCCGGGTGAGCGGCAGGTTGTCGCCCTCGTCGAGGCCGGTGAAGGGGTCCGGCCGCCGCGTGCCGGGGCTGCGCGACGCGCCCAGGTAGGCGCGGATCAGCCGGTCCCGGTAGGTGGCGTGGAGGGAGAAGCGGTTGATGTCGACGAAGCAGCCCATGACGCCGGAGAGGGCGAGGAGGCCGAGCGTCAGGCCCACCACCACCGCGCCCGGCGCGTCGGCGACGACGCGCAGATGGGCGAGCGGGTCGTCCTGGAGGACGGCCTCGCGCGGCCAGGCGAAATTCGGCAGGACGAGATCGGTCAGGGCTTTTTCGAGCAGGGTGGTGGCGAAGGCCAGGCCGACCAGGATCGAGAGGGCGAAGAGCGGGGCGACGAGCGGCAGGGCGGCCTCCGCCAGGCGGGAGGGGCGGGGGGGCGGTCCGCCGCGCCGGCCGGTATTCGCGCCGCTCTCGGCGCTGCGGCCGAGGGCCAGGGTGGCGAGGCCGGCCAGGCCGCCCGCCGCGCTCATCACGCCCACCCCCAGGCGGTGCCAGAGGAGCGGTCCGAAAATCACCAGGAGGGCGAGCCCGGAGCGCGCCACGATGGCGATCATCACCCAGCCGCCGGTCCGCGCCAGCCACTCGCGGTCGGCGTCCTCCGTGCACTTGCTCGACAAGCCCACGAAGAGGGCGGACGAGAGGAGATAGAAGGCGAGCAGGAGGGGAGCCGCGACGCAGATATAGATCTCCAGCGGACGGCCGGGCGGGACCTGGCGGAAGAGCGCCAGCGCCGCCCAGCCGGCGAGGCCGCCGCCCACGGCGCCGGAGAGGACGATGCCGCCGATCTCCACCGGGTCGAGCGTCCGCACGAAGAGGCGCGACAGCAGATAGCCGCCCAGGTGGAGCCCGATGCCGAAGAGGACGAAGTCGTTCCAAGGCGGAATCGACGGCCCCCAGGCCCACCAGGTCGTCTCCGCCACCGCCATGAGCCCCAGGGGGAGGAGGCCTAAGGCGAGGAACCACCCCTGCCCCTTCCATCGTTCGGGGAACGCGCTCCGCCGCCGCAGGCTCGGGCGGTTGGCGACGATGTAGGCGATGGCGACGGCGCCGGCCACCGCGCCGGCCCAGAAGACGGCGGGAGGCAGCCAGCCGGGCAGGTCGCGCTGACGCGCCACCAGCAGCGATAGGCGCGGGATCATGAGGACGGCGGCGAGGAACGGCAGGAGCACCAGCCAGTTGAGGAACAGATTGCGGCCATAGGTCGAGACCAGGGTCCAGGTGTCGGCCGAGAGGAGGCCCAGCCGGGGGCTCATGTAGCGGCTGTAGCTCCGCAGGTGGCAGAGCGGCTCGGGCTCGGGAGAGAGCGGCGAGGCCGGCTGGCTGCGCAGCTGTTCCTCGACCCGCTCGGCGCCCTCGCGGGCGATCCAGGCCGAGAGCCAGCTCCCCACGTAGCCACCGCCCGAGACCGTCGACAGGTAGTCGAAGCGCGCCAGGAGGCCGAGGCGCGCCAGGCCCTGGAGGAGGCCGAGCCCGAAGGTGGCGCTCCTGATGCCGCCGCCCGACAGGCAGAGGGCCGAGCGCCGCACTCCGCTCTCGTGGAGCCGCCGGTAGAACGCCCGCACCAGCCTCTCCCCCGCCGCCTGCCGGAGCGCCGCGGCCGCCTCGTCCCCCGGCTTTACGCCCGCGTAGGAGGCCGCCGCCAGCTCCTCCGCGGTACCCAGATCCTCCGGCGCGATGGGGGCCTCGGGATGCAGCAGGTTGTGCTCGTCCAGAAGGACCTGGTGGAGCGGGATCGCAGGATCGGACATCTTCGCCTCCCAAGCTTTTCGTTCGGATGGTTCCGCCAACACGCTGCTTTGTTTAGATCGCGGGGCTCTAACCAAAACACGGGCGTCGCGGAACGACCCTGGAGAACGCCGCCCTCAAGACGGCGGTGATTTTTCCGGGAGGCGATGCCATGGAGACGAAAGAGAGAGAAGCTGTCGCGACTTCCCTTCCACGGCGGCTCGGAGGGGCCGCCCTGGTCGCCGTGATCGCCGCCTTCGGGGCGGCCGCGGTGCAGGGACAGGTTGAGACGGGGCTGCGATTCAACTTTTCGACGCCGGGGGCGCGGAGCCTGGCGATGGGAGGGGCCTTCATCGGCCTCGCCGACGACTCCACGGCGGCCTATACCAACCCGGCAGGCCTTTCGAACTTGACCGTCGGCGGTTCGGAGGTGGCGATCGAGGGGCGAAGCTGGCGTTATTACAATCGCTACCCGTCCGGAGGGAACCTCTCGCCGAGCGGACCGACCGGAATCGGGATCGATACGTTCCAGGGCCCGTCGTCCGGGACCTCGGCGATCGACACCCGCGGGATCTCGTTCCTGTCGTTCGGCAAGGTCCTGGCGCACGGCTGGACCGTGGCCCTCTATCGGCATGAGCTGCTCCACTTCAGCAATCGATATGTCTCGCAGGGCATTTTCTACTTGGGGCAAGGGGACCTCGGCAAGCTGCAGAGAGGGGGCTGCTTCGATGCTCTGGCCTCTGTCCCCTGCCGGAGCCCCATCCTGCGGACGGATCTGAGCGCGCAGGTGGAGAACTACGGCATCTCGTTGGCCCACGAGATCCTCGTTCCCTTCCAAAGACGCGACGATTCGGTGTCCCTGGGCATCGGGCTTTCCTATTACCGCTTCCACGGCCACAACCGGCAGGACTTCTTCAGCTACGACCCGGCGAGCGGAGACCCGAATCTCGATCGTCTGCCGGGCTTCCTCTTCGGTCCTGCCGATCTCCTGGAGGATCACCGACTCTACTCGTTCTCGACCGACGACACGGATTCGGCGATCGGGTTCAATGCCGGAGCCCTCTGGAAGATCGGCAAGCGGGAGCGCTGGAGCCTCGGGGCGGTGTATCGGCGGGGAGCCCGCTTCACGACCGCCGGCCATCTTGAATCGGGCCCCTTGTTGCAAGACCAGAAGATCACGGTCCCCGACATCCCGTTCCGCCTGCCCGACTCCTGGGGGGTGGGTGTCGCGTACGCTCCCGACAGCCGTTCGAAGATCACCCTCGACTTCGACCAGGTCCGCTACTCCCAACGCCTGCGCGATGAATTCAGCGCCGCGGACCGCGAGGGGTTGAAGCTCAACGATGGCAACGAGCTCCATCTCGGCTTCGAAAAAGTCTTTTCGCTCGTCGAGAACCTCTTCGTCGTCACCGTCCGTTTGGGAGCCTGGCAAGAGTCGTATCACGAGATACGCGGCACCAATACCGACGCGAAGCTGTTTTTCCCATCGAGCGGCAAAGGCACCCTGCACGGGTCGGGCGGCCTTGGTCTGGTGATCAAGGAGGACTATCAGATCGACGTTGCCGCCGACCTCTCGAGCCGGGCCAACACGGTCTCCCTATCCGTGGTGCGGTTCTTCTGAGGGAAGCGGGGAGCCGCCCTTGGCGGCGCAACGTGGCCTCCGCGAGGGGTTTCGCAGCCTTACTCCTCGCGGAGCGCCTCGCGCTCACGGAAGGCCTGCCGCCCGGCCTTCCTCATCTCTTCGGCAAAGCGCTGGAGCCGCATCAAATTGCGCAGGCGCTCCTCGACGGTCAGCTTGAGATTCTCGCGGAGAAGGGTCCGGTCGACGTCTTTCTTATAGGCCTCGATGACGGGATCAGGCTCGATGACGAGCCGCGGTTGGTCCATGGCTCAACTCTACCAGACTCCGGCGACGACGGAGAGCGGGCGAGAGCCTCGGACACCCTTGCCTGGACTCGCGGTTCGGTTCTTCTGAGGACGCGGGCACCCCGCCCGATCGTTTTTGCTATCCTGATCCGGCTTGAGCCCGATCGACAGCCGTACCCTGACCGAGCGCGACGCCACCGTGCGCGCGATCCTGCCCGAGATCCAGGGCGGGATCGCCGTCGACCGCAACTTCCGCCGCCTGATCGCCCTCTACCATCGCCCGGTCCACCGCTTCTTCGCCAAGCGCGGCTTTTCCCCCGACGATTGCCTCGACCTCACCCAGGAGACATTCCTCGGGATCTATACGGGTATCGGCTCGTTCCGGGGCGACGCGAGCTTCGACACCTGGCTGTTCAAGATCGCCACCAACGTCTACCGGAAACGCCAGCGCTTCAAGGGCGCGGGCAAGCGGGCGGGCGAGGAGGTCGCCATCACCGAGACCGACGAGGACGAGGAGGCCGGGGCGCTCGCCGACGAGGAGAGCCCGACGCCGTCTGAGGAGCTGCTGTCGCGCGAGCGGTCTCAGCTGCTCCGCCAGGCGGTCCTCGGCCTGCCGCTGCAGATGCGCCGCTGCCTCATGCTGCGGGCCTACCAGAACCTCAAGTATCGGGAGATCGCCACCACCATGCAGATCTCGATCGAGACCGTCAAAGCCCACCTCTCCCAGGCCCGCACGCGCCTGCAGCGCGAGCTGGGCGGTGACCTCACGGCGACCTTCCGGGAAGGAAAGGACGAGACGTGACCGACTCCACCGAGGATTGGCAGGAGCTGCTGGGCGAGCTGGCCGCGGCGGAACGCAGCGAGGGCGACCACCTCACGGCCGACGAGCTGGTCGCCTACCAGGACGGCGAGCTCCCGGCCGCGGAACGGGAGCGGGCTCAGGGGCACCTGGCGGCCTGCCCCGACTGCACCGCCCTCCTCCTGGACCTGGAGGAGCTGCGTGTCCCCTCCACCACCGAGCCGCCGGCGTCCGAGATCGAGGTGGCCGCGGTCTGGCGCGACGTACGCGAGCGGGCGAACGCCCGGACCCCACCGGTCGGCCGCCCGGCGCCCCGGCTCCGCGCCTTCCAGGCCCTGGCCGCCTCGCTCCTTCTCGCCACCCTGGGTCTCTCGGCCTGGGTGCTCTCGCTGGAGCACCGGCTGGAGGAGATCTCCCAGCCCCAGGTCAACGTGCCGGTCGTCGACCTGCGCGCCGCCCTCTCCCGCAGCGACGGCGCCGCCGGCAGCGCCGCCGGGCTTCCGGCGGTCGAACCGGGAGCCCGCCTCTTCACCCTCGTCGTCACCCCCGCCTCGCGCCAGGACTTCGCCGCCTACGAGGCCACCCTCACCCGCGCCGGCGGAGCCCGGGTCTGGCACGGCGGAGGTCTCGCCAAGAACCGCTTCGGCTCGTTTTCCCTCACCTTCTCGCGCCACCAGGTGGGCCCCGGGGAGTACCGCCTGGAGCTCACCGGAGTCGAGGGCGGGCGCCGCGAGCTGCTGGGCGAGTATACTTTCGCCGTCAAAGCTCCATAAACCTCGCCTGCGCGAAGGGGGTCGGCGACGGACACCGCCCGTCGGCTCGCATGCCTTCGGACCGCAGGGGCGCCGCTCGCGGCGGCCCTGCTGGCCCTCGTTCTCGCCTCGGCCTGCCGAGGGAAGGGACCCCCTGCGCCCCGGGCGGCCGCCGCCCCTCCCCTCCGTAAAGAGCTCCCCTGGCAGCCGGGAGCGGCCATCCCCCTCGCCGGCGGCGAGACGCACCTCTACCGGCTCGCCGCGCCCCCCGGCACCTTCCTCGACCTCGCCGTCGAGCAACGGGGGATCGACGTCGCCCTGCGCCTGCTCGCACCCGATGGCCGCTCCCTGACCGAGGTCGACTCCCCCATCGGACCGCGGGGCAGCGAGCCGCTGCCGCTGGTGGTCGAGGCGGTCGGCGCGCCGAGCCTCGAGGTCCAGGCGCCGCCCGGGGCGGAGCCCGGCCGCTATGTGATCGTGGTCAAGGCCGAGCGCCCTGCCACGGCGCGGGACCACGACCGGGTGGCGGCCGAGCGCGCCTTCGCCCAGGGAGAGACGCTGCGCCAGCAGGGGGACGGCGTCTCCCTGCGCGCCGCGATGGAGCGGGACCGCGAGAGCCTGGAACGTTTCCGCGCCCTGGGCGACACCCGCCGGCAGGCCGACGTCCTCGACCGCCTGGGCGACCTGGCGCAGGGGATCGGCGAGGGAGAGCAGGCGCTCTCCCTCGGCCGGCAGGCCGTCGACCTCGCCCGGGTCGCCGGGGAGGAGCGCCAACTCGGGCGCGCCCTGGGCCACCTGGGGATCGTCTACCGGACGCGGGGCGAGCCCGAGCGGGCGATCGACTGCTTTCGGGAAGCCCTCCGCGTGCAATCGGCCTCGGGTGAGCCCGAGGCGGAGGCCGGGACTTCGACCCTGCTCGGCCGCGCCTATGCCGACCTCGGCGACGTGGAAGGGGCGCTGGCCGCCTTCGGGCGCGCGGGCGCGGTCTGGCGGCGGCTCGGCAGCCGGCGCGACGAGGGGGACGTGCTCGTCAATCTGGGGCGGCTCGACCTCGCCCTGGGCGAACCCGAACGGGCCCGGGCCGCCTTCTCCCAGGCCCTGCCCCTCTTCCTCGACGAACGGGAGGAACGCGCGCGGGCCGGCGCCCTGGCCGGCCTCGGAATGGCCCTGCGCGAGTCCGGGCAGCTCCGTCCCGCCCTCCTCCCGCTCTGGCGCGCCCGGCAGATCTACCGCCACCTCGGCAACCTCCGCGCCGAGGCGGTGGCGACGATCGAGCTCGGCCGGCTCGCCGCCCACGCCGGCCGGCGTGATGCCGGCCGCGCGGCCTACGGCCAGGCCCTGGAGCTCCTCCTGGCGCGCGGCTACCGGACGGACGCCGCCGTCGCCCTCGCCAACCTGGGTCGGCTGGAGAACGAGGCCGGCCGGCCGGCGGACGCCGCGGCGGCCTTCACCCGCGCCCTGCCGCTCCTCGCCGAGACCGGCAACCGCCTGGGCGCCGCCGCCGCCCTCTCCGGCCTGGCCCGGGCGCGGCGCGCCCAGGGCGACCTCGACGGCGCCCGGGCGGCGAGCGAGCGCGCCCTGGCCGGCCTGGAGGCGCTGCGGCGGGCCCCGGTCTCCCTCGAACTGCGCTCCGCCTTCTTCTCCTCCCGGCAGGAGCCCTACGAGCTCCACCTGGAGATCCTCATGGACCTCGACCGCCGGGAGCCGGGGGCGGGTTGGGCCAGCCGCGCCCTGGAGACCACCGAGCGGGCCCGGGCGCGCGCCTTCCTGGATGCCCTGGCCGAGCCCGGCGCCGGGCGGCGGGCGAGCCCCGAGCTGCTGGCGCGCCAGCGGGAGGTGGGGCGGCGGCTCGCGGCCGCCGAGGAGCGGCGCCGGGCCGCCGAGGCAGGGGGGGCCGAGGGGGCCGGGGGGGCGCCGGCCGTCGCCGCCGCGGAGGCCGCCCTCGCCGGCCGGCTCGACGAGGCGGAGGACGTACGGACCGAGATCCGCCGCGCGGCTTTGCGTGACACCGATCCCCCGGAGGCCCGGCCGGCGAGCCTCACGGAGATCCGGCGGGAGGCGGTGGATCGCGACACCCTCCTCCTCGAGTACACGCTGGGCGAGGAGGCGAGCTACCTCTGGGCGGTCACCCCGGACGCCGTCGCGGTCTACCGCCTGCCGCCGCGCACCCAGGTGGAACGGCTGGCCCGCGCCGCGGTCGAGCGGATCGCAGTGCCCGACCCGACTCTCGGCCGGGGGGCCGCCGAGGCCGCCCTGGCCGAGCTCTCCCGCGTCGTCCTCGGGCCGGTGGCCGGGAGGCTTTCCGGCAAGCGGGTCCTGGTGGTGCCGGACGGCGCCCTCCATGCCGTCCCCTGGGCCGCCCTGCCGCCGCTCGCCGAACGCGAGGTCGCGACCCTGCCGTCCGCCTCGGCCCTGGTCGCCCTGCGCCGGCGGGCGGCCGGGCGGCGCCCCCCGCCCGCCACCCTCGCCGTGCTCGCCGATCCGGTCTTCGATGCCGCGGACCCCCGGGTGGTCGCGGCGCCGGACGCCGGACGCCGGGGGGGCGAAGGGCCGGGCGCGCTCCCCCGCTTCCGCCGTCTCCCCCATGCCGCCGCGGAGGCGCGGGCGATCCTCGCCCTGGCGCCGCCCGACTCCCTGGCCGCCCTCGGCTTCGCGGCCAGCCGCGAGACGGTCGAGAGCGGCGCCTTGAGCCGCTACCGCATCCTCCACTTCGCCACCCACGGGGTGCTCGACGCCGCCCATCCCGACCTCTCCGGCGTCGTCCTCTCCCAGGTCGACCGGCAGGGGCGACCACAGGACGGGCTCCTGCGCATGCACGAGATCTACGGCCTCACCCTGCCAGCCGACCTGGTGGTGCTCTCGGCCTGCCAGACGGCCCTCGGCCGCGAGGTCCGGGGCGAGGGGCTGGTGGGCCTCACCCGGGCCTTCTTCTACGCCGGGGCGCGCCGGGTGCTGGTCAGCCTCTGGCCGGTCGAGGACGAGGCGACGGCCGAGCTGATGCGCCGCTTCTACCGCGGCCTCCTCGCCGAAAACCTGCGGCCGGCCGCAGCGCTCCACGCCGCCCAGGCCTCCCTCCGGCGCGAGCGGGGCTGGGAGGCCCCCTACTACTGGGCCGGCTTCGTGCTCCAGGGCGACTGGTGAGGAGATGCAGGACGACAACACCGCCGCACCTCAGGCAGGGGACTTAGACGTCAAGCTGCCCACCGAGACCGCCGTCGTCCGCGATCCCGATCCCAGCCCCGCTCCCCCCTCGCGGCTCTGCTGAGCGGGTACTTCCTGCTGGGAATGTCCGTACTCCAGGTCTGGAACGCCGTACTTCGGATTTGGAGCTCCGTACTTCTGCCGCAGAAGTCCCGTACTTTGGGTTTGGAGCCGGGTATCTCCGGTTTGGAAGCTCGGTATTTCCGGTTTGGATGGCCGTACTTCGGATCTGGAACGCCGTACTTCGAGTTTGGAAGCTCCGTGCTTCTGCTCCAGAAGTCCCGTACTTTTGGCCTGGAGCCGGGTATCTCCGCCGTGGATCTCCGTACTTCTCCGTCTAACAGCTCGCCGGGGCGGCCCCTCCTCGGGACCGCCCCTCTCGCTACGGCAACAACCCCGCCTCAGAACGGCAACTGCCCCCAGAAGCCAGTCTGACCGTCCAGGGGGTGGAAATAGAGCAGGTTCGTGGTCGGGTCGGTCACCGCGGTGGCGAAGACTTCCGACACCGCTCCGGAGCAGGCGTTGAGCGAGGTGACGAAAGGCCCCGCGGTGGCGATCCCCAGGGCGTTGCTGGGGCCGCTG
>DASQPA010000553.1:0-5304 GCA_035644215.1 Thermoanaerobaculia bacterium
AGAAGAGCTACGGCAACGGATCGAGCGACACCTTCAGGAACTCAACCAAGATCCTGTGGTGATGAAATGGTCTTACCGACTAGACACAATTTCCGTGACCTGATGTCATTGACACGCTATTATGGAATCGATCTACTAGGCAGTGCTTCCGGGGCGACGCGAGGCCTGCAGCCGCTCGTACGCCGCCACGAACTCCGGGTCGCGCTTCTTCAGGTTGTCGTGATTGACCTTGTCGCTTCGGGTCATCGCCTTGTAGGCGAAGGAGAGCGGGTCGAGCCCCAAGTCTTCCTTCGCGGTTTCGAACCAGGCGAGGCTCCGCAGGGCGGCGTCCTGATAACGCTCGATGTCCGGCCGGCGGGCGGCTTCGAAGGCGGCGAGGGAAGGCTCGACCTCCCCGTGCTCGGCGAAGGCGTCGGCCAGGGCGATCGAGTCCTCCAGGGCGAGCTTGGTGCCGGAGCCGATCGAGAAGTGGGCGGTGTGGAGGGCGTCCCCTAAGAGAACGACGTTTCCCGTGTGCCAGCGCCGGTTGCGCACGGTCACGAAATTGAGCCAACGCGAGGCGTTCGAGAGGAACGGCTGGCCTTCGAGGTCGTCGGCGAAGACCGCTTCCAAATAGCGCCGCGATTCTTCATCTGACTTCTCGCCGAATCCCGCCTTCTCCCAGCTCTCCGGACCGCACTCGACGATGAAGGTGCTCATCGTCTGGCTGAACTTGTAGGAGTGGCCGATGTAGAGGCCGTCCCCGTTCTCTCGAAAGGTGAGGGTGAGACCGTGGAAGAGCCGCGGGGTGCCGTACCAGATGTAGCGGTTCTTGTGGTGGAGGAAGGAGGGCTCGAAGTCCGCCGCATAGCGCTCGCGCACGAGGCTCCTTATACCGTCGCCCCCCACTAGAAGGTCGGCCGGGGGCAGGTCCTCCAAGCGCTCGACCGGGGCCTCGAAGCGCAGGTCGATCCCCAAGTCCAGGCAGCGGCGCTGGAGGACGTGGAGGAGGTCGATCCTCCCAAGGCCCGAAAAGCGGTTGCCGCGGATGGTCACCTTCTCGCCGCGGTGGACGATGTCGACGTTGTCCCAGCGTTCGAGGAGAGCGTCGATCGCGCGGTAGGTCTCGGCGTCCGGCCGCTCCAGGTAGGAGAGGGTCTTGTCCGAGAAGACGACCCCCCAGCCGAAGGTGTTGTCGCGCGGGTTGCGTTCGAGGATCGTGACGGCGTGCCGCGGGTCGCGCTGCTTCATCAGCAGTCCGAAATAGAGGCCGGCCGGCCCCCCTCCCACGATGGTGATCTTCATGCTCCCTCGCTTCCCGGAGGCGGCCAGGCGGGCGGCGTCAACCGCCGCCGGCCGTCGCTCGACCGCACCACCCCGGGGGCGTCCAGGTCGAGCCGGTCCCAGAGCTGGCAGGTCACCTGTTTGTGCACCTGATCCAGCCCCTCGCAATAATTGGAATAGATGCAGCGGCGGACCTCCTCGCCCCGTCCCAGTCGCATCTTGCGGAACCAGTCGGGGTCGGCGAGGCTCTGGCGGGCGGCCCCCACGATGTCGGCGACCCCCGTTTCAAGCATCTCTTCCGCCTGGGTAAAGCTGCAGATCCCGCCGGCGACGACGATCGGCGTTTCGAGCCCCGCCGCCCGCACCGCGGCACGGATGCGGGCGGCGGGGAGGGCATTGCGGCCGAACGGCCCCTGGGCATCGGAGATCGCGGTTGGCATGCACTCGTAGCCGCTCCGGCCCGTGTAGGGGTAGGCCGCCCAGCCCACCCGCGGCTGCCGGGCGTCCTCGAACTTGCCGCCCCGCGAGAGCGACAGGAAGTCCATCCCCGCCCGCGCCAGCTCGACCCCGATCGCCATCGCGTCCTCGACCGTGTTCCCCCGCTCGATGCAGTCGTCCGAAAGATACCGGCAGCCCACCGTGTAGTCGTCCCCCACCTTCTCGCGCACCCGCCGGAAGACTTCCAGCGGCAGGCGCAGCCGATTCTCGAGCGGGCCGCCGTAGCCGTCCGGCCGATCGTTCCGGGCCGAGAGGAAAGACGCCATCGTGTAGGCGTGGGCGTAGTGCAGCTCGACTCCGTCGAACCCCGCCTGGCGCGCCCGCACCGCGGCGTCGGCGAAGAGGTCGGGGAGCACCTGGGGCAGATCGCGGATGTGCGGCCGGTCCAGATCCGTCACCCGCTCGCGGTAGCCCTGGAGGAGGTCCTCCAGCTCGCGCGGGGTGAGCACCTCGCGCAGGCGCTCGTCCGAAAGGGCGAGCAGGGCCTCGCGCACGGCGTCCTCGGAGGTCTTCGAGTCCTCCGGCATGCCCAGCGCGTGGCGGTGGCGATCGGTGACCCGCAGATAGCGGCGGCAGTAGGTCTCCTTCTCCGGCCGCCGCCGGATGGTCAGGAAGTCGATGACCTGGATGAGGAAGCGGGTCCGCCCCCCGCTCGCCCGCCGTACCGTCTCGACCAGCTGGGAGAGGCCGGGGAGGAAGCGGTCGTGCCCGATCCGCAGGAGCGGTCCGCTCGGTACGTCGCGGATGCCGGTCGCCTCGACCACGATGGCTCCCGGCTGCCCTGCGGCGAAGCGCTCGTACCAGGCGAGGACCTCCGGGGTGACGAACCCCTCCTCCGAGGCCCGCCAGGGAACCATGGCCGGCACCCAGGTCCGCTCGGCGAGCTCCATCCGTCCGACCGCCAAGGGCTGGAAGAGGAGCGAGGCGCGAGCCTCCTCGGCCGTCGGCCAGCCGCCGGGCGGGAGCGGATGACGGAGGCGCTCGGGGGGTTTCCACATGCCACGGCGAGTATAGCGATCTGGCGCGACCCGATTTGAAAGATCGGGGAGAGCGCTTTCCGTCTCTCTGGGTAAAGAGGCCTCGGGAGAGCGGCTCCAGTCCCGGGCTTGACACGGGCGTCTCATTGTGACCACAATGACCACAAGAGAGGCGGGCCGTGATCAAAACCATTGGAGCCAGGGAGCTCAAAATGAGATTGGGAAGCTACCTCCGGCAGGTGCAGGAAGGGACCACGATCGTGGTCACCGAACGGGGACGACCGGTGGCCGAGCTGCGGCCGGTGCTGGTAGGGAAGGGGGAGGAGGAGGCGCGGCTCGACGAGCTGGCGGCCCTGGGGGTGCTGCAGCGCGGCACCGGGACCCTGGCGGCGTTCGAGCCGATCCGGCTGGGCGGCCGGCCGCTCTCCGAAACCCTCCTCGACGAGCGGGAGGATCGGTTTTGATCCGCTACTTCGATGCCAGCGCCCTGGTCAAGCGATATGTCGACGAACCCGAGGGCGAGGAGGTGCGACGCCTCCTCGCCGATGCCATTCCCGCCACCAGCCGGCTCTCCGAGGTGGAGATCGCCTCGGCCCTGATCCGGCGCTGGCGCGAGGGGGATCTCTCGGCGGCGGAGCGCGACCGGGCTCTCGCCGCGCTCGCCGCCGACCTGGCGGCGATGAACGTCGTGGAGCTCGCCCCCGAGATCTCGGCCCTGGCCAACCGGCTGCTCCAGCGCCATACCTTAAGGGCGGGGGACGCGGTGCAGCTCGCCTCCGGTAGCTATCTCCAGAAGAAGGTCGGGCGGACGGTCGAGCTCGTGGCCTTCGACCGGCGGCTCAACGAGGCGGCGGCGCGCGAGGGGCTCACTCCTGCGATACCAGCGGGGTTGGCGATACCGGTGGGGTCGCCTCCTTGAGCAGGTGGCGGGCGATGACGAGGTGCTGGATCTCGGTCGTCCCCTCGTAGATGCGGAGGGCGCGGACCGAGCGGTAGAGGTGCTCGACCGGATGCTCGGCGAGAACGCCGCGGCCGCCCAGGATCTGCAGGGCGGAGTCGACGATCCGCTGAGCGGCCTCGGTGGCGAAGGCCTTGGCCATCGCCGCCGGCAGGCTGATCCGCCGGCCCTCTCCGGCATCTCCAAGATCGCCGATATCTCCCTCCCAGGCGGCGCGGTAGACGAGCAGCCGCGCCGCCTGGAGATCGGTCGCCATGATGGCCAGCTTCTCCTGGACGATCTGGTTCTCGGCCAGCGGCTTGCCGAACTGGCGGCGACGGCGGGCATGAGCGACCGCCTCGTCCAGGGCGCGCGCCGCCATGCCGCAGGCTGCGGCGGCGACCGTCGGCCGCAGGCGGTCCAGGGTCCGCATTCCCAGCTTGAACCCCTCCCCTTCGGGACCGACCCGGCTCTCCGCGGAAAGCCGGCAGCTCTCGAAGCCGAGCTCCCCTAAGGGATGCGGGGCAGAGAGGACCTGGGGACCGAGGAACGTGAGCCCCGGGGTGCCGGCCTCGACCAGGAAGCAGGAGAGGCCACGGCTCCCCGCTTCTCGGTTCGTCGCCGCGAAGACAAGGTGGAAGTCGGCGATCCCGGCGTTCGAGATGAGGGTCTTCCGGCCGGAAAGGACGTACCCGTCGCCCTCCCTTGACGCCACCGTCGCCAGGGAGGAGACGTCCGACCCGGCCTCCGGCTCGGTCATAGCGAAAGCGGCCATGGCCCGGCCGCTCGCCACCTCGGGGAGCCAGCGGCTGCGCTGCGCCTCGCTCCCGGCCAGGGTGATCGGCATCGAGCCCAGGCACTGGAGGGCGAAGACGGCGTCGGCGAGCGGCGAGGCCGCGGACAGCGCCTCGCGGATCAGGCAGCAGGCCCGGAGGTCCGGCTCCGGCCAGTGCCCCCCCCAGGTCTCGGGGACGGCGTAGCCCAGCCACCCCTCCTCGCCGAGCAGGGCGAGGAGCCGGCGAGCCTGCTCGCGCCCCTCCGGATCGCCCTGGGGCACGGGGAGCGGGGCCACGCGGAGGGCGACGAAGCGCTCGACCTCCCCGGCGAGGGCCAAGTGGCGCTCGCCCAGGAAGGCGCGGATCGTCGCGGTGTCGGGCATGGTGAGCTCACCGAAGGGTCAGCGAAAGCGGGGCTCGCGCTTCTCCCGGAAGGCCTCGTAGGCTTCGCGGAAGTTGGGGTCGAGCATGCAGGCGGCCTGGATCTCGACCTCGGCGGCGAACGCCGACTCGATGTCCATGGCCGACTCGCGCTGCACCAGCTTCTTGGTCACCTCCAGGCCGAAAGAGGGTCCCTTCGCCAGGCGCTCGGCCCAGCTCCGCGCTGCCGCGGGCAACTCGTCGTGCGCCACCACCCGGTTGTAGAGGCCGATCCGCTCCGCCTCGCGCGCCTCGACGAAGTCGCCGAGGAGCAGGAGCTCCATGGCGCGGCCGAGGCCGACCAGGCGTGGCAGCAGCCAGGAGGCGCCCATGTCCGCCCCGGAGAGGCCGACCTTGGTGAAGAGGAAGGCGATTTTCGCCTTCTCCGAGGCGATTCGCAGGTCGCAGGCGCTGGCGATCACCGCCCCCGCCC
>DASQPA010000554.1:0-17437 GCA_035644215.1 Thermoanaerobaculia bacterium
CTCTCGAACAAGTTCGCCTTCTGGGTGGCCGACACCACCGACGCAGTCATGTCGTCGTATGTGGTGAGGCAGTAGCGACCGACCGCATCGGCGCGTCAGCTGCGTTCTCGCGATGTGGCCTCATAGGGAATCCACTCACCAGGCGCGATCGACGACATGCAGGCGATGACTGCCTACGTGCAGGCGATGACCGCCTACGTGCAGGCGATGACTGCCTACGTGTAGGCGATGACCGCCTACGTGCAGGCGATGACCGCCTACGTGCAGGCGATGACCGCCTACGTGCAGGCGATGACTGCCTACGTGCAGGCGATGACTGCCTACGTGCAGGCGATGACTGCCTACATGCAGGCGATGACTGCCTACATGCAGGCGATGACCGCCTACGTGCAGGTGATGACCGCCTGCATGCAGGCGATGACTGCCAGACGGCAACGCGCCCGCCTTCAAAAGGCTCTCAAATTTGCCGTGACAGACCACTAGAGTAGAATTGCAAGGACGATCCAGAGGAGGCTCAATGGTCCAAGCCGAAGAGGTTCCGCAACACAGCAAGCACGAGAGCCGAGACCCGCTCGCGAGGAGCGTGGGTCTACCGCCGCTCCAGCCGGGCGAGCACCGCAAGGACTTGACTGAGCAGGTTTGGACCGAACCGCTGGAGAAAGTCGAAATCCGGACGCAGGATCTGCCGAAGGGAGTCCAGGCGGCCGAGCCCGAGCTCAAGCTATCAAGTGAATCCGATCGAAGACCTACGCCCTGTGTGCCCCAATTGCCACGCGATGCTGCACCGCCGCTGCCCTCCTCTTTCTATCGAAGAACTCCGTGCTGCTTTGCGCTGCTAAAGGTGGAATGGCTGTACAGGTGTTTTACACGAGGCGAGAGGACAGCAACGGCGTGATCGTGTATGTGGTGTAGGTTCTGACGGACGTTCGGCTGGAAAGGATCAGGATATGGGCACGGCAGTCGCTAGAAGGATCGAGACCATCAAGCAGAGGGGCGGAATCAAAGCCCGCGAGGTGGCGCAGCTGCTGGATACCACCCCCGAGACGGTCTCTCGTTGGCAGGCAGGGAAGGTGGAACCTCAGCAGGGTCGCCTCGAGAAACTCCTGACTCTAGAATGGTTGCTGGACGAGCTTGCAGAGATCTATCCTCCGGAAGAGGTGCGCCTATGGTTGTTCGCTTCTCACAAGCTTCTTGCCGGGGAAGCGCCAGCCAATAGGATTCAGCAAGGTAAGACGGCTGACGTGTTGGCGATCATATATCAGCTACGTGATGGCGCATACGTGTGAGGCTTAGCCATTGATCTTGCCTTCAGATCTGCTAGATCAGCTTCAGTGGGAGGAATAGTGCTCGGCGTACGTGTCCATATT
This sequence comes from Thermoanaerobaculia bacterium, assembly GCA_035644215.1. Taxonomy (GTDB): domain Bacteria; phylum Acidobacteriota; class Thermoanaerobaculia; order Multivoradales; family UBA5704; genus DASQPA01. The sequence continues at coordinate 1,368 of DASQPA010000554.1, forward strand.
ACGGGTAGCGCTGCAACTGACTGTGACACTGCTCTATTAAGAGCAGCAAATAACTTCGTCCGCAGTTTCGTGGCCGAGGTAATCACCCGCGGTGGCGGTCTCGTGCTCGGTGTCGGCGGTGAGGTACTTGGGGCCAGTGGCGAACCTTGCATCTTCGACTGGACGGCTCTTGAGGTCGTAGCGGCCAGACCTGATCTAGGGCTGGCATGGCCGCCATCGCATCGTGAACGCTTCATAGTCGTTGCAAGCCAGCGAGCCCTGGAGAAGATACCAGAGTGGCGAGCAAGTGTCTGGCAGAAATGCCGAGCGCGAACAGACTTTGATCTCTCGCTGACACCCACAGGTTGGCGCATGGCCGGCATCATCCGCGAACGGCAAGTGCGCTGCGGGGATGTACTCCTCGTGCTCGGTGGCGGCGCTGGTGCGGAACACCTCGCTGAACTCTATCAAGCGGAAGGCAAGCCTGTGATCGCCGTTGACGCCGATCTTGGCGCCATTAGTCACGACGGCAAGGGTGGCGGCAGTTACCTCCATAAGCTAGCCCTCAGCAAGGCAGGAATGTTCTTCGCGCTCCGCGACGGTACCGGGAGCTCCACAGCCCGCTTAACTACCCTGCGGTTGCATTCCAAAAGCGATGTAGGCCTTCTGGCGTCTGAAACGGCCAACTTAATCGCGGACCTACGGCCACCGACTGCCTTTTATATTCGCCTCCTTGCGACCGACCACGTCGAATTTCCTTCGGTTGAGCGCTTCTTCCGCGATGTCGTCGATGTAGTGGTCAAGGATCGTGGCTTTACGCCCCGCGAGATTGGAAGAGATAGGCCAGAGGCAGCATTCATGAATGTTGAGATCTTCGAGATGCTGCACCGCGCAGGACTAGTAATTGTCGACCTCACTGGAGTACGCGCCAATTGCATGATGGAGCTAGGCTATGCTCTCGGCCGCCGACGGCGCGTCGTCTTGAGTGCTAAGAAAGGCACCTCACTGCCCTTCGACGAAGACAAGCTTCCGACCTACATGTGGGAGAACAGCGGGGCACTGGAAAATCGGATTGGCGCCTACCGCGACTGGCTAGATCGCAATATTGAGCTTCCACCGCTCATCGAGTAGAGTCTCTGGCGAAAGGCACTGTGCCGGAGCTGCCGCGAAGGTCTCGAGGTAATCATGGCGTATCGTCGCGTACCGCCAGATAACCAAATCAATGACCGACCGCTTCTCGCCAACCACCTCGCCTATCGCATTGCAAAGATCCCAAGGCGTCTCAAACCCCGCAGCCTTGCTTATGCGCACTAGGTGGCGATCTGGCTTAACAACGTCCAGTCCGAGGTTCTTGGCGAAGTGGTAAGCAGTTGCCGGTCCCATAAACGGGAAGGTCCGCAGGTACGCTATACCTTGGGTGCTCACTTGGTGGAGCACCTCGTTAATCCCTGACTCATGCACTCGGCGAGCTAAATTTATTATTGCCTCGACCTTACCCATGTGGCCGAAAACCTCTAGCGCACTGCGCCTACATCTTGTGATGCGCTGCGTGATCCACGCAGCACTCCGCCAATGCCCGAAAGCATCCGAGACTCCAGGAAATTTTACTCTAATGACGGATTCGCGCATACCCGAGGAGAGGATGACCCATGCACCTTCGCGAAGGAAGTCGGGTTCGCCCGTACGCGAGATGGAGCATTCCTCCTGGTAGTCTATCTCGGCTTCGAAGCCTGCTTTTAGGACGAAAGACTTGGCCGCGAGGTAGGCGGCTGCCAGCTGGTGTGGGTCTGCACGAAAGCTCTTGGCAGTGGCCGCGGGCGGAACAGGAGGAGTCTGAGAATTCATAGCCGGAGCTGAGTCCTCCAGATGCGGGGCAGCAGGTGCGCGTTCGCGCCCTCTGCTTTGCCGAGCGTTGAGCCGCTCTAGACGATCCTTATTGATTTCGGCCATCGGAAAGTTACTTATGTTCCTTCGAGCAGTTGACGCCACTGATCGATCGACTTGGCCCCGTCTGCATTCCGTATCCTGCGCGCAACGCGGTCAAGAGCGTCGGCCACAATCTGTCGCTTAAGACCTCCTGACTCGCCTAGGTATTCATCTACGTAGGAGCACTGGCCCGTAGAGTCCTGGATCTGCTTCTGTACGCGCTCCGGGACGCTATTGAAGAAGTGCTGCAGCATAGCCTTTGGAGTCTGTGCGCCTTGATAATCCTTGAAGACCTCCACCGCCATACATTCGATATGATATCCTGAGAGGCGTCGCTGCTCGGGGAAGCCAGAGATGACGGCCTTGGCCAGCTTGATCACAGGGATTAGCTTCCCGCCAAGCATAGAGTTAGCTCGGACCAGGCTCTCAGCGAAAGCCCTTGGATTGATCGTGGCCCACCGCGTTCCGGCTGCGTTGGAGATGAGGAACCGCTCGCCTGCGCGCATCGCGGGCAGGAGCTGAACCTCCTTTCCATCCAGGATGAGCGTGACAGCCAAGTGACCCTCGCGTACCGTATCGCGCCCGAAGCGCGCTCGTAGACGTTCGGCGAAAATCGAGCGAAGCTCAGCGGGCGTGTCGCCCGTTGCTGCCCCAGGCGTCAACAGCACTAGGGCGTCGATGTCACTCAGGCCGTCGACGTAGGTGTGCTTGGCGACTGACCCGCCGAAGAGCAGATCAACTTCTGCCTCGAGCTCGTCCACCAGTTCCGTCTTAACGTTATCGAGTATTCGCCGGATACCTTCGACATCGCGATCGTTGAACTCGGCAAGCTTCTCTGCCAATAGGCGGCTGGCCTCCGCCTCGAAGAGTTCGTCTCGGGTTCTGCCCTCGGCTTCCCGAAGCTGTTGAGCAAGCTTCGCTGGATTGGTGCCACCGAGAAAGCCGCCGCCGCCGCTGCCTCCCATAGTCAATACCCTCCTCGGGCCAGCTCGCCCTCAAGCGAGTCGCACGCGTTCCTCAGGAAATCGGGGTGGGGGAGCTTAGTAAAGTCACCGGTTGCGTGGAAGTCGCGCAGGCGGTTCTGGAGTTGCTCTAGATAATAGTAGTTCTGCGCGAGCACCCGCAGCCGGAGCTTAGAGTCGGTCAAACGCAAGTCCTCTTCGATCACAGAGTAGCTATGTATATAGACGCAGTGGTCTTTGTTGCGGTCACGGTCGCGGACAAACGCGTAACGCAGCCAAGTGAGGCCGTCGAACATCTCCGCGCCAGCTAAGTAGTAAAGACAGATTGATGCGGGATCCAGCGCGCCAAAGACATGGATGGGCGCTCGAACTTGTGCCTCATCCAGCGCGCTGCGGAGTTTCACAATGCGCTTCATCCGCTCAAGCGGGCTGGTGCCCAGTTCCTTCTCCGTCACGCCGATGATGTCGAAGGAGCGCATATCTTCAGCTCGCGCAATCGCCGCGCCAAGCGCAACGCGAAGCGTTGACTGATCGCGTGTCTCAGGCTTAAGTAGGAAGCATGAGAGTTGATGGCTCCTTCCTTTGAACAAATCGCGGGCTGCAGCTAGCTGCTCGACTACCGGCCTTCGACTTTCGTGATGATCGAAACTCACGAATACGGCCGGCAGTTCCTCCGGCCACTTGTCGAGCACACCAGCGAGCATTTCCTCGGTCCACGGCTTGAAACCAAGTTCGGGCCGGTATACCGCCGAGAGATCGTAGTCATCAGAGGTCTCGTAGCCGCCACTATCGACGATAATCAGCTCCGGTCGGCCAGATAATTCACGTGGCGCTGGAATCTGTCCGTAGTGCATATCGAAGGCGCTGATGAGATATACGCCGGTTAGAAACTCCGAGGCGGTCGACAGGAGTTGAGCTATCTCGGTCTGGCGTTGGCTGATTTTGCCAAATCCCTTGCTTGAAAATGAGGGAATCACCAGAGGTGTTTCGAGAGAAAGCCCAGAGGCACGATGACTGACAGTGCTGCGGCGCGTTCTACGGGTGGGCACGCGACGCGCTCTATGGGTGGGCACGCAGGGCCTCTATGTCCAGGCACGATAGACAGCGTCCACATGGTACAGGTCCTTCTTCGCAGCTGTGCGTCAGAGCGATGGGCACGCGCTCGTGCCGGCAGAAATCCCAGATCTGCCTCTTGGTCCAGCTGAGAAAGGGTGCGGAGACGCGCACTGCTCCGTCGGCGTACCCGTCAAAAATGACTTGCATCGCGGAAATGAAAGTTGATGAGCAGTCGTAGTAGGGCGTGCCCGCATGCAACCCGATGGCGATGGTACCAGAGCTGGCGCCCACCTCCATCAACCCGGCTAGCAAAAGGAAGGCGTTGCGGCCACGGATAAGCCCTGCGCCCTTGGGCATGCCGCCGGACCACCGGGTCTGATGAAGGCGGAGGCTGTAATGGTCAGCAACCGCGAGGGCGGCGCGACGCTCAGCATCGACAGCGGACTGGCCGTAATCGACAAACAGACCCGCCAAGGGAATGCCCTGGCGGGCGAAAAGGGCGATGCAGGCAGTCGAGTCCATTCCTCCGCTGGAGAGGACCATAACCGAACCAGTTGGGAGTGTCCTGACGCTCATCGGTATTTCGGAGATGCAATCCTACCACCTATCTTAGCACCTGGCTCCTGACCGCAGCCAGCGAGGCACGGACGAGATCGTACGATGATCTCCTCGCCAACGCGGTGGAGCAGGGGGTACGGGTGGAGCAAAAGGACACCCGCCCGTTTACCGCCCCTACTCGCTGGCTCGCCCGAGAGCCTGACCAGCTCTTGCTTGCCCCAGTCGACCTGGACATCCTAATGCGCTCGACTAACTGCGAGACCTTCCCCTGCTTGCCCTCGGGGGCGACACGACAGAGAAACCTTCTACAACTCGCCGCCCTCTCGCAGCGCCCACTGAATCAAATCAGGGCGGAGCCACATGGTCGTGCTCTGCAAGGCTTCGAGGACTGGAGCCAAACGCGGCAAGAGTCCAGCCTTCTTCGCTTTAACCAGCACCCCCAGAGTACCGGTGCAGCGGATCTTGTGCAGCCGAGCAAGTCTACGCCCCAGAGCGTCGTCGAGAATCAAAAGACTCCCCGCGGAAGAAAGCGCCAGGGCGATGACTTCTGCCTCACCGGCACCAAGATCCACCACGGCCGGCACCAGGGTTTCGTCCTGGATCGGCTGGACGTGGAGCCAAGGCAGGTGGTCTGGGTCTGGGACTGCAAACCCGCGCTTCAAACCGGTTCGCAATTCAGCCGAGACGGCCCGCGGGATCACCACGCGGCCATACATTCGGGAGAGCAACTCGACTTGATGGACCTGGTGCAGATAGACGAGCGGGGAGGTGTTGCTGACGACGATCGCCTCAGGTATTGAGGATGTCCTGCCGGAGCTCCTCCTCGGTCATCTGGAACGGCGATACCTGATAGTCCCGCAGGGTCAGCAGAAACTCGACCCTGTCCATCCCGGCCAGCTGTGCAGCTCGGCCGGAAGAGAGTTTCCCGAGCTCGAAAAGCTTGACGGCGGTGAGGATCCGCATCGCACGACCGAAAGATTCAGGATCGGTCTTGAGGCTGAGCAAGGTCTCTTCGGGGATGTCCAGCAGAATCGAGCTCATCGGTGTCACCTCAGGATCAAGAATACCTCAAATCCTCCGCCTCTCGCCCGCCCACTACTCCGCCGGCTCCCCCAGCAACCCCACCAGCTCCTTCTTCCGGCTCGCCAGCTCTTCCTCCGTCTTCGCCTCCAGCACCAGCCGCAGATAGGGCTCGGTGTTCGAGGGGCGGACGTTGGCCCACCAGGTGGGGTAGTTGATCGTGATGCCGTCGAGATAGTCGATCTGGGCGTCCTTGTAGCGCTCGGCGAGGCTCGCGATCTTCCCCTGCTTGTCCTCGACTACGAAGTTGATCTCGGGGCTCTTGGCGTAGCGCTTGAGCGGGGCGACCAGGCGGGAGAGCGGCTCGCCCTTCTTCCAGAGGAGGTTCAGGACCTCGACCACGGCGAGGAGCGCGCAGTCGGCGTGGTAGTGGTCGCGGAAGTAGTAGTGGCCGGCGAGCTCGCCGCCGAAAATGCCGTCGCGCTTCCGGAGCGTCGCCTTCATGAAGGAGTGCCCCACCCTTTCACGTACCGGGATGCCGCCGCACTCGGTGATGTACTCGCCCACGGCGCGCGAGGAGCGCAGGTCGTAGAGCACCGCTTTTCCCGGCTCGCGGGCGAGGAGCGCGCCGCCGATCAGTGCGGTCATCAGGTCGCTTCCCACCGGCACCGCCTTTTCGTCGATGAAGGCGGCGCGGTCGGCGTCGCCGTCGAAGGCGACCCCAAGATCGGCGCCGCTTTCGTGGACCAGCTTCTCCAGGTCCTTCAGGTTCTCTTCCTTGAGCGGGTTGGCCTCGTGGTTGGGGAAACGGCCGTCGAGCTCGAAGTAGATGGGGATGAGCTCGATGCCGGTCGCTTCGAGGATCGGCTTGTAGAGGGTGCTCATGCCGTTCGCGGCGTCGACCGCCACCTTCAGGCGCTTCCCCGGAACCGGACGGAGGAAGGAGAGGATGTGGTCCTTGTAGGCGGAGAAGATCTCCCCTTGCCGCACGGTGCCGGGCTTCGCGGCCTTCGGCAGGTCGCCCGCCGTCACCTTCTGCTCCATGAGCGCGATGCCGTGATCGCCGGAGACCGGCATGGCGTCGTGGCGGCTGAACTTGAAGCCGTTGTACTGGGCCGGGTTGTGGGAGGCGGTGGTCTGGACCCCGCCGGCGGCTTTCGTCGAGCCGACGGCGAAATAGTTCATCGGGGTGGTCGCGAGGCCGACGTCCAGCACGTCGAGCCCGGCCGCGGTCAGGCCCGCGGTGAGCGCTTTTTCGAGGCCCGGGCTGCTTTCGCGCATGTCGCGGCTCACCGCCACAGTGGTGCCGTTGGCGCGGTCCTCGGCGTCCAAAACGAACTGGAAGGCGAGGCCGATCTCGGTCGCCCGCTTCTCGTCGAGCTCACCAGGGTAGAGGCCGCGGACGTCGTACGCTTTGAAGATTCCGGACATGATGGGGTCTCGCTATACCGTCTCGATCGTAAAGGCGAAGTCCAGCCCTTCGACCGGTGCGTCGGTCAGGGCGGCGGGGGGATTGTCGGGGGAAAGCTGGACCGCCAGGGTCTCGCCGGAGATCCAGGCCGCATGGGCCTCGATCGCGGCGGCGAGCTCGGGGGCGGCCCGGTAGTGGACACGGATGCGGTCGGCGTAGTCGAGGTCCTTGTCCTTGCGCGCCGTCTGGATGCGGTGCACGACCTCACGCGCCCAGCCCTCGGCGACCAGCTTGGGGGTGAGCGCGGTTTCCAGGGCGACCAGCAGCTCGCGGTCCCCCTGGGTCGCCATCCCGGGCAGCTCGGTCAGGCGGATCTCGACGTCCTCGGCGGTCAGCTCGACCGGGCCGCCAGGGAGATCGACGGAGATTTTGCCCGTCGCCTCGACCTGCGCCGCCAGGGCGTCGCCGTCGGCGGCTTCCAGGGCCTTCTTGACCTCGCCCATCCGCTTGCCGAGCTTGGGGCCGAGCTTGGGATAGAGCGGCCGCACCTCGTGGTGCACGTAGTGGGAGCGGTCGGCCGCCCAGCGGATCTCCTTGACGTTGAGCTCGTCCTCCAGGAGGTCGGCGTAGGGGAGGACCAGGCCGGGGAGGGCGGCGTCGGCGGTGACCAGGGTGACCGCGGCGAGCGGTTGGCGGGTTTTGAGGCCGTGCTCGTTCCTCGCCGCGTGGCCGAGGCGGACGATGCGCTGGATGGCCGCCATGCTGGCGAGGAGCGCCGGCTCGCTGCGATCGGCCCGCGGCTCCGGCCAGTCGGCGAGGTGGACGCTCGCCACCCCGGCGGCCCCCTCCTGGCTGCGCACCAGGTGGCGGTGGAGCACCTCGGCGACGAACGGCGCGAAGGGGGCGAGGAGGCGCGAAAGGGTGGTGAGCACCTCGTAGAGGGTCTGGTAGGCGCTCTCCTTGGCCGCCGCGTCTTCTGCTGCGTCACCAGCCCAGAAACGGCCGCGGCTCCGGCGGATGTACCAGTTGGTGAGATCGTCCAGCAGCTCCTCGATGGGTCGCGCTGCCCCGGCCACGTCGTAGGCTTCGAGCGCGGCGGTGACCGCGTCGGTCAGGCGGTCGAGGCGGAGGAGGATCCAGCGGTCGAGGGCCGGTCTGTCGCCGAAAGCGGCGAAGGCGGCGGCCGGCGAGCGGCCGGGGTGCCAGCCGTCCAGGTTGGCATAGATGGTGAAAAAGGAGAGGGCGTTCCAGAGCGGCAGGAGGAACCGCTGGGCGGCCTCGCGCACCAGCTCCGCCGAGAAGCGCGAGGCGACCTCCGGATCGTTGACGCAGAAGTACCAGCGCAGGGCATCGGCGCCGGTCTTCTCGATCACCCCCATGGGCTCGACGACGTTGCCCAACCGCTTCGACTGCTTCCTCCCCTTGTCGTCCAGGATGTGCCCGAGGACGATGCAGTTCTGGTAGGCGACCGAGTCGAAGAGGAGGACCCCCAGGACGTGCAGGGTGTAGAACCAGCCGCGGGTCTGGTCGACCGCTTCGCTGATGAAGTCGGCCGGGAAGCCCCGCCTCGCGTGCGGATCGAATTCCGGTAGCGGCGAGCCCATGTAGTGGTGCTGAGCGTAGGGCATGGAGCCCGCATCAAACCAGGCGTCGATCACCTCCGGCACCCGCTGCATGGCGCCGCCGCACTCGGTGCAGGGCCAGGTGATCTCGTCGATCCCCGGCCGGTGGGGATCGAACTGCGCCGGATCGTAAGGATTTTCCGGCAGCGGGCGTCCCGCGGCGGCGAAGAGCTCCTGATAGGAGCCCACCACCTGCTTGTGACCGCAGGCGGCGCAGAGCCAGACCGGGAGCGGGGTTCCCCAGTAGCGCTTGCGCGACAGGGCCCAGTCGACGACGTTCTCCAGCCAGTTGCCGAAGCGGCCCTCGCCGATGTGCTCGGGGTGCCAGTGGATCTCGCGGTTCTTCGCCACCAGGGGGCCCTTCTCGGCGGTCGTCTTCACGAACCAGCTCTCGGTCGCGTAGTAGAGGAGCGGCCGGTCGCAGCGCCAGCAGAAGGGGTAGTTGTGCTTGACGCGGTCCGAGTGGAGCATCAGGCCGCGGCTCTTCAGGTCCTGGATGATCTTGGCGTCCGCGTCCTTGAACCAGAGGCCGGCGAAGGGGGTGGCGCCGGGGACGATCTTCCCCTCGGCGTCGACCGAGCGGATGAGCGGCAGGCCGTAGCGCCGGCCGGTCTGGTAGTCGTCCTCGCCGAACGGCGGGGCGGTGTGGACGAGGCCGGTGCCCTCGGTCCTCGTGACGTAGTCGCCGAGCACCACCCGGCCCGGCTCCTCGGGGAAGAAGAAGGTGTAGAGCCGGTCGTAGAGCAGGTTTTCGAGGGCGCTCCCCTGGATTTTCGCCAAGGTTGGACGCTCGCGGAGATCGATCTGCTTCCTCTTGCCGTCCTCCTCGACCGCCAGGGGGACCGGGGTCCCGAGATCGTCGCCCAGGAGCAGGCGCTTCCCCGGATGGCCGGGGAAGTCGATCACCTTGTAGGTGAGGTCGGGATGGACGGCGAGGCCGACGTTGGCGAGGGTCGTCCACGGGGTGGTCGTCCAGGCGACGAAGAAGAGGTCGGGGCCGAGCTCGAAGGTCCCGCCGTCGACGGTCGGGACGCTCTGCCCCTCCCGGGCGCGGAAGAGGGTCCAGATCGAGGGGTCGTCCGCCTCCTTGTAGTTCTGCGCCACCTCGTGCGAGGAGAGGGTCGTGCCGCAGCGGGCGCAGTAGGGCTGGATCTTGTAGCCCTCGACCAGGAGCCCGCGCTTCGACAGCTCGGCGAGCGCCCACCAGACCGACTCGATGTACTCGTTGGTGTAGGTCTGGTAGGCGTGATCCAGGTCCAGCCAGTAGCCGATGCGCTCGGTCATCGCCCGCCACTGCGTCTCGTAGGTGTGGACGCTCTCCAGGCAGGCGCGGTTGAAGGCGGCGATGCCGTAGGCCTCGATCTGCTGCTTGCCGGAGAAGCCGAGGCGCTTCTCGACCTCGATCTCGACCGCCAGGCCGTGGGTGTCCCAGCCGGCCTTGCGCGGCACCCGGTAGCCGCGCATCGTCTTGTAGCGCGGGAAGAGGTCCTTGATGACGCGGGTGACCACGTGGCCCACGTGGGGGACGTTGTTGGCCGTGGGGGGGCCTTCATAGAAGACGAACGGACCGGCCGGGGCCGGGCGTTCGAGGCTCTTGGGGAAGATCTCCTCCTCCCGCCAGAAGGCCAGGACCTCCTGCTCCAAACGGGGGAACGGGTAACCGCCGGGGACGTCGGGGAATCGGCTCATCGTGAATAGGGGCTTGTGCTCGCTCGCGCTCCAGGGGCGGCGAGCGGGTCATTGTAGCAGCTGCCTACGGCCACGGTTTTTCTTTTTCCCCCTCTCCCGGGGGAAAGGGGGGGCGGGCCGGGAGAGGGGGGTAGGGGCTCCTGTCCGCTTCTGGGACGCCGCCATCCCGCGAGCGAACGCGGCCGTCCGGATCGTGCCCAGGAATCCCTGTAGAATCAGCGGCTTATCCACCTTCGCCGCTTGGCACACCGCTTGCCCTTCCAGAGAGACCATGAAAACGAGATGAAACTCTGGCGCGCGCCGATCGGATATCCTCTGGAAGCCAAGGAGCCACCATGATCCGACTGCACAATGTCGAGAAGTACTACCAGCACGGTCACCTGAAGACCTTCGTGCTGCGCCGCGTCCAGCTGGACATCGAGGAAGGGGAGTTCGTCACCATCATGGGTCCCTCGGGGGCCGGCAAGACGACCCTGATGTCGATCCTCGGCATGCTCGACGCATCCTGGGAGGGGGAGTATCACTTCCTCGACCAGCCGGTCCACAAGCTGAAGCCCAAGGAGCGCGCGGCGCTCAACAAGCAGTACATCGGCTTCGTCTTCCAGAGCTACCACCTGATCGACAGCCTGACCGTCTACGAGAACCTCGACCTGCCGCTCTCCTACCGCGACGTCAAGAAAGCGCAGCGCCAGGCCCTGGTCGCCGAGGCGCTCGACCGTTTCCACATCGTCGGCAAGAAGGACCTGTTTCCCTCCCAGCTCTCGGGCGGCCAGCAGCAGCTCGTGGGGGTGGCGCGGGCGGTGGTGGGGAACCCCAAGCTGATCCTCGCCGACGAGCCGACCGGCAACCTCCACACCGGCCAGGCCGAGGAGATCATGGAGCTGTTCAAGAAGCTCAACCAGGAGGGGACGACGATCATCCAGGTCACCCACTCGGAGAAGAACGCCACCTACGGCAACCGGGTGATCCAGCTGCTCGACGGCTGGGTCGTGGGCCAGGAAAGTTGAGCCCGAGCCCCAAGATCCTGATCGCCGACGACCAGCGCGACGTGCGCGAGGCCCTGCGCCTCCTGCTGAAAGGGGAAGGCTTCGAGACCGCCACGGCGATGTCGCCGGCCGAGGTCCTGGAGGCGGTCTCGCGAAGCGACTGGGACGCCGTGCTCATGGACCTGAACTACACGCGCGACACCACCTCCGGCCGCGAGGGGCTCGACCTCCTCTCCCGCCTGCGCGCCGTCGACGAGACCCTGCCGGTCGTCGTGATGACCGCCTGGGCGAGCGTCGGCCTGGCGGTCGAGGCCATGCGCCACGGCGCCCGCGATTTCGTCGAGAAACCATGGGACAACACCCGGCTCCTCTCCATCCTGCGCACCCAGGTCGACCTCGGTCGAGCCCTCCGGCGCGGCGAACGGCTGGAGGCGGAGAACCGGTTGTTGCGCGATGCCTCCGAGGGTGCGGACGGCGCCGGAGCGGGCGATGGCCTCGATGGCCGGGGGAAGCTCCTCGCCCGTTCGCCGGCCATGCGGCCGGTGCTCGACCTCATCGAGCGGGTGGGGCCGTCGGAGGCCCACATCCTCATCACCGGCGAGAACGGCACCGGCAAGGGGGTGGTCGCCCGCGCCCTCCACGCCGTCTCGGCGCGGGCGGGCAAGCCGATGATCACCGTCAACACCGGCGGCCTCTCGGAATCGGTCTTCGAGAGCGAGCTCTTCGGCCACGTGCGCGGCGCCTTCACCGACGCCAAGACCGATCGCGCCGGTCGCTTCGAGCTGGCCGACGGCGGCATCCTCTTCCTGGACGAGATCGCCAACATCTCGCTCGCCCAGCAGACCAAGCTCCTGCGGGTGTTGGAGACCGGCGAGTTCGAGCGGGTGGGGTCGTCGCGCACCCGCTCGGTCGACGTGCGGGTCTTCTCGGCGACCAACGCCGACCTGCGCGAGGAGGTGACCGCCGGCCGTTTCCGCCAGGACCTCCTCTTCCGCCTGAACACGGTCGAGATCCACCTCCCCCCCCTGCGCGCCCGGCCCGAGGACCTCCCGCTCCTCGCCGAGCACTTCCTCGCCCAGCACGGGAGGCGCTACCGCAAGAGCCTGGCCGGCTTCGAGCCCGCGGCGCTCACCGCCCTCCTCGCCCACCCCTGGCCGGGGAACGTCCGCGAGCTCGACCATGCGGTCGAGCGCGGGGTGCTGATGGCGCGGGGGGAGCGGGTGAGCGCCCCCGACCTCGGGCTCGAGCCGGTAGCGGGTGCGAGCGGCGGTGCCGGCGGCATCGGCGGCATCGCGCGCCTCGAGGACCTACCCCTGGAGGAGGTCGAGCGGGTGCTCATTCAGAAGGCGCTGGCGCGCTATGAGGGGAACGTCAGCCAGGCCGCCCACGCCCTCGGCCTGTCGCGGAGCGCCCTCTACCGGCGGCTCGAAAAGCATGGGCTCTGAGCGCGAGCGCCGCCCGCTCGCCTTCGAGACCCGCATCCTCCTCCTCTCCTTCGCGACCGGCCTGCCGGGAGCGCTCGTCGCCCTCTCCCTCCTCTGGGCCGGCGACTACAGCACGAAGATCCGCTGGACCCTGACCGTCTTCGTCCTCGCCTTCTGGTGGGGCTTCGCCGCCGCCCTGCGCGAGCGGGTGATCCGCTCGCTCCAGACCCTCGCCAACCTGCTCGGGGCGCTCCGCGAGGGGGACTTCTCCCTCCGCGCCCGCCGACCGCGGGAGACCGACGCCCTGGCCGAGGTGATGCACGAGGTGAACGCCCTGGGGGAGGTGCTCCGCGAGCAGCGCCTGGGAGCGGTCGAGGCCACCGCCCTCCTCCACCGGGTGATGGAGGAGGTGGACGTCGCCATCTTCGCCTTCGACGACGCGGCCCGCCTCCAGCTGGTCAACCGGGCCGGCGAGCGGCTGCTGGCCGAGAGCGCGGAACGGCTGGTCGGGCAGACCGCCTTAGCCCTTGGGCTCGCCGACAGCCTGACCGGCGAGCTGGCGCGGACCCTGGACTACACCTTTCCGGGCGGCCCCGGGCGTTGGGAAGTGCGCCGCAGCAGCTTCCGCGAGGGGGGACGGCCGCACCAGCTGCTGGTCATCTCGGATCTCTCGCAGACGCTGCGCGAAGAGGAGAGGCAGGCCTGGCGGCGGCTGCTGCGGGTGCTCGGCCACGAGCTCAACAACTCGCTCGCCCCCATCCGCTCGATGGCCGGGACCCTCCTCCAACTCCTCGACCGCGAGCCGCCGCCGGCCGACTGGCGGGACGACATGCGCCAGGGACTCTCCGTGGTCGGCAACCGCGCCGAATCGCTGATCCGCTTCATGGCCGCCTACGCGAAGCTCGCCCGCCTCCCCCCGCCGCGCCGGACCGGCATCGAGATCTCGGAGCTGATCCGCCGCGCCGCGGCGCTGGAGACCCGCCTGCCGGTCCGCCTCGCCCCCGGCCCGCAGGTCGCCCTCCAGGCGGACCCCGACCAGATCGAGCAGGCGCTGATCAACCTGATGCGGAACGCCGCCGACGCCGCCCTCTCGACCGGCGGTGGAGTCCAGGTGGCCTGGCAGAGGAACGACGCGTACGTCGAGGTGCGGATCGACGATCAAGGCCCCGGGCTCGCCAACACCGAGAACCTCTTCGTCCCCTTCTACACCACCAAGCCCGGAGGCAGTGGCATCGGCCTCGTCCTCTCCCGCCAGATCGCCGAGGCCCACGGCGGCACGCTCACCCTGGAGAATCGGAGGGACGAGACCGGGTGCGAGGCGGTGCTGCGGCTGCCGGTGTGAGCCTCCGCCGGGCCGCGGTCCCTAGATAGCGGGGGCAGGGTCAACCGTATATCTCCCGACGGTAGTTTCCGCGGCACGACAGCCGGAGGTATCCTCATGCGGCGTCTCTCGGTTCTTGTTTCCCTCGTGGTGCTGCTCCTGGCGCCCCTGGGCTGCGCCGGGCTGGCGCCGCACGATCCGCGCCCCCCCACCTCGCCGACGGTTTCTGCGCGCCCCAATCTGGTCGTCGTGCTCTCCGACGACCACCGCTGGGATGCCCTGGGCGCGGCCGGCAACCCCGCCGTGCTCACGCCCGTGATGGACCGCCTGGCGCGGGACGGCGTCTATTTCCGCCAGGCCACCGTCTCGGTCTCCCAGTGCCATCCGGTGCGTGCCAGCCTGATCACCGGCCTGCCCGCCTTCCGCCACGGCGTCTATTCGATCCAGCTGCAGGCGCCCGGGGTCGCCGAGACCCTCTGCCAGCGGCCGACGGTGGCGAGCCTGCTCAGGGAGGCCGGATACCATACCGTGCTGGCCGGCAAGTGGCACGTCCCCGCGCCCCCCTGGAAGTGCGGCTTCGACGAGGTGCGGACCTGGCTGCCGGACGGCGGCACCTACTACCGCGACCCGGAGCTGGTCCGCGGGATCTCCGAGAAGCACGAAACCATCGCCGGCTTCACCCAGGAGATCTTCGCCGACGACGCGGTGAATTTCCTGCACGGCCCGGCCGCCCAGACCGGCCCGTTCCTCCTCTGGCTCGGCTTCACCGCACCCCACTTTCCCTACAAACCCAACCCGGAGCGGATCGAAGCCCTTTATGCCGGACGCCGCGAGGAGGAGCTCCTCCCGCCCGGCTTCCCGCGCGACGTGCCGGCCAACGACTGGCGGCACTATGACGAGGCGGTCAGCCATCTGGACGAGCAGCTCGGGCGCCTGCTCACGGCGCTCCAGGAGACCGGGCTCGCCCAGCGGACGGTCGTGATCCTCCTCGGCGACAACGGGTACATGATGGGCGAGCGCGGCGTGGGCGGCCCCGACTCGGGCTCCGACGGCAAGCAGGTCCCGTACGAGAGCTCGTTGCGGGTCCCCTTCATGATGCGGGGACCGGGACTGCCGCAGGCGCTCGTCTCGGACCTCCCCGTCTCCAGCATGGACCTGCCGCCGACGCTCCTCGCCCTCGCCGGGCTTCCGGTGCCCGACACCTGGCCGGGGCGCAACCTGGTGGCGGCGCTCGCCGGAAAGATCGAGGTCCGCGAAGCCTTCGCCGAGTGGTCCGACGAGGGAAGCGAGAAGTTCGGCCGGTTGGCCTTCCGCGCCGTGCGAACCCCGACGCACAAGCTCATCCTCTGGAAGGATCCAGGGCGCGGCGACGAGCTCTACGACCTCGCAGCCGATCCAGCGGAGAAGCACAACCTCGTCGCCGACCCGGCGGCCAGGGAGGTGCTGCTCGACCTGCGCTCGCGTCTCTCCACGTGGATGCGGCGCAACGGCGATCCCGCCCTCGCCTGGCCCGCCAAGCCCTGAGACGCCGCCTTCTGTTAATTAGAGGAGGGCTGGCCCCACGCGGGCTGGAATCCGCTCACTTTCGCCAGAGTCCCGCGACGCGAGCTGGAGTCCGCTTACTCTTGCCAAAGTCCCTCGACGCAGGCTGGAGTCCGCTTACTCTCGCCAAAGTCCCGCGACGCGGGCTGGGATCCGCTTACTCTTGCCAAAGTCCCGCGACGCAGGCTGAAGTCCGCTTACTCTCGCCAAAGTCCCGTGACGCAGGCTGGAGTCTACTTACTCTCGCCAAAGTCCCGCGACCCTGAGTTGACGATCAAGATTCTGGCCCAGCGTCCGCCGCGCGAAGCCGGATTCATCCGGCGTCGTGCCAAGCAAAACCCTGGACGGGGGGAATGGCACACGAGTTCTATGAAACCCGTCAAAGCCACCCAGTAGGTGCCCTGGCAGAGGACCGCCGGGAAGTCCCACCCGGCTAAAGCCCGCCCGGCAGGCCGGTAGCAAGTCCTGCGTGCGTAGGAGCAATCCGAGTACGGAGCCAGGAGGAGCAAGGATGCAGGCCGCGAGATAGAGCCCCGAAATCGAATGTCGTGGTGGGGGGCCGACGGCGTCGCTG